>CAYWMV010000506.1:0-1000 GCA_964459055.1 uncultured Ignavibacteriaceae bacterium | reverse complement strand
TCATTACCTACAAATGATAATTTTAAATTTACACACTAAATGGAACGCTATCATAAGATGAGGGCGGGAAAAATGTGATTTTATTTTGAGGAACAAAAGTGTAAATTTATCTGTATAAAAGAAAAAGGTATGAAAAGATATATATTTACACTTTTATTTTTTTCAATAATTATATCGCAGGGGTATTCCCAGCGGTATGATATTGATTACGGATACAGCATTTATCCTAAGTTCTATATTGGCATCGGAACAAATGTTCAATCATATATCGGGGGAGATTTCGGAAAAACCTACGGACTGAGATATCAGGACAGTTATTATTACGACGATTACAATTACAACTACAACAATTATTATTACGAAGATGATTATTATGATTACGATGACGGAACGTTGAGTCCGATCGGATTTGATTTATATGCAGGATTGCAGTTAAACGATTATCTTTCAGTTGAACTGGAATCCTCATTCATCTGGCATCTGATTGGAAGACCAGACAGGCAATACGAAACGGGTTATGAAGGTGAAGAATATTACATTGACAGTTACGACGATTCGCGGCTGTATGCAAATCCAACATTTATAGGACTGAAGTTTTATCCCGCAGGGAGATATTCACTTTCTTTTTATATATCAGGAGGATTCGGGATGCAGTACACAACAGAATCTATGGACAGGATACGCGAGTATTACGATTACGGATACGGTTACAACTATAATCCCGCATACGTAATTGCTTCGTACAAATCTTCAAAATGGATAAAAGGTTTTAAGATCGGAAGCGGGTTTTCATATAATTTTTTTAATTTAATTACTGCTGAAGCTGAACTGAGGTACACGAGTTTTTATCCGGAACAGAAAATGACGAATCCGCTGTTGATAAACAGAGTTCCGCAGATTGGGAATCTGGCATTTCTGATGAAAGCGTATGTGGTGTTTTAGTTAAAAGTTTGTAAAGTTTGTAAAGTTTGTAAAGTTTGTAAAGTTTGTAAAGTTTGTA
>CAYWMV010000505.1:0-1020 GCA_964459055.1 uncultured Ignavibacteriaceae bacterium | reverse complement strand
TTAAAAACATTGGATTTTATTCGAATCCCCACGACTAAAGTCGTGGGTTGTAAATTCTTGAAACTACAAGATATTAATTGAAAAACTGTAAAATTAAGTTATTAATTAATTGAAACGATACTATTCCGTATTGAAATTAAGAAAGAAAAATAGTGTTAAGTAAGTTATTTTGTCCGGACATATACATGCTTGATATTTCCTTTTCCGATTTCTCTTTCATCAATTTCAAATCTACCGAAACTTTTGATAAGCGGGACAAGTTTATTGTAGCCGTAATTTCTCGGGTCGAAATTCGGCTGTTTTTTCAGCAGAAAGTTTCCGAGGTCACCGAGAAAAGCCCAGCCGTTTTCATCCGCAATATCATCAATACTATCAGAAATCAGGTCAACAAGTTCCTCGTCTTTATTAAGCATTGGTTTCAGAGATACCGCTTTTCTTTTCCGGCTGACAGGTTTTTTATTTTTAGTTTCAATTTCAGACTTATCCTCAATCTCTTTTGACAATATCTCAAGATAAATAAACTTATCGCAGGAAGAAATAAATGGTTTTGGAGTTTTTTTCTCCCCAAATCCGAAAACTTTCATCCCCGCCTCTCTTAATCTTGTTGCAAGTTTTGTAAAATCGCTGTCGCTGGAAACGATGCAGAATCCGTCAACTTTGCCTGAATATAAAATATCCATCGCATCAATTATTAATGCGGAATCTGTTGAATTCTTTCCCGTAGTATAACTGAACTGCTGAACGGGTGTAATTGCATTTTCAAGCAAAACCGACTTCCAGCCCGAAACTGTCGGTTTAGTCCAGTCTGCGTAGATTCTCTTGAATGTAGGAACCCCATATTTGGCAATTTCTTCAAGCATTTCCTTTACATTTACATAAGGGACATTATCAGCATCAATCAGGACAGCAAGCCGTAAATCATTTTTAATATCCATAATAATTTATTTTTTAATAATATAAATTATTACAAATATATATGGAATACTGATATTAATACATAACACATCACAGCAGGAACCA
>CAYWMV010000504.1:0-1023 GCA_964459055.1 uncultured Ignavibacteriaceae bacterium | reverse complement strand
ACAAGTATTCGATTTCTGGATATTTGTTTTTCTGATTCGAACACCGGATATGCAACTAGTGAAGGAGGAGGAATTTTTAAGACAACAAATAAAGGAATCAACTGGTCTATAATATTTTCAAATCCGTCTGTATATGCCAAAATAATTGAATTTGATACTAATAACATTGGATACGCTTTAGGGAATAAGTTATTAAAGACTCAAAACGGCGGATTAAACTGGACACAATTAAACATACCTTCAGGTTATAGTCATGTTAATGACATCGAATTTATTGATGTAAATACAGGATTTATTGGAGGCGAAATTCAGTATATGTATAAGACCACTAACGGAGGATTAACCTGGACTAAACCGGAAACATTCAACGATAAAATACATACAATGCAATTTGTTAACCGAAGTTATGGAATTGTCTCAACAGATTTCGGTTATGATAATAATTTAGGACCTCCTTACTTTTTTTATGTTACTTGGGATACAGGATATACATGGACAAGATATAAACTGAATTTCACATTATTTCCCATATTTTCAATTTCATTTATTAACGAAGATGTAGGTTATGTTACGGATGGCTCGCTTATATGGAAAACAACGGAAGGATATAAGAATTTTTATTATGTTTATGGTTCTTTTCAATTTTATGATTTATTTGCAACTTCCCAGGATACAGTATATGTTGTTGGTGTTTTTGGAAAAATTGCAAAAACTGTGAATGGCGGATTGACCTGGTATATTCAAAACACCGGAATATCTTCACATTTATACACCGTTTATTTTCTAAACAACAATACCGGATATGCAGTAGGAGATTCGGGCAGAATACTCTATACAACAAACGGAGGTGAAGTAGGTATTAAAAAAATTTCCGAAATAATTCCTGAAAATTTTACTTTAAATCAAAATTACCCTAATCCGTTTAATTCCTCTACTATAATTGATTTCACGATTCCATTTAAAGGTAAAGTCAAATTATTTGTTTATGATATACTCGGAAAGGAAGTTGCCGTACCTGTAGAT
>CAYWMV010000503.1:0-1027 GCA_964459055.1 uncultured Ignavibacteriaceae bacterium | reverse complement strand
CCCGTCCGGCGCTCATCTTCTCGCGGCGAAAGCACGCTGTATAGGCTACGTAGTTCAGCGGCAGGCGTTCTGCCTCGAGAATTTCATCCCGATGCATGTTCGTCAACGCCACCTCAGCCGTCGGCAGAAGCCACAGATCATCTTCCACATCCCGGTACAGGTTGTCGGAGAACTTGGGCAACTGCCCTGCTCCGACCAACATCTCCCGCCGCACTACAAAGGGCAGATACCATTCGGTGTAGCCATTGAAGCGCGTGTGTACATCCAGCATCCAGAAAATTAGGGCGCGTTGCAGGCGCGCGCCGGCGCCCTTGAGCGCGTAGAAGCGACTGCCGGAGAGCTGCACCCCGCGCTCGAAATCGAGGATATCCAGCGCCGGTCCCAGTTCCCAGTGAGCCAGCGGCTCAAAACCTGCAGCGGCGAAGTCCCGGGGTGTACCGCAGGTGCGCACAACCTGATTGTGGCTTTCATCAGGGCCAACAGGCACGGAGGCGTCGGGGATATTGGGTAGCCAGAGCTGCTTATCGTTGAATGCCGTTTCGATCTCGCGCAGCCCTTGCTCCAGAGCGGCGATTCGATCGCCTACCTTGCGCATTTCCGCAATCCGTGCTTGCCGGGTTGTCGGTTCCTTCATCGCACCGATTTCCTTGGAGACCCGGTTGCGTTCTGCCCGCAGGATTTCTACTTCTTGTACGGCCTCGCGGCGACGTTCATCCAGCAGCAGAATCTCGTCCACGAGTTTGGGATCATCATTACGCTTGCGTAACGCTTCTCGCACACGTTCAGGCTCATGGCGCAATAATTCCAGATCTAACATGGTCTCCCCTCCTTGAAAATCAGTGCATTGCGCAACTCAGAAAAGATTATGCCACTAAACGAAGCTTTGTCCAGCAAAACGTTCACCGGGGGTGCGTTTCAAAACGGGAGTGAAAATCTCAGGTACCCCTACAGGGCGCAGAAGAGAAAGGCATTTGTATGATAGTAATCTTGCTTTTGCTCCAAAGTTGAAACGCACCTAACTTGGATA
>CAYWMV010000502.1:0-1031 GCA_964459055.1 uncultured Ignavibacteriaceae bacterium | reverse complement strand
CCCCTTTGCACATTTGCGCCTTTGTGTGAGAATACCCCGGAACGCGCGAATCCTTTTTCTACCATAGTCTTTTTCCGTGTGTTCCGTGTATTCCGTGGTTTCCCATGTTTCGTGGTTCCCATGTTTTCAGTGTTTTGCAAAAGGAGATCCTGCCATGAGCTTCTACAGCAGCTTTGCCACCTATTACGAATCCGTCTTCCCTTTCAGCCAACCCGTCTACGCTTTCCTGCGGCGCATCCTGCCCACTCCCCCGGCAACGGTGCTGGATATCGGCTGCGGGACCGGGCACTACGCCGGCGCGCTCGCCAAAGACGGCTTCGACGCGACCGGGATTGACCTCGACCCGGCGATGGTCGCCTATGCCCGCAAGCACTATCCCGCCGCCACCTTCCACACGCTGGATATGCGTGCGATCACCACGTTGGGCGGCGCCTTCGCCGCGGCTTTCTGCATCGGCAACACCGCTGCGCACCTGCCGCACGCCGCCTTCAGCCGCTTCCTGGATGACGTGCGCAAAGCCGTCAGACCGGGCGGCGCGTGGGTGCTCCAGGTGATGAACTGGGATTACGTGCTCACCCAGAGCACCGTGGCGCTGCCCCTCATCACCGCCGAGAACGACGGCGTCGCCGTGATCTTCGAGCGGCACTACCGCGATATCTCCGCCGAGCGCGTCACCTTCGAGACGCGCCTGCTCGTCGACGGCGTCGAAATCTTCACCGATGCCACCCCACTCTATCCGCTGCCTTCTGCCGAGATCATCGCCCTGCACACGGCGCGCGGATTCCGGCTCACGGCGCACCAGGGCAGTTACGGCGGCGCGCCCTTCGATCCAACGCAGTTCTCCGCCAACATCTTCGCCTTCACCTAGTCGCGGATGGAACAAAAGCCCGCCCGGGCACGTTCATACCATGATCGCAAGAATATAATGAAGGAGTTTGATTGAAATGTCTTGGCGAAACATGGTTATGAATAGTCTCTTACTGTTGGTCGTGATGAGCCTCGTAGCGAGCTGCGCTACCGTGGGCCAGGCG
>CAYWMV010000501.1:0-1042 GCA_964459055.1 uncultured Ignavibacteriaceae bacterium | reverse complement strand
CGCCTGACGCCGCCGCGCCGCTGCGTATGCAGGGTGTTTACGTCTCCGACGAGGAGATCAACGGGATAATCAATCACTGGCGACAGCAGAAAGCTCAACATGGCGCACCGTCAGCCAGAGGCATGTACTTCAACGTCGCCCCGATGGACGGCGGGCGCAGCGGCGGCTCCGTGCCGATGCGCGGCGAGAACGGCCAGCCGACCTTCTGGGACGGCGGGAGCGCGCTGTCGTTCGACGACGAGGACGACGGCTCGGACGAGGACGAGCTGTACCGGCAGGCGGTTGAGGTCGTGCAGAATCTCGGCAAGGCGTCGATCTCCCTGCTCCAGCGGCGGCTGCGGATCGGCTACACGCGCGCCGCGCGCCTGATCGACCTGATGGAGCAGGAGGGCATCGTCGGCCCGGCCGAGAGCGGCAGCAAGCCGCGCGAAGTGCTGAAGTTCGACTGAGCCGTAGCGAAGCGCACAGCCAGCAGCAGCCCCCGTCCCGCGCGCTCGCGGTGGCTGAGCTGCTGCTGGCTGCTTTTACGCTGCTTGTGGCTGGCTTTAACTGCTTTCGTGCGGCATCCCCGCCGCACGGTTGCGCGCCTGCCACGCCCGCCGGTAGAGCAGGCCAGGCGAGCCGGACACCGGCGCAGCCTCGACGTCGGCGCGCCACCGGGCCTCGGCGGCGGCGGCTTCTGCGAAACAGCGAGACGCGAACGCGACGCGATCTTCCGGCGCGGTGTGGCGAAACGCCAGCGCCGCCGGGATGATGCGCTGCTCCAGGGCGTCGCGCTCCGGCTGATACAGCGGGGCCAACGCGGGGTAGTTGCGCAGGGTGGCGCGGTGCAGCGCCTCGTGCCGCCAGAAGAGCGTCGCCTCGTCATAGCGCCCATCAGGGATCGGCCCGAACAGGTCGAGGTCCGCGCCCAGCCACACCGGCTTGAAGACGCTGGTGCAGGGCGCTGCCGTCCCGGTGACGAAGTGCGTCTGCACGTCCGGCGCCAGCGACGAGACCATCGAGCCGACCGTCTGGCTGGCGCGCACCGGCCCGAACGCGG
>CAYWMV010000500.1:0-1062 GCA_964459055.1 uncultured Ignavibacteriaceae bacterium | reverse complement strand
CGGTTCCGTATCCGATATAACTTATTTTAACGGTATAGACTCCCTCCGATATATCAGTGATAATGAATTTGCCGTCTTTGTCTGTAGCACCGCCGTTCACCGAACTTTCGGATTCCTGTTTAAATACCTGAATGGTTGCTGATTCGAGAGGTAAGCCGGATTTATCCAGAACGGTTCCGGTAACTTCGCCTTTCGATGTACTTTTTTGTGAATAACCCGTATTTACAATTGTGAGCAGAACAAGAGATAATATTAAAATTGTTACTTTGAAATTTTTCATTTTCGAATTATTTAATATTATACTTCTGTTTCTTAATTGCGTTTACGCAAGTTCCTGCTTTAAGTTACGTTAATAAAGTTACGATATTGAATCCTCTCCGCGGCGAGTCTTCGACCTGATGGGATAAAAGGGGAGAGTGTTATTCCATTAGTTTTCAAATTCAGCACAAAATGGCAAACTTTATCAGACCGCGGAATACGCGGATTAGTCCCGTGGACACGGGACGGAATACCAGCATTATGCATTAGATTCACCGATGGACACGGATTGAAACGGAAGAACACGGAATATAATATAATAATTAAATAGTTTGGTTCCGGCTATGCCGGGTTATGAATTTACCGATATTAAGGGATCGTCCCAAAAGTTGTCATCATGTCCGCCGCTGCGAATTTCAGGTTCTATTTTCGAAAATAAGCAGGATTTTGAGATTCTGAAACAAGTTCAGAATGACAAGTATGACGTCTTTCAACTTTTTGAACAAATCCAGGACATAGGTATTATATCAAATCCTCCGGGGTGTTTATGTTCTTTAAAACTCCCATATCTTTTGTCTTCAGACGGATGGTGTTAATTTTAGAATTTCTGATGACGGAATTCAAATCACCGGATTTTCCCGATGTAATTTCATTATACAATGAGGAAGGTATGATAACCGGGTGACCTGACGAATTCTTATAAACCGGTTTGATTACACTTTCCGGATTCAGATTAAATGATTTAATAAGTTCCTGAATTGTTTCTATCCGAACGTGCGGATGGTCAACGGGAAAAATCAAAAT
>CAYWMV010000499.1:0-1077 GCA_964459055.1 uncultured Ignavibacteriaceae bacterium | reverse complement strand
GTTATATATTCCGCAGGTGTGCTTTCAAAATAATAATTTTCAATAACAAACGGCAGGGAAGACGCACCCGAGATAATTTCCGAAACGGGTTTTTTATTTTCCGGCTTAAGATTTTCGGATGTGGAAAATTTTCTGCTGTCGGTAATTACATAAAACGGAATGCCGACTGCTTTACAGCCGATTGCAATTCCTTTCGTACCAATTTTATTAATGAAATTGTTTTCATAAATGCAGTCGCAGCCCATAATCGCAAAATCCGCCCGCGATAAATATTTTACTGCGGCGGAGTCAACAATATACGTAACCTTGAATCCGTGATTAGCAAAATATTCCGCCTGAAATTTACCTTCACATTTCGGACGGGACTCCGTCTGAATAATTTCAAGATTTAACTTCTGTTTTTTTATATAATCGAAAAGATTTCTCACAGTACTGCTGTTGCTGTGAAGAAAAACCGTTTTATTCGCAAAATCAATATTCAGCAATGCATTAATTGAGATCCTGTCGTTCACGCTTCTCCAGGTTTTATAATAACTCTCAACTTTCCTGAGCAAGTGTTCCCTTAAAGATTTAGCGCGTTCTTCCTTATCCGTTGCAAAATAAATCTCCACCTCCAGAAGCAGTTCATCCCTGAAATGCCTTAACAGTGCAAACTGATTATGTGATTCCAGCAGTCCCCGCAGAGCAAATTTAACATACCTTGCAAGTTTAATATCCGTATATTCCGTATCAAGTTTCAGAAACAAATGAAATGCCGCGATCGTATCATCCAGCACTTTCTGGGAACCGGAGAATTTGTCCTGTTTGATTTTTTTCAGACTTGCTACAAAGTCGCTTTGCAGTTTTTTGTTATGTGGCATGGGGGTTATTTTATATGCCTCAAATTACCTCTAAATTTCCCAAATTAAAATGGAGAAAAAGAAGTCAGTAGTAAGTAGTAAGTAGTAAGTAGTAAGTAGAACGAAGAGAATTATTTCACGCAGAGACGCGATTCAATTAAGAATTAAGAATTAAGAATACAAGTATTACGTATCCGAAACACTGAATACACGGATTAAACACGGAAAAACACGATTC
>CAYWMV010000498.1:0-1086 GCA_964459055.1 uncultured Ignavibacteriaceae bacterium | reverse complement strand
TTCCAGGATCGAGATTTGGCTGCGGCAGTTGATCTCCAAATCCGTGAAAGGGTCTACCATACTATCCAGGTGACTGACTTGCCCCGCGAGGTTGAAGAGATAATCCTGATGTTGAACCAGGCAATTCATGCCATGGGTATCCCGTACATCGGCGATGTTCACCCGCACACGATGCTCAATTTCCGCGATGTTGAAGAGATTGCCGCCGTAATCTGGGATCAGGGAATCCACCAACAGCACTTCCGCGCCCAGGTCTACTAACCGGTGCGCCAGATGGCTGCCGATGAAACCTAATCCGCCGGTAATCAGCACCCGTTTGTCCGTGAATTTGCCTGCGTAATCCATGTTTGCCTTCACCTATCTTGATGGCTGTGATTGGTGTGTTTTGCGCACGACCAGTTCCCACCATAAGGCGCTCAATTGTCGCGCCGTGCGCAAAAGTCGCCGCCAGTTGAAGAATTGGGAAACGCCATACTGCCGGTGATAGTGATGCACCGGCACTTCTGCAAACCGGAATCCGGCATCCTGAAACTTTTTGACCATTTCCAGGCAGATGGTACCGCTATCACTCTTGAGCTTCACCGCATCGAAGAGCGCGCGGCGGATCAGGCGGAAATCGCAATCCACATCGCGCAACTTAAAGCCAAACAGCAACTTCACAAAGTGATGGTAGACCCTGCCGATGATTTTCCGCGAGAGCGGATCGTGTCTGGCAATCTTATAACCGTTGACGACATCCACTTCCGGCGTCACGGCATCCACCAGCATCGTGAGCTCCAGGGGATTGTACTGCGCATCGCCATCGGTGTAAAAGACCCAATCCTTGGTGGCGGCAGCGAAGCCCGTGCGCAGGGCGCCGCCATAGCCTCTGTTCTGCGGGTGGTGAATTACGCGCAGCTCCGGAACGCGGCGCGCCAGTTCATCCAATATCTCGGCAGTGTAGTCGCTGCTGCCATCATTCACCACGATGATCTCGAAATCATCCGTCACCTGGCGTAAAGCCATCAGTGCGGTGAGTACCATGCTGGGAATGGTACCGCCGTCGTTATAGGCTGGGAAAAAGGCTGAAATACTCGAAATCGCTTT
>CAYWMV010000497.1:0-1142 GCA_964459055.1 uncultured Ignavibacteriaceae bacterium | reverse complement strand
CTTTAGCCGCTCATGGTTCGGTGTGCTGGGGCGATAGTGTAATATTTGTTGTCGGAGGACCATATACCGGTTCCGGAACAAATCTTGCAGTTCATTATTACAGACCTGCATCCAATACCTGGGGAACTATAGCAAACTCTCTGCCTTCGGGACAGGGTAGAAGGTCACATGCCTTGGCTATTTCCGGTAATGTCATATATATGGCAGGCGGATATAACACTGCATTCTTAAATACTTTCTATGCCGGAACGATTGGTTCTGATGCTTCGTCAATTACCTGGGCTGCAAAAACACCGCTTCCGGTAGCAGGGTTAAGCAGAACGGGAGGAACTGCATATAATAATTACTTCTATGTAATGGGCGGAGAAATATCAGGCGGCGGTTATAGTGCTGTTGCTTATATATGGAATATATATACAAATACCTGGTCTTCTGTTGCAGGTAAACCCGTAGGTATATCGAATGCCTGGGGTGGCGTTACAAGCAAATGTGTAAATGATACAGTAAGAGTATTTGTCGCGGGCGGTTATAATGGCGCAGCTGTAAATGCATTTGATTATTTCGGATGCGGTTCAGGATTGGTCGGTATAGAAAATCAAACAACTATTCCGGCGGATTATTCGCTGTCTCAGAATTACCCGAATCCTTTCAACCCCGTTACAAAAATTAACTTTACGATTCCGAAATCAGGATTTGTAACTTTGAAAATATTTGATGTACTCGGCAGAGAAGTGGCAGTATTAGTAAATGCAGAAAAATCAGCAGGCTCTTACATAGTTGATTATAATGCATCGGCTCTTACAAGCGGAGTTTATTTCTATAGACTTGAAGTAAACGGATTCGTTGATATTAAAAAGATGACGCTTCTCAAATAATCGGAAGTTAGTCATAGAATTTAGTTATAGAATAAAAGCCCCGATTTATCGGGGCTTTTCTTTTCAGTAAAAAGTTACAAGTTGAAAGTGACAAGTCAAAGCACAGTCAAAAAAGATTGAAATCAATAGTCAGAAGTCAGGAGTCAGAAGTCAGTAGACTACTTTAAAGTCTTTACAAACTTTACAAACTTTACAAGCTTTGCAAACTTTACAAACTTTATGAACTTTACAAACTTTACAAACTTTATGAACTTTATGAACTTTATG
>CAYWMV010000496.1:0-1142 GCA_964459055.1 uncultured Ignavibacteriaceae bacterium | reverse complement strand
GATTATTAAGGGAGCCATCCCAGGCATCAATATCCCCCTTGGAGTAGGTCTGAACTATTACAATACCAGCCAAATTGGGAAACGTGCCAAAACAAAATATCGGAGACGCGCCGCCATTGATGAGACTGTGCGCGATTTTCCCCTTGAAGGAATACAGAATAAATACCTGTTCCTGAACCTGATCTGGCTAGCCATTTATTCTGACAAAAAAGTCACGCGTCCGGAAGCATGGTTTCTTCGAGCATTTACCACGCGAATCCAGGAAATTGGGAGTATTCCAGATGTCGAGAACTTTTCAAAACAAGTAAACTTCGATAAAGAAGAAATTCTCAACCTATTAGCGAACTGTTCTATTGAGGACAGGCAAACTATATTTAAAGCAATATGCATTGCTGTTGTGGTTGATGACAAACCTTCAGATACTGAATTAGCCTTTGTTCGAGAGGTAGTTCATCGAGCTGATATAGCGTTTGATGAAAATGAGCTTAATGAACTGGCGAAAAAATTTGGGTAGACCTGTCCCACTTAAGCCCTCAGAGAACAAAACCATTACGCTCCTTGTCCCAGGCGTTTAGTAGGGTGTACTCGAGTGTTTCGCCACGGTGTACGTGAGGGAGGCCTCGCAAGTTTGGTTATGATAATATAAGCAAAATCCAGACATTGCGGGTTAACCTAAAAAGATAATCCATACCTTCAAGATTAATACCGAGACCAACAATATCGGCAACCCCGGTAAACGGTGAAGCTTGATTTTCTGTTCCCGAATCACTGAAATTAATCCCGAAGCAATCACAACGATTAGGTGAATAACCAGAAACGATATGATAAAGAAAATCCCTGGCCAGATAAGACAGATCGTAATTGCACTGACGGCATCCGCGCCACCCCACCACTTCAATTCCCAGGCTGCCCAGAAGCCAATGATTGCCAAAGCTGAAAGTGGTGAAGATTGAATCGAGAGGAATGCTCCCAAAAATAGCAATGGGAGCCAGGTGATTATTCGGCTTAACTCTTCCCAGCCAAATGCTTGAGATATTCTATACCGTTCACTAACAGCTGCAACTAAGACAGCAAGAAGGACTAATGCCCAGTCTCCCTGCCAGATCCGATAAAGACCTGCGCCAATGAGAGGAATAACCACC
>CAYWMV010000495.1:0-1154 GCA_964459055.1 uncultured Ignavibacteriaceae bacterium | reverse complement strand
CTGCTGCAATAATGAAGGCAGTGCGAGGGAGAAAGAGAAGAAGCCTAATTGCTTCAAGAGTGGAGATGGCAGTGTCTGGTAAACAGCGATCTAGGTCGTCGACCAACACAATTAGTGTTACATCAAGGGAGGTCAGCAAATCTGAAAAGGCAGCTCGCAACTCAGCGATTTCCTGAGGTAGAGATTTTTCCTCTTTTTCTTTTAGTAATCCAATTAGTTCTGGTTGAAGATTTTTGTACGCATCTGTGACTTTTGTAATATCATCAGAAGTTGGAGTTGAACCTGCCTTGCTTAGTCCGGCAACAGCTCCAATTACAGCGCCAACAGGACCACTTAAAGTACCACCAAGAAGAGCACCAGAAACGGTAGGTGCAAGCAATTTACCCACACGTAACCAATTTACTCTCTTTACAAACTCTACTGCTTTATCAATATATGACTTACGCGAATTTGCTTCTGCGAAAAGTTTGTCTGCAACGGATTGAAGTAACGCCATACGTGCATCGTCATATCCTTGATAAAGCCATGCGTTGAATTCAAGAAATACATACTTACCACTATTGACATCTGCTTTCACTAATGTTGTTTCTATCATCTTGACCAAAGACGATTTCCCCGTTCCCCAGTTACCTGAAATGCCTATCGACAGTGGCTGTCCAGCGGATTCAAGCACAAGCTGCGCTGCTGTATCGGCGACAACAGTGAAATTGAGTAAGTCCTTGGTTGTTTCTACATCATGCCACATTGCTTCCCCTCCTGTTAATCATACCTATTTTCTATTAAGTATCATACAAATGTATTTTCTATGATCTTTTCATCTATTATTTGGGTCAGCGTGAATAATTATCAGACTATAAAAAATTCGAACTAAAACTAAATATACTAATTCATCAGTGAAAAAGATTGTCGATGTGACGAGGTAATCACAAATAACTTCATCCCCACCAATATAAATAATTATAGCCAAACATCATTGTAAATCAAATGATTTATTTTGGATTCTTGACATCGTAATACATTTGTATTACGATTAATTATCATAAAAAGGATCAAAAAATGCCCAGGAAAAACTCACCTACCAAACCAGTTCGTTCTTTTAGACTAAGTTATGAGTGTGTTCGCCAATTGAAAGATCTGGCCGGCAATATGGGGCG
>CAYWMV010000494.1:0-1163 GCA_964459055.1 uncultured Ignavibacteriaceae bacterium | reverse complement strand
AAGTATATATTATGTCAAACTTAAAAATTACAAGAGCAAAAAGTTCTAAAATCAACGAAGTTGACTGGAATAATCTGCGATTTGGAGTATTCTTCTCAGACCAAATTTTCATATCTGATTATAAAAATGGGAAATGGGATGAGGGGAGAATAGAACCTTATACCGCAATGTCAATCGAACCGGCAATGTGCACTCTGCATTACGGGCAGACAATTTTTGAAGGAATGAAAGGTTTCCGTTCTGTAAAAGGCGGAGTGAATATCTTCAGACCGGATATGAACGCAAAAAGATTAAATAATTCGGCAAGAGCTGTTTGTATTCCGGAATTTGACGAAAATCTTTTTCTCGAAGGATTAAAGGAATTAGTTAAAATTGAACATAACTGGATACCTAAAGAAAAAGGACAGTCTTTATATATCCGTCCCGTTGTGTTTGGTTCGGGAAATTTTCTCGGTGTTACCGCATCATCGGAATACAAATTAATTATATTACTTTCACCGGTAGCATCTTATTATGCAGAAGGACTAAAACCTGTAAAAATATTGGTGTCAAAGGATTACGTCAGGGCAGTCAGCGGAGGAGTGGGAAATGCTAAAACAGCGGCAAACTACGCTGCTTCATTAAAAGCAGGAATGGAAGCTCATAAAAACGGATATGCTCAGGTATTGTGGCTGGACGGAGTTTCACGTAAATATGTTGATGAAGTAGGTGCTATGAATATTATGTTCGTTATCGATGATGAACTTATTACTCCCTGTCTTGACAGAGGTTCGATTTTGCCCGGTATAACAAGATTATCCGTACTCCATCTCGCGCGAGAATGGGGAATGAAAGTTTCGGAAAGAGAAATTTCCATTGATGAAATATCTGATGCTTATGATAAAGGCAAACTTCAGGAAATATTCGGTACGGGAACAGCAGCCGTTATATCTCCTGTCGGATTTCTGAAATACGGAGACAAAGAAATGACCGTAAATAACAATAAGATAGGTCCGGTTGCACAGAAGTTTTATGATACGATTACAGGAATTCAATACGGAGAAATCGAAGATAAATTCGGCTGGATAATGCACATAGATGTCTGATTAATACAGGAATTTTATTTTAAAACGGGAATTGAAATTCCCGTTTTTTATAACAAAAACAAATGAAAAAATTATTAC
>CAYWMV010000493.1:0-1163 GCA_964459055.1 uncultured Ignavibacteriaceae bacterium | reverse complement strand
CCTACACACAAAACTTTCCTTGGCTGAGAGGCCAGCTTGGTTACGTGCCGCAAGAGTTGGATTTTCCCCACAATTTGACGCCCAGGCAGCTCCTGGAATATCTTGGGACGCTGAAGAATATCTCTGAGTCTGGCCAGGTAGACTATTTGCTTTCCGCCTTAGGATTGAAATCCGTGGCCGACCGACCCTTTGGAAGACTATCCGGGGGGCAAATCCGCCTGACCGGGATCGCGCAGGCCTTCCTCGGAAAGCCGTCTCTGTTGTTGCTAGACGAATTGACGCGCGGATTGGACGTAGAAGAACGCGAACGTGTCTTTGCGTTGGCTCGCAAATCGTCATCAGGTCGCCTGATCGTGTTCAGCACCCACGATCCGCCTGATGTTGAACGTTTCACAGAACAAGCTATTGTTTTACAACAAGGCCGGGTAATTTTCTCTGGAAAAACAGAAGATCTTCATCACCACATTCCGGGATACCATTTCTAACAGCCACCACTGTCGCGGGGCATCAGCGATTAGCCAATACAGGAGGTAAAAATGTCCAAACTGTTGTCTAGGGTGTTCATCCCGTTAATCCTATTTACGGTGTTGAACGGTTGTACCGCTGTACCAATGGTTTCACCAGATGTAACGCCTGGTCAGATTACATCCCCAGATGCCGCAACAATTCCTCCCTCTGAGTCCGAAGCAACGATCCCAGCAAAAACACCAGATGCCCAATCGCAACTCCAACGATTGCGGATTACCAACCAAAGCACCTTTACCCTGCATAATCTGGTCGTGAGATTCCCTGACGAACGGATCGAGTTCGGGGATGTTCCGGGCGGGACCACCACGGAATATCGGGAGATATCGCAAGGGGTCTACCGTTATGCTGCCTACGACGTTGAAGTGAACGGGCAGAAATACCAGCAATCGGTGGTCGATTGGATTGGGGAAACCCCCATGCAGGGGGAGTCATTTACCTACATCATCGAGGTGGACCCTACGCGTTGGCAAACGGAGGGTCAGGTGATCCGGTTGGTCCAGGTGAGCATGGATCAACCAATGGAAGTTTCCCTCCCAGTGTTAAACCCCACTTTACGCATTGGTAAAGGCAGCCCGACTTCTCTGGCCGTCTCGCCTGATGGACAATGGATGGCCGTCAGCACACAGCTCGGGGTT
>CAYWMV010000492.1:0-1175 GCA_964459055.1 uncultured Ignavibacteriaceae bacterium | reverse complement strand
CCACAGTTATAGAATTTGAAATACCCGAAAATGCAGTAATAAGACTATCGGTTTACGATATACTCGGCAGGGAAGTATATACTTTATTCAGCGGAGCCAAAAGCGCCGGGAATCATAAAATTATACTAAAAAATGAAAATTTAAACAGCGGAATTTATTTTGTAAAACTAAGTGCAGGAAACAATATCGAAAAAACAATTAGAATTGTTTTGATAAAGTAAAATATTATACATATTGATTTATATAAGAGCACCATAAAAAGAGAGCTTCTTATATACTAAACTGATGGTCGTCAGAAAATTAGTATTTAAACATAAAGAGCTGCAATACTCTTTACTGAAGCTCTCTTATTTTTAAAATTACATTTTTTAAAATTAAAAATTAAACCAAAATGAAAAAATATAAATTCATAATCACGGTAATCATCTTTATGATTACAATTTCGAATCTGTTATCACAGGAATATATCACTCAATGTCCGTTAAGCCAATTTACACCCGGATATTATTCTCCCAATAATGTAACCGGGGGTATGTGGAAACTACACAGAACCGATGAAAACAATGCGCCCGCATTTGCAACGCTAAGAGTACTTCTGGTTTTTGTTCAATTTGCAGATGAAATAATTGAGGCGAATTATTGGCCCATAGGCGATACTCCGGTTTATAAAAATGATTTATTAGCATTAGTCAAAGATACGGTCGGGAATTATTGGGACAGATACAGTGACAGTACGGAAACCCTTAGTGACTGGTATCAGGAAGTAAGCAAAGGGCTAATGCATGTTACAGGAAGGGCTTATAGCATTATCCTTGACAGTAATGCTTTGTATTATAGAAATGCAGGAATGAGAGTTATGAATCAGGAGATTTTTAATAAGTTAGATGCGGCAGGTGTTGACTGGCAAGAATACGATAAATGGTCTGGTTCAAACGGGAATTTTTATTATGCTGAGGATGACTATATTGATATGATAATAAAAGTACACCGGACGAAAATCAGAGATAGCTTATTTGTTGCAAACGCCCCCGGAGTAGCTTGCTTGGGACCTGAACCTTATAGTGGCATAGATATACCGGTTGGGGACGGAAAGAAAATAAATGACGGATTTAACTCTTTAGGCTCCGGAGTTACAATTGTCGGAACAGCAGGAGGTCCTCTGGATAAAGCACGTG
>CAYWMV010000491.1:0-1181 GCA_964459055.1 uncultured Ignavibacteriaceae bacterium | reverse complement strand
AAACTGATGAACAGAAATACCGGTAAAGCCAGAACTGAAATTAAAGTGAGAGAACCCGTGAATTTCCTGACAAAATCTTTATATTCCTCATTTTCGAATTTAATTCCGTTCTGCCAGTAAAAAAAGAAGAATAAAATCGAAGCGCCCGTAACGGCAAAAGCAAAAATCAGGAAATCAATAAAATTCAACCAGACTTTACCGCTGAATATAACGGAAAGAATCGTCGGAAAATCTTTCCATTCCTGTATATTTCCTGCAACGGTAAGACTTCCGGTAAATAGGAATGTTGCAAGAAGAAGCAGGATGACTGCAAGTTTACCGTATCTGGGTTTTTCGACTGCGGTTTTATTTTCAAAATCTTTAATTTCCTCGGGGATTCTTTCCTCCTGAACGAGGGATTTATAAGACAGTAAAACGGAACTAATCTGAAAACTTGCTCTGTATTTGTAGACATAAATAACAGCAATAAAATAAATTAATGCCGAGACAAAAAATAAACTTACCGATATAATATTTGACGAGTACAAAAACTGGGAAAAAATAATCGAAACAGAAACGACTGGTAGAATAATCAGTGCGTAACCTGCATTTCTGCTGACCGTAAGTTTCATAATTACGTCCTTAGCAAACATCTTATATACGCTGTTATTTTTTTTATTTCCCAGATAACCGAATATCAGCGACAAAAACGAGCCGCCGATTAACATACCAAGAAACGGATAGAAAACTGAAAAAGACACAATCTGAACAAGATTCAGAAGAGGCATATTTTCTGCTGTCGGCGGTACTACAAGTTGTTCAAAGAAGTTCATATTCAATAAAGAATTAAAAATTAAGAATTAAGAATATTAGATATTATTTTATCAAATTAAAGTAATTATTTTGTCAATGTAAAGTAAAAGTATATATAGTAATGTGAAAGTGTTTACTGCCATAAATAATCTGAATGAATTTTTTCTTGCAATATCTTTTTTTAAATTAAGTATTGTCAGAACAATAACTGTTGCTCCCGAAAAAACCAGCAAGTAGCGTATGACGTCATTTTCAATAAGTCCTGAAAAAGATGTTCCTGCGGCAAAGAGCATTGACAGTACTATCCAGAAAGCCGTAAGAATTTTTAGTACATTTAGTCCGAAAATATCATTTAAAACGGGAAATCCCGCTTTTTTGTAATCATCTCC
>CAYWMV010000490.1:0-1214 GCA_964459055.1 uncultured Ignavibacteriaceae bacterium | reverse complement strand
CAGCGAATTGATCATCAAAGCCAATGCGCCGGTGGCACGCATTGATGCTACAGCTATCAAGACCAAGGATTATCAGGCGCGGGTGCGCTTTGAGCGCTTGAGCACACAGAGTCAGATTCTGCAATATGAGAATTACCTGACGCAGTTCGATACTACGGATGAAACGATGCAGTCATTCGTCGAACAGCTGCAGCAACAGAAGGCGCAATTGCAGTCTCAATTATCGCCCGGTGTTGCTACGGTTTTCGGTGGCGGTGTGTTGGAGTAAATGGTTGAGGAACACCTCGTGAGTGAGGAAGCCGCCCGGTTGGGCATTGCGGTCACTCAAGATGAGGTTGATCTGCAATTGGAACAACTGTTTGGTTATGACCGTGAAGCCGTCGTCGAAACGACGGAAACTGTCACCGATACAGTGCCGCCAATGACGAAAGAGGAATTCAACACCGCTTTTGAACAATTCAAGAGCACCTTCTTGCGGCAAAGCGGCCTTTCTGAAGCGGCGTTCCGGCGTACGCTCGAGGTCGAACTGCTGCGGCCCAAAGTGGTCGAGGCAGCTTTCCCCGACATTGAAACCACCGCTAATCAAGCGCAGGTGACCCTGCTGGTTACCGATACCCTTGAGGTGGCGACCGGATGGCAACAGCGCCTGAATGAGGGTGAATCCATTGATACATTGCTGGAAGAGATTAACGGCGCTGGTTCGGCCATCGGTTGGGCGGCGGACCTGGGATGGCTGTTGCCGGGCCGGTTGGCTGCGGGTTATGGCGACGCGGTTGAGACAGCCGCATTTGAGATTCCGGTTGGAACGGCTTCGGAACCAATCGCTACGGATGACGGTATGGTCTATGTGGTCTTTGTCCAAGGACGTGAGGTGCGCGACCTGGATGCTGCTACCTTGAGTTCCATCCGCGAACAACGCTTCAGCTCATGGTTGACGGAGCAGAAGGATGCCCGCGTTGAGTACCTGGACTACTCCAAGGTTACTCCGGATACACCTTAAGTTTTGAGATATAACAACAGGGGCTTCTATGTGAAGCCCCTGTTGTTGTTTGGTCTAGGTTGATGATGCGCTATAGGGGATTTCGTAGCAGGTCGCTGACCGAAATCGTGCTACGCCTCGCACAATGCCGCTGAAGCGTGAGCAAGGCATTCGGGTATACGACAGAATATTGGAGAAAATAAGACCGCCATCTTATAAACGACCTTCATCAGCG
>CAYWMV010000489.1:0-1219 GCA_964459055.1 uncultured Ignavibacteriaceae bacterium | reverse complement strand
GTAAAGTTCGTAAAGTTATCTGCTGAAAAATATTACTACTTTTATCTTTAAAAACTTTATAAACTTTTAACTAAAAAAGCCCGGAACTTCCCCAGACCGGGCTTTTTTTCATATTCTTCTCAATAAAATTCAGTTATTTGAGAACCATCATCTTTTTCGTATCAACAAATCCGTTTACTTCAAGTTTATAGAAGTAAACTCCGCTTGTAAGTGCAGAAGCGTCGAAATCAACGATATAAGAGCCGGCATTTTTATTCCCATTAACAAGTGTTACCAATTCTTTACCGAGAATGTCATACACTTTAAGCGTTACAAAACCGGATTTAGGAATTGCATAACTTATTTTTGTAACCGGGTTAAACGGATTCGGATAGTTCTGGCTAAGCAAATAGTTATTCGGGATTTCATTAATATTGCCGCCGATATTTGTTACTATACCGCAGGGAATATCCTGATTCCAGGTAGCAGCAACTTCGGCATCAGATAATGCCCTGTTATAAATCCTGCATTCGTCAACCTTTCCGATAAAACACGTAGAAGATGAATAACCGCCGAATTTAAATCCTGTTCCTGTAGTCATATTTAATTGTGACTGAACAATGGTATTTGCAACGACTCCATTTTTAAATGCTTTAATTGTATGCGTTGTTGAATCATAAACAAAAGTAACTACAGTCGGAGCAGGACCAATACCCGTAACATTTACATCAGTTAAACCTGTTCCTCTAAGCACAAGGTTATTAGAGCCTGCCACACCGTTATGGAAACACCTGAAACTTCCGGAACCCGGGTCACCGAATAAATAATAAGCGGAACCTGAAGTCGAAGTCGGAATTTCCATCCACAAACTGATTGTCCAGCTTGATGCACCCATATTCCAACTCCAGCCTGTTGTTACGCCTGCACTTGCTGTCCCCGTTCCTGTAATACACGAATCAAATTGTCCGCCGGGTGTAACAGTTACACTTGCATAAGGAGCGGGATTTGACCCTACTCCGGGAGCGGCGCAATTCGGAGTCATATTACCTGTCATATTGTCCTCGAATTTGTAATACAGGTGAGTAGGTGTAGCATTTACTGCCGGTTCCACGTCCACACCGAAATTAACCGTACTTCCGTCACCGCCTGCATAAGGCGCAAACGGACATCCGCCTATTGACCAGACTCTCCTGACAGGAGGCAGAACATTCTGACGGACATACATTCCGGTACCTGCTCC
>CAYWMV010000488.1:0-1221 GCA_964459055.1 uncultured Ignavibacteriaceae bacterium | reverse complement strand
TTTTCTCTTCCCTCACTGTTTGTGACAGCACGCAGGAAGAATCGGAGGACGTGTAGGATGGGCGTGGCTTTCACCACAGCCGATCAAGTATATCATAGTTTTCTTAAGTTTTGGGGAAGTTAGAACCAGGTATGTATGCTTTGTATTGACAGGAGATATTTTTAAAGCTAATGTGTATGGGTAGGGGATTATCAATAATCAAAGCATAGTTTCTCCGAATATCAAAGCTTTTCTCAGTGTTAGGAGCAAAAAATGGACATCTTGTATTTCATTTTACTCTTGGTAGCAATCATTATCGGGTTTGTCATTTTGTATTTGGTTTTAAAACCGCAATTGGACAATATTGAAAGAAAACAATCGCAAAATATTCTTGTGGAGGAATTATCTCCGTTACTTAATAATATGGATGGGCGCAATCAGAAATCGTTTGAACAACTGCAAAAAGATATTGTTGAGTTGCGTGAAGCCTCCAAGAACATGATGAAAGTGGGGGAAACAATTTCAAGCTTGGAAGACTTGCTTAAACCCCCTAAACTTCGTGGTGGGATGGGAGAGACTTTGTTAGCAGAATTGCTTCGCCAAATTTTACCGCCAGGGACTTATGAATTACAGCACACATTCCGAAGTGGCGAGCGTGTCGATGCAGCGATTCACATCGGTGATCATATCGTTCCAGTTGATGCCAAGTTTCCATTAGAGGAATTTCGCCGTTTGAAAGAATCTGATGATGAGAAAATAACCAGAAACGAGCGAAAGGCTTTTATCGCTACAGTGAAACGGCATATTGATGATATCTCCAGAAAATATATTTTACCGGACGAAAGCACTTTTGATTTTGCGCTGATGTATATTCCTGCAGAAAATGTCTATTATGAGAGTATCATCAAAGACAACGATGAAGGAATATTTCCTTATGCAGTGGCAAAGAAAGTCGTTCCGGTCAGCCCAAATTCTTTTTATTCCTATTTAAACGTAATTATTCAGGGGATGAGAGGAATGCATATTGAGGAGCGAGCGAAGTTGATCATGGCGCATTTAGATCGGTTAAAAGGCGATGAAAAGCGAGTAAGAAATGAATTTGATACTTTAGGCACCCATTTGACAAACGCGCGGAACAAATATGATGAGGTGACCAAGCTTATGAATCGTTTTGAAGATAAATTGCTATCAGAAGGTAGTGACATTGAAATAGCCAGTTCAGATCAAGAAACATTAAAATTA
>CAYWMV010000487.1:0-1227 GCA_964459055.1 uncultured Ignavibacteriaceae bacterium | reverse complement strand
AAAGAGGCAAAGTCGCAAAGGGGAAAAGGAGTTAGAAATTTCTCGCAGAGACGCAGAGACGCAGAGAAATAGAGAGAGAAAAAGATTAGAAATTTCACGCAGAGACGCAGAGATGCAATGGTCGCAAAGAAAATTATTAACGGATAATTTTTAAGGAAATTTTGCGGATTTAAGAAATGAAAAATTTTTATTTTAATTACCGGAACTTTTATAAATGTAATTTTATTCTAACGAGTATATATTTATTAAATAAAACAGTAAAGAAATGGAAAAACAATTTAAAACTTCATTACTCATTGTAATTTTTTCGTTAATTACTTTGGTTAACGCAATGCCGGTTACGAAAGTTATAAACGTATCTAATTTTGCATTTACCCCCCAGAATGAATTTGCCGAGACAGGCGATACAATTAAATGGGTCTGGGTCGACGGTTTCCACACGACAACTTCAGCGACAATTCCACCGGGTGCGTCTTCATGGGATGCATTAATTGACCCGTCACACACCTCATTCATTTACGTTGTACAGGTTCAGGGAACATACGACTACGTTTGCACACCGCACGCGGGAATGGGAATGACCGGAACCATAATCGTCACACCCAAAACCGGAATAAAAGAAATTTCCGGACAGGCAAATACATTTGCATTAAGCCAGAATTATCCGAATCCGTTTAATCCCGTTACACAGATTCGTTTCAGCATTCCTTCGGCCGGCTTTGTAAATTTATCCGTATTTGATTTATCCGGAAGAAAAGTTGCGGAACTCGTCAACGGAACGAGCAAAGCGGGTGAATATTCAGTTGATTTCAACGCATCGGGATTATCGAGCGGAGTATATTTCTACAGACTATCCGCGGGGAATTTCACGGAAGTGAAAAAGATGACGCTTCTGAAATAAGATTTCGATTAATATTCAGCAGTCTTTAGTTGAACGGCTGAAACTATGATATACTGTAACTCCGAAATTTCATGCCCACGATTTTAGAGATTGTATTAGAATAGATTTTTAAGCAGAAAAATTACGCAAAACCTTCCCAAGCCGGAGCTTGGGAAGGAGTATTAAGCCGGAGCTTGGAAGGAGTATTAAGCCGGAGCTTGGAAGGAGTATTAAGCCGGAGCTTGGGAAGGAGTATTAAGCCGGAGCTTGGGACGGAGTATTAAGCCGGAGCTTGGGAAGGAGTATTAAGCCGGAGTCCCGAGTGCTCGGGATAGACATTGGGAAGG
>CAYWMV010000486.1:0-1229 GCA_964459055.1 uncultured Ignavibacteriaceae bacterium | reverse complement strand
TCTTCCTGTATTCCTTTCCCCCTGATTTCATTACATAATCCACAGTATATCCCCAATCGAAATATTCATATTTTTCCGATGAAATTAAAAGTTCGTTTTTGTCCAGCGTCAATTTCTCTATTAACCTGAAATTATTGTCGTAGATGTATTTTTCTTTCTGAACCACGTCTGAATCTGTTAAGGAAATTTTTTCTTTTATTTTATCATTAGAAAAATATTCATATTCTGTGATAAGCATTTCGCCTTTCCTGTTCTTTATAGTTTCCTTAATCAGTAATCCTTTTTCGTTGTATTCTTTCTCCGCGGTGAGATCGTTGTTGCTGTATTCTTTTTCGGATTTCAGTTTCCCGTTTTGATATTCGTATGTGAATTTTTGCGATACGTTGCCTGATGGTCTTATACAAATCTTGCTTTTAAGCGTGCCTTCATCGTCGTATTCGTATTTGAATACGTTTGATACTGCCCCTGTCGGCAGATAACTTTTTTTGAAAGTAATTTTTCCCGATTCGTTGAATTCAATGTAGTTTATGTTCAGCGTTTTTCCCGATTTATCGTATCTCGTCCTGCGGCTTTGCTTCATATTCCCGTTTTCGTAATATTCGTTCAGCGCTCTGCTTAATAGTTTCCCTTCTCTGCTTCTCTCGGTTTCGTCAGTTAAATTTCCTTTTTCGTCGTATTTGTATTCGAATTTGCTGTATGTGGATTTCGATTCGTCTCCGGGATATTCGTTTCTGTAATGCTCTTCTGTTATTAATTTATCTTCGCTGTCATATTCGTACTTTTTGCTGAACCATATTTCACCGCTTTCGTAACGGCAGGTTTTGTCCTTCAGTTTTCCGGTTTCCGTGTATGTGAAGTCTGTAACAAATGACTTGCCGCCCGTTATATCTGTCTCGACTATTTTTGTGAATTTCTGCTCGTTCATATTATTTGATTATGTACTATGTAACAAAATTGAGGCATTAAAAATTAAAGAGAATAATTTACCTTAACAAGAGAATTTGTAATATTTAATGAGTATTTTTGCATAACAAAAAAATTAATTTATGAAGACAAAAAAACACTTTTTTCCCTTATTGTTGGTGTTTTTGTTGGTGCTTTCCGCTGATGCTTTCAGCTACTCTGTCCTTAATCTAAGTATGTATGACGGCAGCAGTTTCTATGTTGAATTTAATAAACCCAAAAAAGTCATTTAAAATAACTTTCTAATGAACGGCATTAGAAAAAAC
>CAYWMV010000485.1:0-1234 GCA_964459055.1 uncultured Ignavibacteriaceae bacterium | reverse complement strand
AAAGATGAATCCGCCATTGCGAACAAAAGCGGACGTTGCTTCACTACTGAAAGGAATATCTGACGGTACCATAGACGTATTATGCACAGACCATGCACCTCATACAGAAGAGGAAAAATCGAGAGGAATGGAAAAAGCACCATTCGGAATAATAGGTCTGGAAGCAGCAATCGGATTAAGTTATACTTACCTTGTAAAAAATAAACTGATAGATTTAAATCGATTCGTTGAGATGTTTTCAATAAATCCGAGAAAAATACTGGGATTAAAGCAAGTTCAAATCAAAGAAGGGGAGCCGGCGAACATAACTATACTTGACACAGAAAAAGAATGGACAGTTGACAAGAGTAAATTCAAATCCAAGAGCAGAAACACTCCATACGACAAATACAGTTTAACCTGCAAGCCATACGCTGTAATCAACAAAAATCAGATATATTATTCGGAATTATGAATAAAATAAGGATAAAAAATACAAATCAGTTTATAATACCGAACAACATATACTGCATAGGAAAAAACTACGTTGACCATATAAAGGAACTCGGGGGAAGTAAAATTCCCAAAAAGCCGGTAATATTTTTCAAACCAAACACATCAATCGTAACAGGAGAACCGGAGATTATAATACCTGAAATTCACGGAAGACCAATTTCGGAATCACTTCATTACGAAGCAGAACTTGCAGTAATAATTTCAGGCACATGCTACAAAATAAAGGAAAACGAAGCGGATAATTACATTAAAGGATATGCAATCGGACTTGATATGACATTAAGGGATATACAATCAGAAGCAAAAGTAAACGGTTTACCGTGGGCAACAGCGAAAGGATTTTACACATCCGCACCGATATCAGAAATCATACTAAAAGAGGAAATTTCAGACCCCATGAACATAAACCTGAAACTCGAAATTAACGGTGCTCTAAAACAGTTCAGCAATACAAGTCTAATGATATTTAATATATATAAGTTAATATCTTATATCTCAAACATTTTCTACTTAAAAGAAAATGATATAATATACACGGGTACACCTTCTGGCGTCGGGGAAGTAAAATCCGGCGATAAATTACGAGCGAGTTTGGACAATTACATAACTTTAAACGCCAGAGTACAATAATGGGAAAAATTATATCGGTATGCATACCAAAAGGAGGGGTAGGCAAGACGACCACGGCAGTAAATTTAGCCGCATCACTTGCGATAGCAGAAAAGCGGACGTTACTAAT
>CAYWMV010000484.1:0-1257 GCA_964459055.1 uncultured Ignavibacteriaceae bacterium | reverse complement strand
AGCTAAAGCTTCAAAGAGTAAGGTGAAACCTGAGCCGGTACGAGCCCAGGGAGCAGTAATGCTTTTAACACCATGCTCAGAACATTGAATCCGAGGAAGCCTGGCATGAAGATAGGTTTTAAATTGAAAGAAGTTTAAATGACGCCAAGTGCGTTCTTTCGTATCATAGGCTTTACAGGCTTGAGCACATTCGGGGCAAGAAAAGGTAGCTCCTTTCACAAAATCCAGGATAATATGGAGTTCATGGTTAGCTTCATTTTATCGGATTTCCTTAATCATCCAAGGCTCCGAATTGGCTCATCTAAAATCTGGACGAAACTAATTCATTTCTTCCTTTAAAAAAAATTGATATGAAGGGAGAAATTCAGTATAAAGGCCTCCTGCAGCAGCAACCACAGGAGGATATATTGAATAAAGAGCTTATGCGAAGTGAACGCATTAAACTGGTTAAGATTATGTCAAAGAATTATATGAATGCAAACAAAAAGGATAAAGGGTTTATCTTGGACTCATTAATACGCATTACAGGATATTCCAGGAAGTACGCTTCTGCGCTTTTAATCAAGTCTACCCAAACGGTGAAGCTTAATGGGAGTGGATTTATCTTGAAAGCAGACCCAGGAAAGCGATCTTCACGAAAAAGAGCCAAGATTTACGGGGAAGAGGTTCAACGTATCCTCTTGTTCCTGTGGAGAACCTTTGATTATCCCTGTAGTCAAAGGTTGCAAGCCATGTTACCTTATCAGCTCCAGAAGATGGAGCAATTTTGGACTCTCCATGCTTCGGACTGGAAAGATCGAGCTATAAATCTGAATGGAGATATCAAAGCACTCTTACTCAATATGAGTCGCTCTACCATCGAACGAATATTAGGGGTAGAGCGCAGGAAGTATCAATTGAAAGGTATTTCCCATACCAAGCCCGGTTCTTTATTAAAACATCAGATTCCCATCCGAACCTTTGCGGAGTGGAATGAGCATCAGCCTGGATTTACAGAAATAGATTTAGTGGGACATGAAGGAGGGTTTAGTTGTGGGGAGTTTTGCTTATCCTTGAATATGACCGATATTCATACGGGCTGGACCGAAACTCAAGGCGTAAGAAACAAGGCACAAGTCCATGTATTTAAAGCCTTTCAGGAGCTTCGGGCTCGTTTACCTTTTCCCTTAAAAGGGATTGATTCTGACAACGGGTCTGAGTTTATTAATAATCATATGCTTCGCTATTGTGAACAAGAACAACTCAGCTTTACCCGAG
>CAYWMV010000483.1:0-1268 GCA_964459055.1 uncultured Ignavibacteriaceae bacterium | reverse complement strand
AACTGTTTTTTGCGGTGATTTATTATTCCGAAATTCCATAGGAAGAACCGACTTATACATAACCGCCATCATATAGTATAATTCATCCATTTGTAATAACACAAAGACCTCATCGTTTCTTTATCATTATATATTTCTTTTAAAATTGCACACAATTTTTCTTCAACATTATCAAGGGTTTTATATACTATATTGTTAAATCCTTTTGTTGTCCTAATGTATTTCCATATATGTTCTACTGGATTTAATTCCGGGGAATATGCAGGCAGATACATTATTGCTATATTTTCATTCCCATTTAACATTTTGCATGTGTGCCATCCAGCTTTGTCCATTAACAATATTATACGGTATTTTTTATATTCTTCAGACAACATATTTAAATAAATGTTCATTGTATCTGTATCTGCCCTTGGGAATATCAAAGAGAAATTTTCACCGGTCTCCGGACATACAGAAGAAAATGCATATAAAAATTCCCTTACTATTTGTTTACCTACTACTGCTCTTTTTCCTGAAGGTATCCAGCATTTGCTTAAACTGTTTATTCTTCCAAATCTACCTTCATCTTGAAAAAATAATTTCAGCGGTCTTTTATCCGTCTTCTCAAATTTTATTGTGGCGGCTGCCAAATTTTCAGAGAGTTTTTTTTAAACTCTTTTGCTTCTATCTCTTTTTTAAGTGGATGCACCGGTCGTGGTACTTTTTTCTTCCATCCATGACGTTTAAATAAATCCCATATATAATCATCCGACACTGTCCTTTTCAATTTCTCTTCTACTTCTGCTTTTATGTCATGGTATGTTAAAATCAAACCGGAGGATGCTTTCTTGCTTAATTTTTCCATCATCTCTGCTTCTTCTTCTAATGATAAAAATGATGTTGCTTTTCGCCTACCTCCACGTTTCTTTCCTGCTTCCCATAACTTACCTTCGTTGTTGTATGTCTCTACTGTTCTAAATATCTTCCATTCTGGGACCATCAAAATTTTAGAAAGCTCTTTACATTCTTTTTCGGAATTTTTAAAAACAGAGTATATTATATGCCATTTTTCATATTTTTGAATTTCCTTTTGAGATTTCCATTTAGCATATATCTCTTTTTCAGTTAGATGATTTTTTAATTTCATAATATTTGTATTTTAGTTTAATCAATCTTATACAAATATAGTGAAATTAATTTAAATATTCTACTATTTGTTAGCGGTTATGTATAAGTAAGTGTGATTACCGTAATTTCCGGCGGACAATTTACTCTCAGGGGAAGAC
>CAYWMV010000482.1:0-1270 GCA_964459055.1 uncultured Ignavibacteriaceae bacterium | reverse complement strand
AAAAAATATATTTATTTATATATCGCATATTTAAAGAAAAAGAGTTAATATTTATATACTTTTTAAAAATAAAAGAAAATTAAAAAAATGAAAATTTATGCTGGCAGGCTTCCGGTTGAATTAACAGAATCTGAACTGGAGGAAATGTTCAAAAAGTTCGGTACTGTCAATTCAGTTAAATTGGATAAGGATAAATATACAAAGAAAAGTCTCGGTTACGGACACATTGAAATGCCTGATGATAAACAGGCAAATAAAGCAATTAAAAGCCTGAACGGAAAATCAGTAAAAGGGTCTAAAATTGTCGTTGCTCAGGCAATAACACCTGAAGAAGACGGTAAGGGAAAAGGTAAATCGAATTATCTGTACGGAGGCGGAAAAAGAAATACCGGTATGCACGACAGTACACACAGATTCGGAGGCAGTGCAAGAAAGACAGGGAAATAATCTGATTCCGGATATGATAAATTCGTTACCTGAACTTTTGCTTGTGCCTGTAACTTTTTCCCGTATTTAATAATTTAAATTATGTTAAGATATTTATTTTTATTGTTCATTTTCAGCGCAAGCAGTCTGCATCCGCAAGTCAAGCTCCTGATTCCGATGGAATCGTGGCAGACCAATCATCTGAAAGCATACGGCATAGCATACCGACACCTGCTTCAGGGAAAAGAACTCGACTGGCTTTTAAATTACCGCGGGGGCTCTTTCCTTTTCGGATATTCAGCATTTCTTGAAGAAGAATGCAAAGCGAATAATGTATCATACGAACTGACAGACGGAACGGAAACAGCAAAGATATATGCTTTCGTTCAGGATGAAAAAAACAATACTGAACTCGTTCGTCTTGAAAAAGCCGCCCGAATTGCCGTTTATGTACCTCCTAATGCCCTCCCGTGGGATGATGCCGTACAACTTGCACTCGATTATGCGGGAATCCCTTATGAAAAAATGTGGGACGAGGAAGTTCTCTCGGGAAAACTTAAAGGCATCGACTGGATTCACCTGCATCACGAAGATTTCACGGGGCAGTACGGGAAATTCTTTGCTTCTTTTGCCACAAGCGGATGGTATCTGACACAAATGAAAACGAATGAAGATATGGCAAAGAAACTCGGCTTTAATAAAGTATCGCAACTGAAACTTGCAGTTGTAAAAAAACTTTCGGAATACATTGCGGACGGAGGATTCCTTTTTACGATGTGCTCCGCAACCGATACTTACGATATAGCACTCGCTTCTCAACATACCGATATTTGCGCCGAAATAT
>CAYWMV010000481.1:0-1282 GCA_964459055.1 uncultured Ignavibacteriaceae bacterium | reverse complement strand
GAATTAAATATATCCCCGGCGACTATGCAACAATTCCGCTTGCAATTACAGACCTTAACACACTTGGTGTAGGTACAGGCGGTGTTACATTTAAAGTTGCCGCAGGTCACGTTGATACGGCTGCAAATCTGATTATTAATACTACCGGCACTTCAACAAAACCGATTGTCTTCGAAAAGAACGGTACAGGAGCAAATCCTGTCGTAGTAGCGGCACCGGGTATAGGCACTCTCGATGGAATTATTATACTGAATGGTGCGGATTATATTACCTTCAACGGAATAGACTTAATGGAGAATGCTGCGAACACGACAACTACAACACAGATGGAATGGGGATATGCATTGCTGAAGGTTGACGGCACTGACGGCTCGCAGGTTAATACTATTAAAAACTGCAGTGTTACTCTGAATAAAACAAACACTGCTACAATTGGTATTTATTCGGCAAATCATACAGTGACATCTTCAACATCCCTGACCGTTACCGCATTTTCGGGTACAAACTCGGAAAATATGATTAACGGCAATACAGTGAAGAATTGCTACATCGGTATCTGGGTTGGCGGTTATAATGATGCTGCTCTACCTTATGCATTATATGACCACTATAACCAGATAGGAATGGAAGCCGGAAATACCATCAGGGATTTCGGCGGCAGTTCGGTTACCACATACGGTATTTATGCGATTTATCAGGACAGCATGGCGGTTAACAATAACGATATCGGAGGCGGTACGGGTTCTTCCGGTACTAACTACGGTATCTTTATTTCAATATGCTATAATTCCAGTTTGCTTGTTTATAATAATACGGTATCCGATACGGTTGCCACATTGACTTCATCATCTTACGGAATCGCACTCAATAACGCAGGATACAACGGAGTTGATAATACGGTTATTGTTAAAAGAAATACCGTACAGGGAATGACCAATTTAGCGGCAGGAACATCCTGTGCCTTATACGGATATTATATTTACTATGTAACACCCGGTGTGTATTTTGAATATGACTCGAATAAATATGTAAACAACAACTGGGGCAATACAACAGGTACATTCACGGGTACAATTTACGAAATGTATGTACGTCCCTATACAACAACACCTCCGACGGGCAGTATCTCTAATGTTACCAATAATTATATCGGCGGTAACAGCAGAACTCAGTCTGCATTAGGTTCAGGAACTGTTTATGGTTTATATTTCTATTATGGACTTGAGACTGTAAATGCTTATAATAATATTATTGAGAATGATACTATACCTACAACGGGAAC
>CAYWMV010000480.1:0-1287 GCA_964459055.1 uncultured Ignavibacteriaceae bacterium | reverse complement strand
ACTAATAAACATTACACAATATCGCAGTTATTCTACTTTTCGGATAGGCTCTTAGTTGAAAAGTATACATTAATGCCGCCTATTCTTCAAGAAGAAAAGATTTACATTGACTCTGAAGAGGTAGAGATTGATATCTCGAGGGATTCAAGTATATACTTTGGAGATAGAAGTGGACCATATTTTGTAACTGGAACAAAGATTACACAGTATATCCCTTTTGAAGGAAATCCAGTTTTATTTAGATACAAACCTTCAACTTCTTACGTTGGTCTTATTCCTGAAGGTTCATTAATAGGTCAAGAAATACAGATCTCTTCCTCTTTCAAACCAGATAAAACATCTGAGTCAGTAAAACGTGAGCTTGACAAACAACGAAAGTATATAAAAGATTATTTAGAGTGGGTTGAGAAGGATGTAAAACTATATAATGATTCTTTATCCCTAGAAATCGAGCGCCATATAATAACGCGAAGAGAAAAGCTGCTGAAAGATAATAACATGGTCTCGTCTCTTGGATTCCCTTTAAAAGAAAGAAATGGAATGCCTACAACATATGGTGTTCCTACAATCAGAAAAAATATTCCCAAACCTCCAGTAGCTACAACAGAAAGTTTCGTACCAGAACCAACATTAGATATGGAAAATTACGAGCATATTCTAAGTGTAGTAAACAATATGACTCTAGTTATGGAACGGAGCCCACAAGCATTTAAAAGTATGGGTGAAGAAGACATTAGACAACATTTTCTTGTTCAATTGAATGGACATTATGAAGGCCAAGCAACTGGAGAAACTTTTAACTATGAAGGGAAAACTGACATATTGATTAGAATTAATGGAAAAAACATTTTCATTGCTGAATGTAAGTTTTGGAAAGGTGCAGGTATTTTAAAAGAGACTATCAATCAAATACTTGGTTATTTGAGCTGGAGGGATACAAAGACAGCAATATTCATATTTAATAAAAACAAGGATTTATCTAATGTTTTATCTCAAATACCAAAATTAGTAAAAGAGCACCCCAACTTTAAAAGAGAGATCGAGTTCAACTCTGAAACCGGGTTCAGGTTTATACTTGGCCATAATAATGATTCTAATAGAGAAATATTTTTAACAATATTGGTTTTTGACGTGCCAAACTGATACTGGTTTAACTCTTGAAGACCTAGGGAAAGTAAGTCAAGAAGTCTAAAGATCCGAATTTAAGAATGTACTTTAAGGTCATAATACTTATCTGATTTATTGAATCCGACTTTCCGCAGATGTCTTCAATTTTTCACAATTTTT
>CAYWMV010000479.1:0-1288 GCA_964459055.1 uncultured Ignavibacteriaceae bacterium | reverse complement strand
CCTCAAAGCAGAATCTCAAAATTCTTGGTATTCCGGTAGAGGGTCCGATTGAAAAATTATCCGATATTATACGTTTTTATGAACTTGATAAAATTGTTATTGCAATGCCTTCTGCGACAGGAAATATATTAAGGAAGGTAACAAATGAATGTATTAAATCGGGAGTTGAGGTGCTGACAGTTCCATCCTTGAGCGAAATAATAGACAATAAAATTACTTTTCAGCAAATCAGAAAAGTTCAGGTAGAAGATTTACTGAGAAGAGAACCCGTTAAGACGGATATATTGAAAGTACGTAAATTTATTCGGGGTAAAAATGTACTTGTAACGGGTGCCGGGGGGTCTATAGGCAGTGAGTTATGCAGACAGATATTTTCATTTTGTCCAAAAAAAATGATTCTGCTTGGGCACGGAGAGAACTCGATTTTTGATATTGAACACGAATTAAATTTTAAACTCAGGTTTATCAAAGAAAAAGAGAAGCCTGAAATTATCAGTAAAATAGCCGATATCAGATTCAAAGAATATCTGGCAGAGGTTTTCAGGGAAACAAAACCTGATATTGTTTTCCACGCGGCAGCCCATAAGCACGTTCCGTTGATGGAACAGAATCCCGGCGAAGCAATTCTTAATAACATATTAGGAACTAAAAATCTGGTTGAACAGGCAGTAAAGTCGGATGTTTCTGAATTTGTCCTGATATCAACTGATAAAGCCGTAAATCCCACAAATATTATGGGAACGACGAAACGAGTTGCCGAAATCATTACTCTCAATGCTGCAAAATTGTACAATAAAAGATTCAGTGCGGTGAGATTCGGAAACGTACTGGGTTCCAGAGGAAGTGTTCTGCAGACATTCCGGAAGCAGGCGCTTACGGGCGGACCAATTTCGATTACACATCCGGATATTATGCGGTATTTTATGACAATTCCCGAAGCAGTTCAGTTAGTGCTTCAGGCTTCGGTGCTCAGCAAAGGCGGGGAAGTTTTTATTCTGGATATGGGAGATCCTATTAAAATTGTTGACCTTGCAAGGGATTTTATTAAACTTTCCGGTTTAAAAGAGGGAATTGATGTTGATATAGAATTCTGCGGACTCAGACCGGGAGAGAAATTGTTCGAGGAATTGTTTATCAAGGGTGAAAATTATATCAGTACGGGACATAAGAAAATATTGATTGCCTCGAATGCCTCTAATATTCTTGTGAACGGCATTGAACAAAAAATCGAAACACTGGTTAGCGAGGCAAAGGTTTTTGACCGTGAAAAAATCTATGATTTGCTGAA
>CAYWMV010000478.1:0-1294 GCA_964459055.1 uncultured Ignavibacteriaceae bacterium | reverse complement strand
CGACGATATCTGCCATGCCGGTGCCGTAGATGGAGCTGGCGAGCAGGTTGCTGTAATCGGGGCTATCGGTCAGGTGGAGGTCGAGGTCGCCTGTGAGTCCGGGGCGGATGCCGATCGCCATCCACTGGTTCATCTGCGCCGGCGCCTGGTAATAACTTTCCGCCCCATTGCCGGGCAGCTCGTTGTCAAGCGGTCCGCCACGGCCAAGAACCGGTTCTAGCTCAAGCCATTGGGCATAGATGTCGCCTTCGGTCGCGCCGGCGCGCAAATCGTTCCAGATGACCAGGTGTTTTTCCCACACCCCCACCGAGATGCGCGGTGCGTATTGCCTACCGGGAGCGTTCGTAATGGCGTAGGATATACCCACCGGTAAGCCGTCATGACCCAGGCGCTGGACATGGATATTATCACTCTGCGAGTAGACGGCAACGATTTCGTCGTGCACAGGGTTATCCCCAAGGCAGACTTCATTGCTACCAGGGGGCGCAATGGCAAAGGGAGCGCCTTGCGCATTGCCATTCGCGTCATAAGCCTGCCCGAAAATGCCGAGGTCGGGACTCATGGTTTCAAAGGCAAGAATCAGCTTATCAGCCGCACCATCCCAATAGTCAATTACCGAGGGGGAAAACTGATAAGAATCGGGCATCACCGGGCTGCGCCACCACCGGTAAGACAGGTCGGAAGTCTTTCGAGCCTCAAGATGCACCGTGGTAAAGCAGTCATAGGCGATAGCATAGATGGCAGAAGCATAGGCGCGCGTCACCTGAACGTTGCGGCCCTGGGTACAGCCCGCGGGGAGCTGCACATAGGCGACTCTGCCGAAAGGTCCCATTGTAGCGTCAACATGCCGCATGGCGATACGGCCATCATCCATCTCCCAGACGACCAGGTAGTATTGTGGGCCGCGGACCACGATGCTGCGCAGCGCCGGTTGACCGGTATCGACGCGCCAGGTGACGTCCATGGTGCCGTCGGGCCTCACAATGCGGGCGAAAACCTGTTCGGCGCTGATCCAGGTGATCAGGCAGCTGGCCTGATCCTCGCAGCTGATATCCGGAATGGAGCTGCTGTGGGTTGTGGCTACGGCGACGCGGTAACGCGTGACGGTGGTGGTATCCGGTTCAACCCAGCCCACGTACGGCTCGGCGTAGTAACCCAGCTGCGATTGTTCTGCCCAGGCGATGACGTAGGTGTGGTTGGGCCAGTCGTATTCAACGTTGCCGCCCCAGGCTTCATGAAAATCATACTGCACAACTGAGAATTCGTTGCCCACGAGACGCGCCAGGGCGCCTAG
>CAYWMV010000477.1:0-1315 GCA_964459055.1 uncultured Ignavibacteriaceae bacterium | reverse complement strand
CCTCAAAACCGGGGAAAGAAGCGTCTGCTGCTGTGAAAAACGATACATACGCCGCTACAGCCACAACCACAAAAGCCCAGTCGGTAGTATGTAACAGTAACCGGCGAGGTTTAGGATGCGTCACCTATCCTCCTACGCTAAACAAGCAAAAATTGCGAAAGTATCCCTGCATATCAGAGAAGTCCAAAGCTGCAGTGGGGACTTCATCTTCGAACAAATTCCGGCAACTCCGCGGCATAAATGCCATTAGCGGCAATCATATACAGCACACGCGGCTCCTGTGCCACCACCAGAGTCTCCAACTGTCGCAACTGCCCTTCACGCACACGAAACTGGTGCAGGAAATTGCCACGTTTGTCGAGCACTACGATGCGTTCGTTCTGGCGATCGCCCAGGAAAATCTCCCCGGCGTCAGGATCAGACTCGACATACATCACGGATGGATACAGGTCCGTATCGGGCACCCCACGCATCGAGAACGAAAGGTCCTCGGCGCCAGCAAAATAGGTGCGTACCGAACCATCGCCCAATAGCAGATAGAGCCTGCCATCAAGATTCACATTGAGAGCAGTCTGCAATTGGGGGGCATTTCCAGGTGAGAAATAGGGGCGTGGGGGGCTGCTATAGAGGCCATTGATCGGTGCATAGCGGAACAATTGTCCCTGTTGACGGTCCAGCAGGTAGAGTTGATCCCCATAGGTAGCCATCATCGTCACCGCCCGGGATGCGTGTTCACCCTCCAGTTGCTGGCGCGTGATTCCTACCGGTCCCAGCGCCGGTTCATAAATGTAGAGCGCACCGTCATCACTATAGATGAAAACAGCCCCATCGGGATAGCCAGTTCCAGGCGTCATCCAGGCGATGTCCACAAGGTGCTCAACCATATTGCCGCTCACAAGCTGTCCACGGCGCAAGATAGAGGTTGGTGCAGCAGAGCTCAAACGCAGCCCATCTTCTGCCAGAGGCATGCCTAACACTTCATCCGTCACGGGATTCAGCAAGTAGATCCAGGAACGCGTGATCAACATGCGGCGCGGCGCAGGGGAGATCCCCAATTCCGCAATCTGGGTGACCGCAAGCACAGCCGCATTTTCCAAGACGTCCAGGTTAAGCTGGGCTTCGTCGCGCAATGTTCTGGCCCTTTCATTGCGCGCATCAAGCGCCAGGACCTGCTCTGCCAGGGTCAAGGTGCGCTGCCAATCCTCCGGCGCCTGACTGGTGTACGCATCTTGCCAGGCGGTTTCTGCGGTTTCCAACAATGCCGCAGCCCGCGAAGCGCCGCCAAACCGGAAATAGGTCGTCAGGGTAAGCAAGA
>CAYWMV010000476.1:0-1324 GCA_964459055.1 uncultured Ignavibacteriaceae bacterium | reverse complement strand
CAGATCAAGCCCTTCGCGAAGCAGGTTCACACCCACCAGCACGTCGAAATCACCAAGACGGAGGTCTCTCAGGATTTCCACCCGTTCCAGTGCATCAATATCACTGTGAATGTACCGCACACCGATCCCCACCTTATCCAGATAGTCTGCCAGGGCCATTGCCTCTTTCTCCTTATCGAACAACTGTCCGATTACGCTCATCTCATCACGCATGGTGTTCAGGCCGGAATTATTGTAATTGTTCGGTGAATAGAGCACAATTACGGGTATACCCAGCGACTCGATCGTTGATATCTTTTTATTGTTATTTTCGATATCATTGGCACCCATGGAGCAGTCACCGACCCTTATGATGAGAACATCAGGATTCGCGCTTGCCAGTTTTTCATAGTTAATTATGGTCATGCCTGACGAAGACTCCGTACAGGACACATTAGCCAGCCATGGATTAACAACGCACATCGTGTTTGATCCGCCGCTAAAAGTATAATTTGTACCGGAGTTTAGAGTAATATTTGACTGATAAAATGAACTGGAACCAAGCCCAACCGAACCGACGGAGACTACTTTATCAACCTCGCTAAGATTTGTCAGGACACCTTCAACAAACCCATCATCGATGGTAGCGATACGCTGGATATCCTTAGGCAGTTTCACCTGAACGCCACGCATATCCTTCACGTGACGGAATTGTTCATCAGGCGAGACTGCTGTCGTCGAGGAGTCTGCGGCAGTTGTTGTAATCCGACCTGTCTGTTCAGTGCACCCTTCTACAGACACTATAAAAAGCATTATGAGTATACACAGCACAAAGCCCTTTTTAAAATAGAAATGACTCAAATGCCCGGTTATTCGAGTATCATTTTCAGGTTTATCGTTCATATATGGCACCTGTTGCTATTTATTAAATATACTTCAATTCCTAAAAGTAATAATATGAACCATTCGTAAACTAACTGTTACAAAATATGAAGATTTGTAATATTTTTTATTACATAGACTTATTTATTTAACATTTGTATGTATTATTGTATGAAAAGTTATCGATTTTATTCAAAAATTGTATGACATACAGATGTGTTAAAAGCGGGTTTGTATAAGGGTTGTTATGTTAAGGTCCAGTTATCGTCGGTTTTCCGGAAATCCAGAGATAAAGGTATTACATGAGGTGTACCTGGCAATATTGGTCATATTATTACTTTTACCCACACTGCCATCCGTGGCTGAGGCGGAAGATACGAAACCGGTTACCGCCATATATCTTTATGATGAAGGCTGTCATCGATGCACAGAAGCAATGCCATTAGTCAGGCAGGCTATTGAA
>CAYWMV010000475.1:0-1342 GCA_964459055.1 uncultured Ignavibacteriaceae bacterium | reverse complement strand
TTCAATCACCCAATCATCCAATCATCCAATCATCCAATCATCCAATCACCCAATCCTCCAATCCCCCAATCCTCCAATCATCCAATCATTCAAAATTCAAAATTCATAATTATTTTCTCTGCGTCTTTGCTTCTTTGCCCCTTCGCGTGAAATCCGTCTTGCATCAATTCAAAATTCATAATTCATAATTCAAAATTTATAATTCGTCATCCCCTCATCCAATCATTTAAAGAAATTAATTCTCTGCTAATATCTTTTTGGAATAATTCAATAACGGGGGAATATGATTCCGTATAATTTGCCAAACTTCTTCAGTATCAACTCCAAAATAATCATGAACGGCTATATTTCTGAATCCTTTTATGCTTTTCCAGTCAATTTCATTGTATATGTCTTTAAATTCGTCTGAAAATTTTGAAACAGATTCACCGATAACTACTAAGTTCATCAGTACTGCATCAACGGTTTTAATATCACCATTAAATTTTTAAAAGGAATCAGTGTAATTGATATAAAATAAAATTTTTTCGGCTGATTCAATAATATTTAGAAGATTGTTTCTATCTTTTTCAGACAAAACTTGCATTGTTCAAAATTTTTTCCTTAAAAATACTTTTAATGTATTTTTCTCTGCAAATATCCACTTTTATGTTAAGATTGTTTTGAATGTATTCCCTTAATTTTTGCTTTATTTCATACAAATTATCTGTTCCGTTTTTGAATTCGATTATTATGTCGAGGTCACTATTTTCATTTTGGTTTCCTGAAGCGAAAGAACCGAATATACCGATTTTTGTGACGCTGAAATTTTCAAAAAAATACCGTTTATTTGACTCAAGGAAAGATAATATGTGATTTTTAGTTAACATCTTTTTTAAATAACTTATCAAAAATAATCAAGATTTTTAAAGAATACAATATTTATTATTAAACCTTCAGTTTATTAAATCATAACCAGGTATAACCGGAACCAAAGTATATCATTTAACATTTCACACTTAACATGGAATATGTTCCGTGTTAATCCGTCTAATCCGTGTCCATCCGTGTTCCGATTTCATCCTGTTTGTTTTTCGCGATATTCCGCTATTCCGCGTCCAATCACCCAATAACCAACAACCAATTCCCCCAATCATCCAATCACCCAATCATTCAAAATTTCTTTTCCGATCCCGATTCACTCGGGACATAATTCATAATTCATAAAACTTGCCTTGTCACTTTAAACTTTTAACTTTTAACTTGTCACTTTGCACTTGTCACTTGATTAAAACCATCCTCCTCACTCGGACAAAATCTCCCGCCCTCATCTTATAGAAATATATCCCGCTTGAAAGTTCAC
>CAYWMV010000474.1:0-1357 GCA_964459055.1 uncultured Ignavibacteriaceae bacterium | reverse complement strand
GACATGCTGGTGAAGATCACGGCCATGGCGCTCCGGCAGAAGCTCTTCATGAACGCCTCGCTGCGCGGCGAGCGCATCGTCACGTTCCGCGAGGTGCACCTGGGCGTCGCCGTGGCGCTCGAAGGGGCGCTGATCGTGCCGGTGATCCGGAACGCCGACGAAAAGAGCCTGACCCGCATCAGCCGCGAGCTGAAGGACCTTTCCAGAAGGGCGAGGGAGAACGCGCTCGCTCCGGAGGAGATCTCCGGAGGCACTTTTACGCTGACCAACCTGGGTGGATACCGTTCCACGGAGTTCTTCACGCCCATCATCAACCAGCCGGAATCGGCCATTCTGGGGATAGGCAGGACGAACGACATGCCCGCCGCAGTGGACGGAGAGGTCGTGGTGCGGCCGATGATGGCGCTCTCGCTGGCCCACGACCACAGGGTCATAGACGGCGCCCCGGCGGCGGAGTTTCTCGCCCTGCTGATTGAGCTGATCGAAAAGCCGCTTCAGGTCTTCCTCTGAGGCGTAGAACAGCGAAAAGCGCCGGCGACGCCGGGAGTACATGGAAAGAGGGTGCGGAATGGATTCGTGGAAGGGGTGCGCGTATACCACGCTGATCGTCTTCGGATACCTGGTGCGGGAGAACAAGGTCCTGATCGTCCGCAGGGCGAACGACCCCTACAAGGGGCAGCGCACCGTCCCCGGGGGGCGGAAGCAGCGTGGGGAGACCCTGTGCGAGGCGCTGGTGCGCGAAATGGAGGAGGAGACAGGATGCAGGGTGCGAAGCATGGAGTACGCAGGGATGCTCCATGCGCTCGTCGAAGGGCGGGATATGGAGTACCTCTCAGTCTACTTCATCTCGCGCGACTTCGAGGGGGAGCCCCGCGGCAGCGAGGAGGGGACCGTCGAGTGGATGGATATCGACGAGAGCCTTTCGATGGAGGACATGCACCCGACCTACCTTCGCCTCGTACCGTACATCCTGAAGGGGAACTGTCCGGTGGAGGGATCTGTGCGGATTTCGGCAGACGGCAAGTCGGAGTACAGGCTCTTCGGACCGGGGGAACGCTCCGCTCCGGAAGGGCTGTAGAGACGGGGCGACGAGAAAATGTGGACCGTACCGGGGTGAAGAACAGGGGAAGCTCCTGCGAAGGAGCTTCCCCTGAATTATTTCATCCCCTGGGCTAAGAGACGTTGTCTCCGCCGGGATTTTGATTTCTCCGCAAACCAAGCCGGCGGCGGACAGGAAGAAGGAGCGGGAGCCTATAGTTTCTGCCCCGCAGCAGCAGAAGAATAAAAGTCCCTTTCCGGGAACTCCCGGAAAGGGACTTTTTGTTCATTTTTCTTTTTCAGCTTGACATTTATGTTC
>CAYWMV010000473.1:0-1361 GCA_964459055.1 uncultured Ignavibacteriaceae bacterium | reverse complement strand
GATAGCGTTCCATTTAGTGTGTAAATTTAAAATTATCATTTGTAGGTAATGAGCCTCTTTTTTGATTTAATGATTCAACAACTAAATAAATTAACCTATCTGCACTTTCCTTATTCTCAAATATTCCTATCGCTTTTATTCGTCTTCTTAGTTCCTTAAAATATCTTTCTATTGGGTTATTTGTTTCTATCGACTTGTGTATCCTTTCGTCAAAATTATATTTTGTCTTTAAATTTTCATTATATCTTTCAAATACCGCCATCGCCTCAGGTTCTCTTCGTCTCCATTTCTTCAGTACATTCTTCTCGGATTCCGTATACAATTTTAAATTCTTTTGGCTGTATACTTTCCATACGTCTGTCCTTAGTTCCTTATGATTTCTATCATCTCTCACTAATTTTGTTACATTCAGTAATTTATGAAACATGCATTCTTGTTCCAATACTTTATCTTTTCCGTATACATTCCTTAATGCTATTGTTATCGAGCCTGCTAATCCGTCATGTATTGCTAACCGAAATTTCTCTGCTTTCAATCCTCTCTTCTTTAAACTACTAAATAACTCTGTATATGATTCACTGTTCTCTGTCTCTGATATACGATAATCTATCATCTCTCTTATTGTTTTTCCCCCTTCTCTCCTCTGTCCTAAAACCCCTAATAATACCATGTTTTTTCCTATCTTTATTTTCCGTTTGTTGCCGTACCCGTGGCATTGCCTCGGAGGATGATCTTTTAAACTAATTTCTAATCCGTCTATGTATATCGAATCGTATTTATGCTTTATTTCTCTGCTGTGATATTCCTTTACGTATTTGTCCACCGCCTTTATCATCCTATGCATTAATCCTATGCTTATATCATTACCATAAACTGTCTTTATAAAATTCTTTATGTCCCGGTATGAATTTCCGTCTGCCCATTGATGTATTAATAATTGTTTTAATCCCGGATCTATTCTCCCCCTTTCTTTCCAAAACTTCGGAATGAAATTTCCTCCCCTAGCACGGGGTACTTTTATCTGCATCGTTATGCAAAGTTTTGCGGTGTAATTTTTTTTCCTATATCCATTCCGATATAATCTAACTCCTGTTGTCTTACCTATTCTTGCATATTTCTTCCTCCTTATATATTCACTAAATTCCACCTCTAATATTTGTTCTATCAATCCGGTTAGAAAATCTTTTAACCGGTCTTTTATATACTCATTAAAGTATTGATTATTTGATAGAACTTTCTGACTTTTGTTTACAGAAAAATTCATAAGAGTCTCCTTTTTATTTATTAAATTCTGTTTAATTAATATTAAGAGACTCTTTTTTTAATGTATAGGCAATTTACACACTTTTTTGAACGCTAGT
>CAYWMV010000472.1:0-1375 GCA_964459055.1 uncultured Ignavibacteriaceae bacterium | reverse complement strand
GATACGCCGCGTGTTTACAAAACATCCAACGGCGGAGTAAACTGGATTGAAGTTCAGACGTCGGGAATTTCAAAAGAACTGTATTGCATCTGGGCAGTTAATAACAGTACGGTATATGTCGGCGAAGGCATATTATCAGGTAATGCAAAATTATTCAAAACAACTAACGGAGGCGACAACTGGACTGTTGCCCTGCAGACAAATCCTAATCAGGGTTATTTTAACAGTATTGTCTTCTCCGCATCAAACCCTCTGGCAGGAGCAGCACAATCATTAAGAATTCACATTACTACAGACGGCGGAGTAACCTGGATACAAAAAAATCCGGGCGGTTCAGTAATGTCATCAGTACAGAATTCTTTAATCATGGTGGATGCAAACTTTTTCGGATTCGGTCTGAACAACGGAGCATCGAGAATTACACTTACACTGAACAGCGGAACCGCATGGCTTGTTCAGAATCTTAATCTGACAGGAAGCATCGTTTGCGGACTGGATTTTAAAGAGGATAAACTGACAGGTCTTGCTTCAACAACAACCTCTTTACCGACTATCGCACGGACAACTAACGGCGGAGATTCATGGTCGCCGATTGACTTAGGCAGTGATATCTCCGGGAGTACAATTATAAAGTTTATTCCGGGAACGAATGTAGCATATATTACAGGCTCGAACGGAATTATTAAAAAAAGTACAGACAACGGTCTGACGTGGAATACATATTCAACAACAGGTATAAACAGTATAACACATTTCAGCGTTAAAAATATTAATAACGTTGTTTACGGTTATGCAATATCAAATATAGGAAGCGTAATTAAGTTTACGGACAGTCTTGCAGTTATAACGGGATTAAAACAAATCAGCTCGGAGTTTACGTCCGGATATAAATTACACCAGAACTATCCGAATCCGTTCAATCCGGCGACAAAAATTCAGTTCCGAATTCCAAGTTCAAATTTTGTCAGTTTAGTCATTTTCGATATGCTTGGACGTGAAGTGGCAACTCTGATAAGCGATTATTTGCAGGCAGGTATATATGAAATACCATTTGACGGAAGTAAACTGAATTCGGGAGTTTACTATTACAGAATGATTACAGACGAATTCTCCGAAACGAAAGCAATGATTTTAATTAAATAAAGCTAACGGTAAATAATAATAAAATCAAACGAGTCCGGACCAGAAATAGGTCCGGGCTTTTTTTTAGAATATAGTCATAGAAGTTAGTCATAGAAGTTGGTTTTGGAAGTTAGTCATAGAAGTTGGTTTTGGAAGTTAGTCATAGAAGTTAGTTTTGGAAGTTAGTCATAGAAGTTGGTTTTGGAAGTTAGTCATAGAAGTTAGTTTTGGAAGTTAGTCATAGAAGTTGGTT
>CAYWMV010000471.1:0-1385 GCA_964459055.1 uncultured Ignavibacteriaceae bacterium | reverse complement strand
AAACTCGTATATTTGGAAAAGCGATTTTTTAAAACGAATATTTTGTTAAAGTTATAACTGGAGTAATTTGAGACTTAAGAAGGAATGGAAGAGGATTTATAAACAGGTACACTTAAGTGATACCGGCATAAAGACACCATCTCCATTCCTCTTAAGCTTCTTAGAGTCTGAACAGTACTTAAGGATATCATTGATTATGATAATCCTGCATAAAATACGAGTTAAGAGCGGAGAGAAGCTTTCATTAAGTCTCTTTTGTTTTCCAGTACTTATTTTATAATTTAAATTTTAAATCATTTATGCAATACATAAAATTAGTTGCAGGATCAGATATTTCCAAAGACAAATTCACATCAAGATTTGGAAAATTAGACTCTAAAACAAATCAAACAATCACCGAGGAAAAAGAATTTCCAAATAACATGACAGGCTTTAAACAATTTTTAGCTTGGATTAAGAAATTAGTATCGGGATTAAAGCAAACCGAATTACCCGAAGTTCAGTTTGTTATGGATGCCACCGGCGTATATTATGAGAACCTGGCATATTTTCTTGCTGAGAACGGAATGTTCGTATCGGTAGTATTACCAAACAAGATAAAATATTTTATCAAGACAACGAACTACAAATCCAAGACCGACGGAATAGACGCTTTTGCCATTACTCAATACGGACTAGAGAAAACCTTAGTGAAATGGAGTTTTCCGGGCGTTCAGTTTCGCAGGCTAAAAGAATTAGCCAGAGAATATCATACGATTGTTGAAGATACGACAAGGCTGAAAAACAGGTTACATGCGAAGAACCACAGTTATGATCCGAACCCTGAGACTAAAAGACGAATAATAGAACAGATAAAGTTTCTAAATCAACACAAGAAAGAAACATTGAAACAGATAAATGAAATCATAGAAAAGGATGAAGAATTAAAATCAAAGATAAAAAAGATAACAGCAGCGAAAGGAATAGGATTAATTACGGTAGTATCTGCAATAACAGAAACTGACGGATTCGCATTGGTAGAGAACGAGAAGCAATTAACCAGTTACGCCGGATATGATGTTGTTCACAAACAATCAGGGCAAAAGAAATCCAAGACACATATTTCCAAGAAAGGAAATAAGCACCTGCGCAGAGCGGTTTACATGGCAGCAGTTTCGGCAAGTTACCGAAATGATGTATATAAGAATTTTTATATCAGGTTATGCAAGAAAAAAGAATATAAACGGGTAGGGATAGTCGCAATAGCAAGAAAAATATTATTACTTATTTATACACTATGGAAAAATGATGCAGTTTATGATCCGAACTATAAACGTGCTTAAAATAGCATTGAAAAAAAACATGCGATATGTTTTTTTGCTCTTGTTATTTAATACAGTACCTTT
>CAYWMV010000470.1:0-1394 GCA_964459055.1 uncultured Ignavibacteriaceae bacterium | reverse complement strand
TCGCATTGAATCAAATTAAATCTTACCGAAGGGTTAGGATAAAATAATTCGTTGAATCATAATAAATCTTACCGTAAATATATTGTTAATAACTTAAAAAAGACGGTAAATTTATGAGTGAAAAATCCAGGTGGGAATATTACCTCAAAATGAGGATTAGATATCAAAAAGCAAATAAGGCAGAGAAGCAGAAACTAATAGATGAGTTTTGTGAAGTATGCGGATACCACAGGAAATATGCTATAATGAAATTGAACAAGAACCCGAATATTAATAAAGATAATCCTCGTAAAAGGTGTGGGCGCAAAGCAAAATATAATACACCCGGAATAATAGAATTTCTAAAAACATTGTGGAGAGCGACGAATTTAATATGTTCAAAACGAATGGTAGCATCAATACCAACATGGCTGCAACATTACCGGGTTGAGGAAGTAGAATTAAGATTAACAGAGAACGACAAAAAGAAGCTCGAAAGCATTTCATCCTCAACAATCGATAGATTACTTAAGAAGTATAGGAATAAGTTCGAAAGGCGGGGATTGTGTACAACAAAACCCGGTTCAATGATAAAACAAATAATACCCATAAATACAGACCAATGGGATGCAACAAAGCCGGGATATATAGAGGCAGATACGGTGGCGCACTGTGGCAATTCAGTAAAAGGAGATTATATTAATTCATTAAACATCGTAGATATAGCAACCGGTTGGACATCCCAGAGGGCATTATGGGGTAAAGGAGAAGCAGCTGTGATAAAAGCAATGCAGGATATAGAAGAAAACTTACCATTTAGAATACTTGGTTTTGATTCAGATAATGGGAGTGAATTTTTAAATTACCGATTGATTAAATATTTCAAAGAAAGAAAACACAAGGTAGCATTTACCCGTTCGCGTCCAAACAAAAAAAATGATAATGCCCATGTTGAACAGAAGAATTGGACAATCGTACGACAATATATAGGATATGCACGATTAGATAATTTTCTAATGACAGGAATGCTTAATGATATATATAAGAAAGAATTAAATCAATTAACAAATTTCTTTCTGCCCTCAATGAAATTAATATTTAAGGAAAGAATAGGCTCAAAAATAATAAAAAGACATTCAAAACCTGAGACACCATATTCAAGAATACTTGAATCAAAATATGTAGATAAGAAAGTAAAAGAAAAACTACAGAAGCAATTTGAGAGAATGGATCCGTACAAAATCCAAAAAAGAATATCAAAAAAGATGAATGCGATATTAAAAATGACTTATAAATAAAAACAAAAATGGAGATATTAACAATGTTAATAACTTTAAAAAAGAAAAGAAAAAAGAAGCAAAAAAGAAAAGAAAAAATTACTACTACAGGGTAATATATTATTATGATTCAACTTG
>CAYWMV010000469.1:0-1399 GCA_964459055.1 uncultured Ignavibacteriaceae bacterium | reverse complement strand
TGTCTTATCCTGAAATAGGTTGACAGAAAAAACAAAAAAACCTAAAAGAAAGGATAAGAAAAATGATAAAAGAAAAAGAGAAAATAACATACAAATACAGCCGTGCATTTAAGCTGAAAGTAGTTGGAGAAATAGAGAGCGGTCGACTTACAAAAAATCAGGCAAAAAAATTGTATGGAATAAAGGGAGGTTCTACATTAACTTGCTGGATTAAAAAAATGGGAAAAGACCATTTATTAAACAAAATAGTAAGGATAGAATTGAAAAACGAACCTTCAAGAATAAAGCAGCTAGAGAAAGAGAAACAAGCCCTGGAGAGTGCACTATCGCAGGCACATTTAAAGTTGTTGGCATACGAGTCATTAATCGAAGTAACGGATGAGGAATTTGGGACAGAGTTAAAAAAAAACTTAGAATTAAAGCTATCGAACGAGCCCAAGCCAAAGGAAAAGAGAAAACGGAGGCAAAAGTGAAAATAGAAGAATTATGTAAGATATTTGAAATGAGTCGCCAGGGCTATTACAAAGGCAGGAAAGCCAAAATAAAAGCGTCATTAGACGAAGAAATAATCATCGATTTAGTGAAGGAAAAAAGGAAGAGAATGCCCATGATAGGAGGAGTAAAGTTATATAAACTTCTGAAATCGGATCTTACCATGACAGGAATACGAATAGGCAGGGATAAATTCTTTGAAATACTTCGGAAGCATAGAATGTTAATCAAGAGGAAGAAGCGATATGCGAAGACTACGGATTCAAACCACCGGTTTAAAATATATAAGAATTTAATAAAGGAGAAGAATAAGGAAGAAATAAAACCGGATGAAGTATATGTATCAGACATAACCTATATCCGGACAGAAGAGAATTTTTGTTACTTATCGTTAATAACGGATTATTCATCAAGGAAGATAGTCGGATATGATTTAAGCGATAGTTTAAGCATAGAGGGTAGTTTACGTGCAATTAGGATGGCATTAAAAGAGAAAGGTGAGATGCCTGAGCTAATACACCACTCAGACCGAGGAATACAGTATTGCAGCAAACAATATACAGAGTTATTAACAAAGCATAAAATCTCAATAAGCATGTCGGAGAAAGGCAATCCGTATGAGAATGCAATAGCTGAGAGAGTAAATGGAATATTGAAAGAAGAATTTTTACTGTCCGGAACATTTAAGAATAAGGAAGAAGCGATGAGAGCTGTAAAAGAATCAATAAAGACATATAACGAAATGAGACCTCATATGAGCATAAACTATAAGACACCGGAGGATAAATATGCAGCATAAAAAAGTTATTAACATATTAACAAAAGAAAGAAAAAAAGTAGCAAAAAAAGAAAGAAAAATACTACTGCTATTAATTTAAATTTTGTCTACTTTTTTTAGGATGAGACA
>CAYWMV010000468.1:0-1408 GCA_964459055.1 uncultured Ignavibacteriaceae bacterium | reverse complement strand
GTTGTTAGTTGTTAGTTGTTAGTGGTTAGTTGTTAGTTGTTAGTTGTTAGTGGTTGATTGGGTGAATGGGTGGATGGGTGATTAGTGATTAGTTGTTAGTGGTTAGTGGTTAGTTGTTAGTGGTTAGTTGTTAGTGGTTAGTGGTTGATTGATTGATTGGGTGATTGGGTGGATAGGTGGATAGGTGGAGGAGTGGAATAAAATAAATGTAAATATTCGAGGAAGGAATTAGTGTTATAAGTTTTCTCAAGTTGTCTGTTTTGAATTTAACTTATTGATTTATTAATGTATTTTAAATTCCAAAAAAACGAATATGTTTAAAATACATAGAGTTTCTAAGTATATAACATCACTTAATCAGTCAATTTTAATTGGCGGATACATATTATGCAACAGAACCGATAATAAAGAATTGTAGTTTGAAAAAGCAATACTTTTTATCGAGTTTTAAATTTAACAATGATATCCTGTAATTTTCAGACCCGCATATACATAAAAGATGTGCGTGCAAAAGGTAAATCATATAATAGAAAAAATATTTCACGATTATCGATAACAGAAGAACTTGCAGAGAGAAGACACAAAATAAGATAGACAATATTGTATAGATGAAATGTTGACAGCACCCGGAAATAAAAATGGAATTTTATGCAAATTATTAAAACCGTTTAATTTATGCGGTCAACTTGAGTAATATAATTTTTCCAAACAATAATATATGCTAATCAAAAGAAAGGAAAACAGAAATGAAAAAAGCAATGTTAGTTTTATTTCTTGCATTTGCAATTGTATTATCTTCCTGCGGAAAAGACGATTCGGTTACATTGAAAAACGGATTTGTCTGTGAAATAGACGGAAAGCAATGGTCAGGTGATACGCTTACAAGCAATATAATAAAAAGCGGCGGATATACGGTAATTACTTCACCTGCCGAAATTATCTCCAATCAAGATTTCGAACTGTTCAGTGTTCTTTTAAAAGGAGACCTGACGGAAGGAGATTATAATTTAACGGGTGAAAGCGACCAGTCGTACGTTGAATTTAAATCGAGTGTGACGAAAAAAGACAAAAAATCCGAAGATGATTTTGATGCTTTTCGGTCAACAGAAGGCAAAGTTACCGTTACTAAAGTTGATGAGACGCATGCGGAAGGAATTTTTAACTTTACATTAACGACAGGCGAAGAGCCCGTAAAAACTTTAAAGGTAACAGACGGGAAATTCAATTTAAAAATTTCAGAATAGATTTACTGAATTCAATTTTTTCAACTTACTCAAATTTGCCGTTACAAAATGAAAAACCGTTAAAAAAGTTTTTAAAGTTTATAAAGTTTATAAAGTTTATAAAGTTTATAAAGTTCTAAAGTTCATAAAGTTCTTAAAGTTTATAAAGATAAAAGAGAGGAGGG
>CAYWMV010000467.1:0-1442 GCA_964459055.1 uncultured Ignavibacteriaceae bacterium | reverse complement strand
CGCAAAGGCACAAAGGACTTCGTCAATTAAGAATTAAAAATTAATAATTAAGAATTAAGAAAATATAGCGGCAGTGGCAGTAGCACAAAGAACAAAGAGCGGGATTTAATTATAAATTATGAATTAAAAATGATTTCTCGCAAAGAGAAAGAGACGCAGAGAAAAACAGGGACAAGTGGAAAGGGACAAGTCAATTAAGAATTAAAAATTAATAATTAAGAATAGAAGATATTAACCGCAAAGGCGCAAAGGACGCAGAGAAATTAGGAAAGAATTCGCCACAGCGAACGAAGAGAATAATCTCTCCTTAACGTAATTTTAATATTGTTTGTTTTGAAAAATTATATTATATTGATATATTCTCAAATAAGAATTATTCTCTTTTAATAATACCTATCAATGGAGACAAAAGATATAACAAATATTCTTGCCGAAAAAGGACTGAAAGTTACTCCGCAACGAGTAGCTGTTCTGGAGGCAGTAATTAAAATGAAGAATCACCCGACGGCGGAGAACATTACTGATTACATTCAGAGAAAACATCCGAACATTGCTGTGGGAACCGTTTATAAGGTTCTCGACGTACTTGTTGACAACGGTCTGCTTCAAAGGGTAAAAACCGACAGCGATATAATGCGTTACGATGCAATACTTGAACAGCATCATCATTTATACTGTATCGAATCAGATAAAATAGAAAATTATTTTGATAATGAACTTGACAGACTTCTTACTGATTATTTCAGAAAGCATAAAATTCCGGATTTTGAAATCAATGATATGAAACTACAGATAATAGGTAAATTCAAAAATCTAAAAACAAACAAATACGGCAAAAGAGAAAATAAAATTTTTTTTCAAATTGACAAGCAAGTTTCATTAGAAAATACAAAAGAACTTAAATTTAATTTTAAACCATAAAATATTAAAACGATGAAAGAAAAAAGTATTGAGTTACTGAACACTGCGATAGCCGATGAACTGACTGCTGTTCATCAGTATATGTATTTTCATTTTCACTGTGACGACCAGGGCTACGACCTTCTGGCAAATTTATTCAAACGCACCGCAATAGAGGAAATGCTTCACATAGAATTACTTGCGGAACGCACATTATTTCTAAAAGGAGAAGTTGAAATGGATACTGCGGAAACGGTTAAGAAAATTCAGGATGTTGAAGAAATGCTAAAAATTGCAACGGCAATGGAGGAAAGCAGTGCAAAAATGTACAACGAAATGGCGAATGAATGTGCTAAGAATGCGGACTCGGCTACGAAGAAAATTTTTGAACAGTTAGTAGATGATGAAGAGCGGCACTATGACCAGTATGATACGGAACTGGATAACCTACACAGATTCGGTGATAAGTATCTTGCGCTGCAGTCCATTGAGAGAAGCAAGGGATTATCCGCGGGAGCGCAGACCAAAGAATAAATAGATAT
>CAYWMV010000466.1:0-1448 GCA_964459055.1 uncultured Ignavibacteriaceae bacterium | reverse complement strand
GATAATTGTGATGCATCAAAATTAATTTCATATGTGCCCGGCTGGAGGGATTCATTTACGAGGGTCGAGACGTATTTGCCAAGGATGTTGAAGACAATTAATTTTACGTCTCCGGAATTTGCAATTTGAAATTTAACTTTTGTAATTGCGTTAAACGGGTTCGGATAATTCTGTTCAAGAGTAAAATTCTTGGGGATTTGCGAATTGGTTTTCTTTACTGATATTACATTGTCCGTATATTTGTAAACGCCTCCGTTTGTGAGTGCATCTCTGTTTCTGGTTTTCGTTTTCTTATTGTTGTATGCAAGTATTGAACTTCCCGTACCTGCCCAGCCTTTGTTGACACTTGTCATTGATATGCAGGTGAACGATTTTCCTATTGCAAGGTTAGTGGTTTGTTCAGTCCAGTTATTGCCCCCGTTTGAAGTTCTGTATATTTTTCCGTTTGAAGATGTGGGATTGTTCGTGCAGATAAATCCGATTCCGTTATTAAAGTTGAAAACCTTTATTCCAGAGCCGCCTCCCGCGGGAATGAAAAAATTATTAAACCAATTGACGCCGCCGTTTGAAGATTTCATTAAACCGTTCTGGTCAACTGCAAGTCCGGTCATATTATTAAAAAAACTAACTCCGAAAATATTCTGCGTACCCGGAATTACCGACCAGGAAAAATTTCCTCTGAACGAACCCCGGTATATTTTCGTGTTGTTGGTTCCAAACCAGATGTGTGCTGTATCGGGTGCACAGAATGAATTATACCATCCGGTTTCCCCCACGCCTCCCGACGGTATTGAAGGAAAAAATGTCCAGTTTGTTCCGCCGTTTGTTGTGATGTAATAACGCCAGTCGCCTGTCGGATTCGGGTCGCCGAGTATGAAACCGTTCTGTGAATTGAAAAAGTGTATCCCGTTTATGTACGTAGTAACGGGTGCGGGTAATGAAACCTGTGTCCAGTTCATACCGCCGTTCGTTGTCCTGAAAATAGTTCCCTGGTCCGTTCCTATCCAGCAAATATTTGAGTTAAAAGCGAATATGCTGTAAAAATCCTTGTTAACCGGCAGTCCGCCGTTCTTAAGCGTCCAGTTCGCTCCGCCGTTAGTCGTTCTTAAGACTGTGGCAATTCCGAAATTTCCGTAATATCCGCACGCCCAGCAAGTGTTATTGTCAACTGCATAAATGCTCGTTATATCGGATGTGACTGGAAGCGCTTGCTGCGTCCATACTCCCTGTGCATTCACGGAAGATTCTAGCAACAGAAATAAAAAAAGTATTATTACAAATATATTTTTCACCTTATTTAAAAATACTCATAAATAATTATAAAATAAAGTCCGCCGGTAATTGAATGAATTTACTCATCTGATGAACTTGTTCATCGTATGAGGTCTGATAATGGAAAAATATTCTACATTTCCTGCTTTTGATGAGATAATAATTCTTCAACTGCC
>CAYWMV010000465.1:0-1451 GCA_964459055.1 uncultured Ignavibacteriaceae bacterium | reverse complement strand
GTTTCAAAACGGGGGTGAAAATCTCAGGCGCCCCTACAGGGCGCAGAAGAGAATTGATTTTTGGCGGCGGGGCTTTGCACCGCCGCCAAAAATCAATCAAATGAAAGGCATTTGCATCATAGCCGGCTTGCTTTTGCCTCTGACTTTAGGCAGGTCTTTTATACCCTCTGGCCTTTGAACTGACTCATATACAGGTGGTGGTAGAAACCTTGTTTCTCTAACAAGCTATCATGCGTGCCGCGTTCGATGATTTCGCCATCTTTGACAACCATCACACAATCGGCGTTGCGGATGGTGCTCAGCCGGTGAGCGATGACGAAATTCGTGCGCCCTGCCATTAGCCGCAGCAGCGCCTCTTGTAGATGTTTCTCCGTGCGAGTATCAACATTGCTGGTCGCCTCATCCAGGATCAGTACTTCGGGATCCGCCAGGATGGCGCGCGCAATGGCGAGCAGCTGTCGCTGCCCCTGGCTCAGATTGCCGCCACGCTCTGAAAGCTCTGTCTGGTAGCCTTGCGGCAGGCGGTGGATGAAGCTATCGGCGTTGGCGAGCTTCGCCGCAGCCATCACTTCCTCATCAGTTGCTTCTAGCCGTCCATAGCGGATATTCTCCATCACCGTTGTGGCGAAGAGGAAGTTATCCTGCAGCACCAATCCCAATTTCCGTCGCAAGTCATCCTTCTTGATGTCGCGAATATCCACGCCATCAATGCGAATCGCGCCGCAATCCACATCGTAGAAGCGGGTAAGCAGGTTGATGACCGTTGTTTTGCCGGCGCCTGTGGGACCTACCAGCGCAATCAACTGCCCCGGTTCAGCGTAGAGGTTGACATGCTTCAACACTGGTACATCCGGCTCATAGCAGAAGCAGACATCATCGAAACTCACCCGCCCCTGAATACGCTCTAAAGGGCGTGCGTCTGGCACGTCTGTAATCTCTGGCACTTCGTCGAGAATCTCGAACACGCGTTCGGCGCCGGCAAGCGCCGATTGGATGGTATTGAACAGCTGCGCGATTTGATTGAGAGGGCGTGAGAAACTCCGCGCATAGTTGATGAAAGTTGCTATCACACCCACAGATGCCAGCCCCTGCACTGCGAACCAACCGCCCGCGCCGGCAACAATCGCCAGTCCGGTATTATTGATCATATTCATCAACGGCCCCATGAAACCCGTGAGTGTTTCCGCGCGGGTTGCAGCTTGCCGCAACTCCAGGTTGGCGTCTGCAAAGGCTTCCATGGCTTTTGCTTCACGCACAAAAGCCTTGACCGTTTTTTGCCCGGTCACGGTTTCCTCGATGATGCCGTTGAGTGTTCCCAGGTGTTTCTGCTGCGCGCGATAGCCCTCACGTGTGCGTTTAGTGATGAAATTCGTCACCATCACGGTCAGCGGGATTACCAGCAGTGTCACCAGCGCCAGCGGCACGTTGACCACGAACATCATGATGACCAC
>CAYWMV010000464.1:0-1464 GCA_964459055.1 uncultured Ignavibacteriaceae bacterium | reverse complement strand
TAGCATATACTTAGGGCATGTGAGATCCAAGAGGGGGGTCTTATGCCTGTCTTTCTAGGCCTCACCGCTGCCGGTGGAAACCTGACTGCTCACGCACCTCAAGTCGAAGCGCTATTAGCTGAACACGGCGTGACTGTCTTTGACTGGACAACAAACACGCTCTGTGGGCTCGTTGACATGGGCAATGCGCTGGACTGTGCATTGGCGTTACACTCCCAGGCGCCAGTGCTTGGTTTTGTGCCAGGAATGGCGCTGCACGCCGGTTCCTATGAAAGGCTAGGTCACCGCGCCATTGGTACCGGGATCACTCGAACCCATCATGTCGCCAAAGCAGCCCGCGCGGGCGAGATTCTGCTGACTCAAGAGTACACAGCGGCAGTTTCACTGCCCCCCGAAGCTCAAGCTCAACCTCTGGGAAATCACTTGCTCACTGACCTGGCGCCGCCTGTGGCGCTCTACCAGCTACGGCATCCCGAGCTGAAAGAGCAGAATTTCCCTCCTCTGCATTCGTTATCGTATTATCCCAATAATCTACGTGCTCAGCCGACAACGTTTGTGGGACGCAGACAGGAACTCAATGAGATCATCGCCCTGTTACGCGATCCCGTTACGCGCTTGCTAGCCCTCACCGGACCTGGCGGTATCGGCAAGACCCGTCTGGCAATGCAAGTCGCAGCCGAGATGGCGCACGAGTTTTCTCACGGGGTGTATTTCATTGGGTGCGAAACTTTGGCTTCCGTCACCCTCCTACCCTCAGCCATCGAGGCAGCATTGCGCCTACCGATCAGTGGGCGCGTGGACCCCCGCACCCAACTGCTCAATCAACTGCGACGGCGCAATGCACTTCTGATTCTCGATAACTATGAATCACTATTGCCAGATACAAGTCTACTGGCAGAAATCATCAAAGCCACGCCAAGAGTCAAATTACTTCTAACAACCCGCGAATCGCTGAATATACCTGAGGAACGGATTTTTCCGCTGGGAGGTCTCAGATATCCACACAGCCAATCCCATGAAGACGTGAGTAATTTCGAAACCTTTGATGCGGTGGAGCTCTTCTTCATCACCGCTTTGAGAACCGACCAGTTATTTGCGATCACGGAAAGCACCCGCGATGCGGTTATCGCCATTTGTGAACACCTGGGAGGGTTGCCCCTGGGACTAGAACTGGCGGGAACAGCCATCTCAGTGTTATCCTGTCACGAAATTGCACAGAAGATGGCGCAAGGGCTTCAATTCCTCAAGACAACACGGCGGGATTTGCCAGCACGTCACCACAGTTTGCAGGCAGCCTTCGAACTCACCTGGCAACAACTCTCTCTCTCAGATCAGCTTGCCTTCGCACGTTGCGCGATATTTCACGGACCATTTTCCGCAACAGCAGCGCGGGAAGTCGCAGACATTGAGCCTGGCACACTGGAAGTGCTGGTGCGAAAATCCATACTGATGCAGATGCAGGGA
>CAYWMV010000463.1:0-1464 GCA_964459055.1 uncultured Ignavibacteriaceae bacterium | reverse complement strand
GAACTTCAATCCAGTTTACTCCGCCGTTGGATGTTTTGTAAACACGCGGCGTATCCGAAGAACCTCCTGCAATCCATACATTGTATTCGTCAATTACCGATATGCTGGGCTCCTGTCCTGGACTCTGAACCTGACCTGCTAATGTCCATTTTTGTGCGTATATGTTGCCGCTTAAAATACTCGCCAAAATAATAATCACCAGTACTGTTAAAACTTTGTAGCAGTTTTTCTTTCTCATTATATTAGTCTAAGTTAAAAAAAATTATAAATTTATAAAACCTAAAACTAATTTATGCAAATTCTATGCCAAAAATGAATTCTAAAAATATGTTGTTTTTTTGCGGATTTTCAGTGTATTGTATTATTATGATTTCGTTTTTCTCATTTTGAGACACACCCCGATAAATAACCGGCAGAGAATCACCCACTCTCTGCCGGAATTTCTTTCTTACTTATATAACTTTATAACTTTCCAAACTTCTGTTCCGAAGAGTCTCCCGAATTCGCCTTGGCGTATGAGGGGACTCTCGGAACCTTCAAATCAAAGATGCAATGCTGCGATAAATTTAAGAATTTTACAAATTTAAAAAACGTAAAGAACTTACGATTTATTTGTTTTTATTCTTATTATTACCTTTTTCTTTGTTACCTTCGTTTTCTTTGGTCTTTTCCTTGCTTCCTTCATTTCCTTTATTCTTTTCCTTTGAACCGTCATCTCCTTTACCGTCGTCATCATTTTCTTTTTCCTTTTTTCCTTCGTTTCCTTTACCGTCATCATCATAGTCATTATCCTTGCCTTCATCGTCGTTGTTGTTAACAAATCCTTCACCTATTCTTATATTCCTGGTTTTTGAACTCACTTTTTTGCCGTTATTATAGAAGGTAATCTTGAATTTACTTTTACCCTGCTCAAGAGGTGCGGTCAGGTTAAATGTCAAATCGGTACTCTCCTTAGGCTGTAATATGATTACCGGTACACCAGATGGAGATACGGCGTAATCTCCGCTTGTTTCAAAGGAAATACCGTCTGTGCTTAACTCCGTTTTTTTCGATGTGTTTTTTATTGTCACCGTGAATGTGGCAGTCTCCCCGGAATTCATCTGTTTGGGTAATCCTGTTATCTGAATTTTTACTTTCTCTTTGGATTTACTCTTGTTTTTGTCTTTGTTTTGTGCTAACACATTCATTGTAAAAACAGATACAATGATTAAAGCAATTAATAGTAATTTTGTTTTCATAAATTATTTTTTATTTTATAAAAGGTTTTTATACAATTTGTAAAATTAATAAATAATGGGACTTACATATATCCATTATTTATAGTATGTTTTTCATCAAAAAGTTCCGTTTATAACTTTTTACTTGTCCCTGCCACTTGTCACCTGTCACTTGTCACTTGTCACTTATAAAGTCCTCTTTTGCAGACAACAACAAAATTCTTCGAATTATTGGAGAGCGGAACAC
>CAYWMV010000462.1:0-1476 GCA_964459055.1 uncultured Ignavibacteriaceae bacterium | reverse complement strand
TACCCCATTTCAATCACTCCTACAATTAGCAGCATAAATATTGGCAGGGTCAGCGCCAGTTCAAGCATCGCCTGACCTTTGGAGTGTTTTATCTTGGAGAAACGGAAGAGTCTGCTCATTTTTCTACACTTAAGACAATAAATGAATTCAAAGCATCATTTCCTTTGAATTTCTTCTTGCTCATTAAAAATTATACGACTTTTGCTTTAAAAAAAACCCTTCATTGCATTTTTGTTAACCTTTGTGCTCTTCAGGATGATTGAGTTGCTTAAAAAGCAGCGCCATTATGGGCGTCAGCAGCAGGCTTGAGCTTACCAGCCCTGCCCGAATAGAAAAGCCTTGTGCAATTAACCCTACCAGCGGACCGCCCGCGATTTGCCCCACAGCGTCTGTTTGACTGCTGATCGAGAGGACTGTGGCGCGTACTTGAGGATCCAGCTTGTGATTGACCCACGTATTGTACACAGGATAAGTGACTTCACGGATCGAACCAATCGCAACCACCAGCAGAGCTGCCAACAGAAGGTTCCCAGCCAGGGCGAATCCCGCCAGGCAGAATATCAGCAAAGTGGTTAAAATTAATAAGCCTCGCACAAGCGCCAGTATTTTTGCCCGTTTAAGTCGTTTTTCAGCCATGTGAGTCGCTGCCGCTGTAACAAGCTTCATGACGACACCCAACATCGCGTTCCATACCACAATGGTAAATTCTTCCCCAAAATTAGCAAGATTCAACCAATGGATCGATGGAAGATTGAATTGGTCGAGCAAATGCGCCTGCCACAATCGATCATAACCTTCGCTGTAAAACCCGTAGAAAAAACCGACAGCCAGAATACCCATCAAAGCGGGCCGTTGTTTGAGCATCGAAACTCCCCCTCGCAGCGTCCCCGATAAAAATTGCCAGCGTGATCGATTTTGCTGCCTGGACGGTTTAAACCCATTTTCAGGCATGCGAATCAGTAAATAAACACCCAGCAGTAGAAATAAAAAGCCTCCCACCAGGATAGGCGCTTGTAAGGAAACCACCGCTATTCCAACACTTAAGAGGATCCCCACAATCCCGCCCCATTGCTCCCAACGAGCTGCCTGAATAAATGCAAATCCAGCGTTCTCTTCACCAATTTCGTCGCTAATCCAGGCTTGCTGCGCGCCGCTGGTAAAAGTGAAACCCAGCCCCCAAAGCACCTGCGCCAGCATGATCACCCAAAAGATAGGAAAAAAACCGTTGATTAAAAAGGAGAATCCAATGAGAAAGACGCCTAAAATTACCGACGCGCGGCGGCTGTAACTATCTGCCAGCACACCGGTTGGAATTTCAAACAGAAAAACAGAAGCTTCAAGAGCCGTTCCGACAAGAACAAGCTGGAGTGGATCCAGTTTGGCGATGAGAATGTAATAGAGCAAATTCACCGTAAAAATTAATGAATAAAGCATGGAAGTGATAAAGCTGTATGTGAAATAGAGAGAAAGGGGCTT
>CAYWMV010000461.1:0-1481 GCA_964459055.1 uncultured Ignavibacteriaceae bacterium | reverse complement strand
AAACCTAATTTTAAGACATTGCGAAACAACAATCAATATAATTTACACTTCTTAATAATTTGTTAATATTTGGTTAATAATATTAATGTTTTCTTAAAAGTATAATCATTAATTTACTTTAACTTAACAATTTCTTAACATTATTTAAAGAAATTTAACAATTTAATTAAACAGAAAAATATGAAAAAAATTATTTTTGCTTTGTTCTTTGTTTTGCTGGTTTCCGGTCAGTTATTTTCACAGGACCAAACCGGCAAAGGTAGAATATCCGGACAGGTATTCGGAGATTTATTTTACAATGCTCTTCGTGATACGGGAATAGCATCTCTGTCGAATGTTGTTAACGGAGGTGCAAAGGATTTAAATGGAGTTCGTTTCAGAAGAATCAGTTTTAATTATGATTATGACATCTCTGAAAAATTCACATCAAGGTTCAGACTTGAAGCAGACCAGGTAGCAAATACAAGTGACGGCAAAATAGGCGTCTTCATTAAGGATGCTTATCTGACCTGGAAAGATATTTTTACGGGAAGTGATTTAACGTTCGGTATTCAGCCGCCTCCCGCCTTTGAAGTATCAGAAAGCATCTGGGGGGGCAGATTTCTTGAGAAGACAATACTCGATTTAAGAGGTATTGTATCATCGAGGGATATCGGAATTTCATTAAAAGGAAAAATTGATAAGAACGGACTTTTCAGATACCGTGTTATGTTCGGTGACGGCTCGGGCAACAAACCGGAAGTTGATAAATATAAAAGATACTATGCGCATATTCAGATAACACCGGTTAAAAATTTTACAATGACTTTATACGCTGACCTTAAATCCAGACCAAATATTAACGACCCTAGCAGCATGACAAATCCTAAAGCAACCCTAAGCAACAACAGTTTAACATACGCATTCTTTGCGGGATATAAAGAGAAAAATAAATACAGTTTCGGAGTTGAAACATTTTTGAATCAGACACAAAACGGAATGATAAGCGGAACTGATATCAAAGATAAAAATACACTCGGTATTTCCGCATTTGCTTCATATTATTTTCTTGATAATTTTTACGCATCGGGAAGGTATGATTATTTTGACCCGAATATGGACTCTGATGTAAAAGGCGACAGCAGAAACTTTTTTATCTTCAGTCTGAATTACAAGCCGAACGAGAATGTTACCATAAGTCCGAATGTGTTCATAGAAACGTACGAATCACTGCCGAACGGCAGGAATATTGACGCATCTGTAACCCCGCAAGTTACATTGCTTTATACATTTTAATACATAACCAAGCCAAACCTGAACCAATTTTCTCATCCGATGAACTTGTTCATCGGATGAGTCTCATTTCAACAAATCAGCATATCCATTCGCCGTGTCCAAAGATTCGCCTTGGAGAACGAAATCTGTGTACCAAATTCGTTATTCTTACCTTGTCACTTTTTACCTGTCACTTGTCACTATTCAGCTTGAAATTCTTTTTATTT
>CAYWMV010000460.1:0-1508 GCA_964459055.1 uncultured Ignavibacteriaceae bacterium | reverse complement strand
ATTGCAACTCTCGTTGCGGTAAAGGTCTTTCCCGAACCTGCGAATCCTTCAAATGCCATCTTTAGAAATGGTCTTGTATTCTCAAGTTCCTGAAAGAAGTCTGTGTTTTGTTGTTTTGCCATTCTGGTTAATTAATTTTATTTTTAAAAAAAATGTTCTTGGTCTATTTTAGTATAAAGATAATTGTCGTAATTAAGCCAATGAGATATACTTGCTGAATCTGATATTATCCCAGAAGAAGTATAATAATCTCCCGATTCCGAACAATGACAAGCAACTTCCCCAAAATATATAGTTCTGTATTTTATTAAAAATCTTTTTATATCGGGGTAAAAAATTAATCCCTTGCAATATGAACATCTTTGAGGAGGATATATTTTATTTAACTGAGCCAACCTCATTTTGTAATATTATTTAAAATATTACTTTGTTCTTTAAATATTTTATTCAAATTAATATCATTTATATAATTAATATTGTTGCAAAGTTCAGGATATTCTATATATTCTTTAAATATTCTTAAATACCTAATTTGCTTTTCTATTATTTGTCTGATTCTTTCCCTACTTAAATTATATTTTTGGGAGAGTTTATAATATGTATTGTCATCTCTAAAAAAATAATCTAAAAACATCTCTATATTTCTTAATGGGAATTTAGTTATTAAAATTTCTTCTAATAATTTTATAAGGTCATTTCTCCATAACTTTCTTTCATTATATTCAATTTCCGCTTCCATAGTCAATAAACATTTATAGGATTTTCTTGGAACAAAAAATATATCCCGTTCTTCTGGTTTAAATTTTTTATGCATTACTCTTTTTCTTGTGCTTCCTTTAATAACTTATACATTTTCTTTGCTAAATCCCTTGCCTCTTTTTCGGTTTTACGTACCATTCCTCTTGCATCAAGTGAACTAACTGCTATAAATTCTTTTTTACCTACCCAGTATTTATTATCAAAATCAGGGTAATAAATTATTTCTTCTAACTTCGGCTTCCATTTTTTTGTCATAGTATTATTTTAAAAGTTTATAATTGGTAAATGTTTTGGTTGGTATTTATTCATCATCCTCCTCATCCTCCCTCACCGCTTCACAATGGTCGCCACATTCTAAACAGATGCAATCTTCCGGTATATCCCCTGCAACTTCTCCCCCGCAACACTCGGAAATATATCCGCTTAATATGAAGTCTGTATAATGGACTGACATTATTTTCCTTTCAAAAATTGTTTTACTTCGGGTTGGTTAAAATACAAATCTAATGCCACATTCACTATGTGTGACCTATCGTTCTGCGTCGCTTTCGTCATTTTCGTAAGGTTATCTCTGTGATATTCAAATATACTAAAAGAAGTTATTATTTTCTTTTTTGATTTTAAGGTTCTTTTTACTAATAGATTTTCTGCCATAATTGTTTTATTACAAACATAATAAAATCAATCTATTTTGTCAATGCAGAAATTATTTTTTAATCAAGTATAGCGGTAAGATTGAGAGGATTGAG
>CAYWMV010000459.1:0-1518 GCA_964459055.1 uncultured Ignavibacteriaceae bacterium | reverse complement strand
AATAAAAACATTATTAGAATACTTTTAATATATTTAATGTGTTTATTTCCAGCCCACGACTTCAGAGCCTGTGTGAAAACCACAAGTCAAGTCTCTTGTCATTCCCGCGTATGCGGGAATCTATTGTTAATTGATAGTATTTCTGGATTTTTGTTTTCTTCAGGAATGACATTCATAGGATTTTCACACAATCTCTTCGGTCGTGGGAATAAAAACATTATTAGAATACTTTTAATATATTTAATGTGTTTATTTCCAGCCCACGACTTCAGTCGTGGGAATAAAAACATTATTCAGATACTATTAACCGTTTCAACGGTTTCCGAAATAAAAAAGGAGAATAAATGAAAAATTCTGCAAACTCTCAAAAACAATCCGTAAAGTCTTTTGTTCCGCTTCTTGTAATATTTCTTGCATCCGCATTTTTTCAGAATGCTTATTCCGGCACGGGCTGGTATCTCCAGTACAGCGGAATAAACTATAATCTGAATTCGGTGTATTTTGTTAATACCTTGACGGGATATGCGGTCGGCGATTCCGGAAAAATTGTCAAAACAACTAACGGCGGAATTAACTGGATTCTGCAAACTTCCCCCTGTAATATCGAATTATTAAAAGTTCATTTTATAAACGAAAATACGGGATGGGCAGCCGGCGGAAAGTATTATTATAATCCATTATATTCTTATTATGAATCTGTTATCAGAACAACGAATGGAGGACAAAACTGGATTTCCGTAATATGTACATCCAACGGAATAATTTGTTTCGATATTTATACAATTGATGCAAACTCAGCTTTTATTTCAACTTCGGGGATGGACAATTTTGGACATTCAGCAGGTTGTTTATTTAAAACATCAAATAGCGGGGTAAATTGGCAGATTTCAATTTCAGAAGCATGCCGGACATTCCATTTCCTTAATGCAAATACGGGCTGGGCTGTATGTATGTACTTGACGGATATAATTAATATGTGTAAACGAAAATTTTATATGACAACAAACGCAGGAACCAATTGGTTTGTTACTAAAACTGACAGCGGAGGACCGTTATTTAATACGAATCACGGCTATATCAGATTCTTGAATGCGACAACAGGATACTTCAACGACGGATTTTTAAAGAAAACAACTAACAGCGGTTATAACTGGACTAACTGCGATTCCGCTTACAATATTAATTCATTTTATTTTGTAAATCCGACAACAGGATGGGTAACGGGACGGTATAATACACAGATAAGGCGAACTACCAACGGCGGCTCGAACTGGGCTCTTCAGCAATCGCAAAACACAAATCAACTTTATTCAATATATATGGTGGACGCATTAACGGGATATGCGGTCGGTGCTAACGGCACAATCGTTAAAACTGTAACTGGCGGAGTAACGTCCGCTGAAAAACTCGGCATCGAAATCCCTGCAGAATATGAACTGAAGCAGAACTACCCCAACCCCTTCAACTCAATAACAAAAATTAAATTTCAAATTCCAAATGTAGGACATCCCGATTTAT
>CAYWMV010000458.1:0-1527 GCA_964459055.1 uncultured Ignavibacteriaceae bacterium | reverse complement strand
GGAAAATACCTACAAAAAAATATTCCTTTATCTTACAAGCATCTTAATCTTTTTCTTTATATATTTGAGGAACTTATAGTTCTGCGAACAGTTAAAGGATATGAGGATAATTGAATAATTATTTATTATATTTATGAATTTTATGCAATTTCTGACGATAAAATGAACACGATAAAATGTGAAAGTATTCACCTTTTTCCTTTAATTTTTCTTTACTATATTATTATTAAGTAAAAATATCATTGATGAAAAGATACATATTATTAACGCTTGTATTGTTACTTTCGTCTGTTGTTATAATATTTATTTCCTGCGGAAAACCAACTGAACATTCTTTATATTGGGCTGATTTTGAGGGCAGAGTTATTGATTCTACTACTATGATGCCAATCACAGAAGCCGAAGTATTTTGCCACCCCCTTGATAATATCGGCGATACAATTGCAGTTACAGATTCAAACGGTATATATAAATTTACCTATATTTACATTCGCACTACATGGGGTCAGGTTGAACTTACTGCTTCAAAAGCAGGATATACGCCATTCAAAAAAATATATGGTGTATCATCTCTCCAATATAACACTATACCGGATATATTTCTTTTTCCTATAACAGATGAATGAGATAGATAATTAAAAACTGGAAAAATATAAAACCGGGTATTTATACCCGGTTTTTTATTGGCGAAAATTTCAGCTCCATTTTAATTTTATCCTGAATACTTCTTTTTTATCTTCTATTCTCAATATTAAGCCGTAATGAATATTTGAGACCGCATTTTTGCTAATTGACAACAACTCTCCAAATCTGCATTCATTTAAAAAATTCAGATCAATTTCCTGAAGTTCATTGTTATGGAGAAAATCATAATCATAAGTATCCAGAAACCATTCAAGATATTTTATATTACTCACGTGTCCGTTAAGGTCAATATCACTGTAAACGACTTTTCTCCGGTTTACTGATTCAAGACTTTCAGTGAAATAAATTTTTTCCGGCATATTAATGTCTGCTGATTTTCCTTTCAGATATCGTTTTGTATCCAGATATTTTTCAATTATCTGCGGACGCCTTGTTTTAATATCAAGTAACACCCATTCAGTAATAGCGTCTGCAAATTTATTTCCCGAATTATCATAACCGGAAAAATGCCTGTCGGAAACTATCCTGTTAACTCCTCTCACCCAAGTTTCCAGTTTTATGTTTTCATTAAATACAGGGTAATGCAAAATCCTGGCTCTGACCTTCACCAGCACCCAAACAAATCCGTATTCACGCATAAAAGTAATACCAAATCCCCTTTTCTCAGCCGCAATTCCGGAGAGATTCTGCATAAAATTACAGAATGCAGCCATTTTCATTCTTGCATTGCTGTCAACATCATCCGAATCAAGTATATATGTTGAATATTCAACCGTTGAATTTTCCATAATCAATTTATGTAACAAAAATAAATCATTATTATTATAAAAAAAATCTAAACAATTTTAAATATTCTAATAACCGTAATTCGATAAATGGTTA
>CAYWMV010000457.1:0-1530 GCA_964459055.1 uncultured Ignavibacteriaceae bacterium | reverse complement strand
TTAATTCATAACCCGGACAAGCCGGAACCAAACATTCCGTATTTCTCGCAAAGACCGCAAAGAGGCAAAGACCGCAAAGAAAAATATCATTTAAAATTTCTTGCTGATTTTGTTTAAATTTTAGTGACTTTAGTGTTAAAATGAGTAATACATGTTAGTTTTATAATTTATAAATTTCTTGCCATTTTGCGCAGAATTTGAAAACTAATGGAATAAGTTCATCTACTTATTTCCCGGGAAACCTGAACATCATAAATTCCTGTTTGTACAAAATTCTATTAAAACTATAAAAACAGGACTGATAAATTTTTACTAACTCAATATCAGTGTAATATTATATTCTAAATTGAAAAAGTTTTAAATTATGTATATTTTAGCATAATATGAAACGGATAGTTTCAATATTATTGATTTTACTTCTGCTTTACAATGCCTTCGGATTTCTGTTCTCTTATTTTCACTTAAAAAAAACTTTCAAAAAAGAAGCATTAGAGAAAATTGATAATTTCCTTTCTGAAGAGGAACTCATCACACTCGGATTCAGCAATTCCGAACTGAAAGAAAAAGTATATTTCGTACACAGCCGGGAGTTCATATACAATAACGAAATGTATGATATTTTCAAGACAGAGGAAAGAAACGATTCTGTATTTTTCAGATGCATATGCGACAAGAACGAAACATTCCTTGAAAAATCTTTTTCAATTTATTTTAATACCGAATCAAAACCTAATGCAAAACATCCATATATTTTCAATATATTAAGAAACATAATCTTAACCGGATTACTGCCGAATTTTAATTTTAAATTATATAATTCCGTAACAGAATACACATACAATTTTTACGCTTTCACGATTTCGATTTTCCTTGATAAGGACACCCCGCCTCCGAGATATATCTGATATCTTTACTGATTTAAAATAAATTAATTAAAACTAAATAAATTTATGAAAAAAAATATATTCATTTGTATTTTAGTTTTATTTCTATCAGTTGTTTGTATATCGGATATTTACTCGCAGGAGGAACCGATTGATACTAATTATACAACTGAGGAAATTATTATTACAGGGACGCGAACTCTGAAAAAAATAATTGACATACCTTATTCTGTCGAAAGAATCGGGAAAAAGGAAATAGACTTCGTTTCGGGAATAGGCATCAACGATATGTTTCAGTCAATACCCGGAATATTCACCCAGTCGAGATACGGAAACCACGATGTGAGGATTTCCATACGCGGTTTTGGAAGCCGTTCAAATACTGGAATCAGAGGCGTCAGGATTCTTCAGGATGACATTCCGGAATCCGAACCCGACGGTCAGACAAGAATCGAGTGCATAGACTTTAATGCTCTCGGGGCAATTGAAATTGTAAAGGGTAATGCATCTTCACTTTACACTAATGCTCCCGGCGGAGTAATTAATTTCAAATCCGACTTGTATTTTTCAAAACCATTTGTTTCACTGCACAATGAATTCGGTTCTTACGGATTAAGGCAAAACGGACTGTAAGTTGGTGTAGTAA
>CAYWMV010000456.1:0-1551 GCA_964459055.1 uncultured Ignavibacteriaceae bacterium | reverse complement strand
GGTGAAAAGCTCAGGCGCCCCTACAGGGTGCAGGAGAACATTGATTTTTGGCGATGGGGCAAAGCCCCGTCGCCAAAAATCAATTAAAGGAAAGGTAGTTGAGTATTCTTGGATGGAAACAACACCGGTCCCCAACGTGCGTTGGGGACCGGTGTTGTTAGGATGCGTTAGGTTTACTTCACCTGGATTTCAACGACGCCCTTGACCTGCGCTTTGTTGGAGAATCCCGGCAGGACGGTGCTGAAGCCGCCCTGGTCGCGGAAGGAGACGATGCAATCGGCGCAAGCCTGCACTTCTGCCAGGACTACCTCGGAGGTGTAGCCATCATCGGCGACGAAGACGAGTGTGGTGGCGCCGTCCTTCACCCCCGCCTTTTCCAGCAGGGTGTTGATGGACACGCCAGTGTAGGTGGAAACGACACCCTCTTTGTTGGGCGCCTGTGCCTCAATGGTATCCATTGCGCGGACATCCGCTTCAGCCCAACCAATCTCGTTGTTAACGCTACCGGTGATTTTGAGCGCTGCATCGGCGGGAATGCCGCCTTCGGTCGTCTCGCCGCCCGCGGTCTTGCCGCATCCTGCTAACGTTCCCAGAATCAGAACTGCCAATACAACCATCGTCGCGAATTTCTTGAACATGTTTTCTCCTCCTGAGTTGTAAAATGCTAACGAGACACCGGGTTACAGTTACGGGTTGACCTGCAACTTCTGTAACTGGAACACCCAACGATTTGCAGGGGTCTCCGGGCACACAAGCCGAATAGGCCCCTTATCCGCCTCCGCCTTTGTGATCCAATCGCCGTTTTTCTTGAGCGCAACAATCGCGCCTTCCATTTCGTCGGCGGTGATTTCGATGGCGTAACCATCCCCGGCGGTGGCTGTGACAGAGCTGTAACTCTCCACCCCAGCCTGCTTGAAGATTTCGGCTATTGGAACACCGCTCCAGGAATCTACCTCATCCTCGCCAAGGGATTTCTGCATGAGCACATCGCCGAGATCGAGCTGCTCCATTTTGGTGAGTTCGGCATAACTGAGCGCGAGGGGTGTGCTGCCGCCACTGACTTCGAGCGTCCATTCTACTTTGGGCGCACCGCAAGCCGTGAGAGCCAACGTCAAAATACCAACCAAGATCAGTGTAATCCAAACATTGCGAAACTTCATACGAACCTCCTGTGATATGATGTTGCTGAGACTACTGTGTTACAAAAGCCCAGATGGGAATGAGCATATCGCGCACGATGAGTTGTCCGTGATTACCCAGGCGCCCCTCTTCTGCGACAGCGTGCATGCCGTGGTCGGCGAAGATGAGCACGGCGGTGTGGGGCGGCAGCGTGGCGAGCACCTCGCCGACGGCGGCGTCCACTTCGGTGATTTTTGCTCGCTCTTCTGCGGCTCCGGGTCCGTAGGTATGCCCGGCATCATCTATGCCGTGGAAGTGGACCCACAAAAGATCCGGCATGCCGGTTTCGAGAACTGCCAGCACGTTGCTAAGGACATTGTCATCGCTGCCGCCGTTGCCATCACGGTCGCCAGAGAGCGTGAGCTCAGCGTT
>CAYWMV010000455.1:0-1557 GCA_964459055.1 uncultured Ignavibacteriaceae bacterium | reverse complement strand
ATTTCGACCTGAAGGGGACATATACATACGATGCGGATGGAAATTTTTTAAACCTCAGTCGCTCATATAACGGGGATGAATTTGCATACGAATATTATTCGGGCACGAATAGATTAAGAAAAGTAACAGGAGAATCTGACCAGTTTACTTATGACTATAACGGAAACCTCACCAATGATTATTTCAACAACAACACAGATATAAAATACGACCATAGGAATTTAATAACAGAAATCACACGTATCAACGAACTTGAAGACCCTCCGGCAACTTACACAACTACATATAAATACGACGAAGCAGGTAACAGAATCAACAAGAAAGTTGTAAAAGACGACGGCTCGACTATGGAAATAATTGTCAATGAATATTATATTAGAGATGTTTCGGGAAAGGAAATTGGAATTTATCAAAACGACACACTCAAGTTCTGGAATGTGTGGGGACTCGGAAACGAAGGCAGGATTACTGCAGACGGAACAAGGTATTATTATATTAAAGACCACCTCGGTTCTATACGGGCGGTTTTGAACGAAAATAATGAACTGGTAGAAGCAATTGACTATGACCCATGGGGGCATATAGCGAGATACTGGTCATCAACCTCATCAAAGTACAAATTCACAGGAAAAGAAAGAGACACAGAAACCGGCTATGATTATTTTGGGGCGAGGTATTATGATGCGAGGATTGGAGTTTGGAATCAAACCGAGCCTATATATGATAAGTATTTAAGTTTTTCACCGTACTCTTATGCAATTAATAATCCTCTGCTTTTAAAAGATATCAACGGAGAAGACGTTATTGTTACAATAGCAGATAAAAATGTTACGGTTACAATGACAATGTATTACTCTACTTCTGATAAGCAAGGATTCAGTTTTAATTCCGAAGACAAACTGAGTTTACTTAAAAATTATATAAATGATGCTAGAACAGAGTGGAACAATGCTGCAAACGAATTCAATTCGGAGAACGAGTATCAAATAAAATTCGAAGTTCTACTAATAGAGAAATCAGAAATCTCTGCTGACGATATCCCTGAAGGTGAAAATATTGCGTTTTATCAACAAAACGCACCTGATCCGGGTATTATTAAAGGAAATCAATTGAGAATTGTTCCTTTAGTAACGGAAGATTTTAATTATATTTATGAAAAAACATCTCCGCCTTATACGGGTTCTCATGAATTCGGTCATTTGATAGGATTAACACACATAGGTTCAAAAGATTCCAAAGAACAAACCGAATCAACCAATATTATGGGATATAATAAAAACAGAAAACCACCTGACAAAGAAGATATTAAGAAATTCATGAGTCAAGTTAAATTAGATATGAAAAGACAAGTAATTAAAGGTGATGTAAGTAATTTTTAAATTAATAATATTTTTAAAATGAAGACTTATCTTTGTTGTTTTTTGATTTTTATTTGCACTATTTCTTCTAATTTTGCAATATCAATGATTATAGATTCCTCAAAATATAAAAAAATTGAATCGATATATTATGATTTGGATTCAAATATTATCCTCATTGATAATGACTCGACAGTTT
>CAYWMV010000454.1:0-1558 GCA_964459055.1 uncultured Ignavibacteriaceae bacterium | reverse complement strand
AAAAAAAATTATAAGTCCTAAGTAACAAGCGATATATAAACATAACACACCGTAATTTTTATTTTTACAAAAGGAAATTTTTTAATCGGAGAAAAAAAATAGTAACGCTAAAAAATATATTGATTTTGCCATACCAATGTATGGTGAATTATTGCTATACTTAAAAACTAAAAATTTTTAATCCTATTTTTTAATATAAAAAATTTCAATCAAAATAATATTTAATTTAAAAATCCAGCTATGCTTCTTCAAGGGATTCCATCATGGCATAAAAATACTTTGAATCCTTAGTTTTATATAATTGGTACCATGCTTCCAGTGTTTCAGTTTTCATTAAATTTGTTCTTTTTAATACTTCATATGAAAACTCTAAGGGGGCAATACCACTAGCGGTTATTAGATTGTCGTCTGTAACTGCTGGTTGATTTATATAGAAATTTTCTCCGGTGTATTCAGGACAAAACATTTTTAAAACTTCTATGTCATTGCTGGTATGTTTTCTATTGTTTAATATTCCTTTATTTGCAAGGGCTATTGTGGCTCCACAAACTGCGGCAATAATTACTTTTTCATCTATAATACAGGAAACAATATCTATTATTTTTTTATTTTCCTCTTCTGTCCAGGTATCGGCTCCGGGTAAAATAAGTAAATCATCTTCCTCAAACTTGATATTATCAATATTCTCATCTGGAGTAATTGTAATACCTCCCATTGTTTTTATGGGTTCTGTGGTATTCCCAATTTTTATAAGCTCAACTGGAGGTCTTGTTTTATCCAAATATCTGCCACTATTGAGTTCAGCAGTTAAATAACCGATTTCCCAATCGGCTAATGTATTTAATATGTATAAATATACTTTCATAAAATTTCCTTAAGCACTAATGGTTATAATGTTATCTTTTTCTGAGTAAAAAATCGTCAAATTAAATACTGTACTACTTTTCCTACTATTAATTAAATATATTTTTCATCTTATAGCTGCAAATAACGTAGCTGAAGAATATTTGATTCTTTTTGCAAGTTCCTAAAACCTAACTAAAGTTTAAATAACTCTTCTTACTAAACTTCCTTTAAAGTATAATTGGGATGAAAAATGGACGATAAAAAAACTACTTTACTATCATTTGCTTTAGGTGCTCCCATTGGATGTTTAGGTGGCTTAATAGGACTCGGAGGCGCCGAATTCAGACTTCCTTTCTTGTTAAAGACCTTCAGGAAACCTGCCAAAAAAGCTGTAGCCCTAAACATGTTAATCAGCCTGATAACCGTTGTTTCAGCAGCTTATTTTAGAATAAACAATTTTGACATTTCCCTTATTTATCCACAAGTAGTTTTAATGGTCGCAATTATTATTGGTTCTATTACTGGCGCCTACTATGGAATCGGGTTATTAACTAAAATATCCGATGTTTTATTCAAAAAAATACTTCTGATTCTTCTACTCATTATGGGACTGTTATTAATTACTGAAAGCTTTATTACCTTGGGTGCTGCAGGCATTGCATTTGGAAACATGTACGTGGAATTTACTGTAGCCATACTCTGTGGGGTACTC
>CAYWMV010000453.1:0-1561 GCA_964459055.1 uncultured Ignavibacteriaceae bacterium | reverse complement strand
GGTTCCAATCCGCCTTCATCCAGGCGCCCAACGGTGCGCTGGCAACCTTTTTCAGTCTGTTCCCACTCAGCGCACCCATGGCGATGATCACACGGATGGTCACCGCCACTGTGCCGCTCTGGCAGATTCTGCTAAGCCTGGCTTTGTTAGCAGCAACCGCCTATGGGCTGGTGGCGCTCGCCGCCCGCTTCTTCCGCGCGGATACGCTGCTCTCCGATGCCACGCTGGATTGGAAACGTCTGCGAGGAGAGTTGCTGAACCGTAAAGCACGCGCCTGAAGCGCAAATTTACCTCAAAACTAGAGTCTTTTCTGAAGGGATTGTACACCGCGGCTGAGCCGCGGCGCACAATCCCTTTCTTTTCCAAAAGCAAAACGCGCTCAAAAACACTTTTTTGAGAAGTGAGTAAGAGGATATTTTCCTTTGTGTTTCTGGATGCGGCGCTGTACCCGGCGCTGCATCCAGAAACACTTTTTATCAGACAGGCGCACTACACCTGATATGAGTCGCTATGCGGTCAGTGGATTATCCTTCACCACTTGAATTGACACTCCCTGGAAATCTCAGTAAAATAGAGGTCAGACAACTCCCGGCGCTCAAGATTAAGCGCCCACTTAAATGTAAAGGAGCCGACTATGAGAATATGCATTAGCTTAAACGGGAAGAAACAGGCCTTTGAGATCACCCCTAACGAAACACTCTTCCACTTGTTGCGCCGCAATGGCATCCGCAGCGTCAAATTTGGCAGTGAAGACGGAACGGATGGCTATAGCACCGTACTTGTGAACGGGCGCCCACGCGCGGCAATCGTCACGCTGGCAGCACAGGTAGATGGCGCAGAGGTGCTCACGGTTGAGGGGTTGAGCGGTTCACAGCAGCGCGGTTGGCGCGGCAGCGCGGAACTCCACCCCATCCAACGCGCCTTTGTCGAAACTGGCGCTATTCAGAGTGGGTACGATACCCCTGCGCTGGTCCTTATCGCCAAGGCGCTCCTCGACCAAAACAACGCGCCTACCGAAGCGGAAGTTCGTGACTGGATTAGCGGTGTGGTCTCACGCGAAACAGGCTACACCAAGCCTGTGCAAGCCATCCTGCGCGCCGCTGCCTATTTGCGCGGTGAAACACCCCCACCGCTCGATGGCGGACCAGGTGAAATGTTCGTATTGCCAGAAGAATTACTCCCGCCCGAAAACCCCATAGAACCCTATGAAATCAGCGGCAGTGGACCCGCCACACGCACCCTCACCACCCCCAAAGTTGTGGTCACCCCCGAGGCAGAACAATTCAAAGTGGTGGGGAAACCCCTGCCCAAGGTGGATGCCCTCAAACTGGTACAGGGGAAAGCTGCCTTTGTCGCCGATTTTGAACAACCGGGCATGTTGTACGCCAAGGTGCTGCATAGCCCGCATGCGCACGCTCGCATCAAGGATATTGATACCAGCGCTGCCGAAGCTCTACCCGGCGTCCATGCAGTCCTGTGTTACAAGAATGTCCCACAAGTGGTCTATTCCACTGCCGGGCAATCCTATCCCATTCCAGGACCGCTGGATTACGTGAGTTTT
>CAYWMV010000452.1:0-1563 GCA_964459055.1 uncultured Ignavibacteriaceae bacterium | reverse complement strand
AAGGCCGTTTATAAGATGGTGGTCTTATTTTCTCCAATATCCTGTCGTATACCCGTTTTGCTGGGCGCATTTCAAAACGGGAGCAACCATAATCAATCAAAGTGAGTTACGCCTGCTTTACCCCACCTTCTCCACAATCGTCCAAAAAACGTGTAGCTCCGGAGGACAGTGCAGCCGTACAACCACCCCAGGCGCCCGGAACAACGCTGCCAGCGCCTCCGGCGCAAAAAACCGGCTGCGCATCCATGCCAGCTTCTCCCCCAACGCCACCAGGCGCACCACAAAACGCCGCACATCAGGCTCCTCAATCACAAGGCGCCCACCCGGAGCCAACACCCGTACCAGTTCTTTGGCCGCCGCGGGCTGGTTCCAGAAATGATGAAAACTATCTACAGCCACAATCCGCTCCAGGGAATTCTCCGCAAAGGGCAAACGCTCCGCCGTCCCTTGCGCGACCTCACAGCACCCCTTCCGCTGCGCCTGCCGCAACATCCCCCACGAAGGGTCCAGCAGCAACAGACGCGCCCCGCTGCCCTGCAACAGCTGCGTCACGCGACCGGTGCCGCCGCCCACATCCAGCAACAACTGCCCGGGCCTCAGGCCCAACAACGCCTCCACCTGCGCCGTCCCCGGCGTCCGGATGACCAACTCATAAATCGGCGATAACAACCCAAAGTGATCCAATACCGGTTTAGGCATACTCACCTCCCTCTTCTTCCTCTCTGCGCCCCCGCGCCTCCGACCTCTTCCCCGGGCGCGTTTCAACTTCGGGGTAAAAATAACATGTTGCGCCTTGACCAAAGCACGCTACAATACATCACATGCAAACAGAATTATAGCCGCTCTCATCAAACATGCCCAACAGGGATGAATTCACATGGAACTAAAACAACTACTCAAACACTTACTGCGCCGCTGGTGGCTTGCGGTCATTCCCGTGCTCGTCGTCATCGCCTACGTGGCCCTGACCACCCACGCACCCGCTCCCGTCTACCAGGCGGTGATGCGCTTCGCCGCCGGCACCAAACCGGCGGGACTATCCGAGGACTACGACCGCTATTATCCCTGGCTCACGTCAGAATACATCGCCAACGCCCTGGCGGATGTCTCGATCACTCAGGCCTTCGCGCAAGCAGTCGCCGAAAGGCTCGCCGCCCAGGGTCTGAGCGTAGATGCCAATGCGGTGCAAGCCAGCCTCGCCAGCGATAACGTGCAATCCGTCTTCGTCATCTACCTGAATTGGAACGACCCCGCCCAATGCGCGCAAATTGCCGAAGCGGTCAGCAGCGAACTGACCGAAAACGCAGCTGCCTACTTCCCCCAGGTCGAGGGCATCGGCGTCCCCGCGCGGCGCCTGGATACTCCCCGCCCCGCGCTGCTGGCGCCCTCGTTGCGCTCGCGCCTGCTGGGACCCGGGCTGAAAATCGCCCTGGCGGTAGCAGCAGGACTTGGGCTTGTGCTGCTGAGCTACTACCTCGACCCCTACATCTACGAGCGGTCCGACCTCGAAGCCCTGGGCATCCACACCCTCGGCGCTGTCCCACCGCTGACCCCGCCCGCCTG
>CAYWMV010000451.1:0-1575 GCA_964459055.1 uncultured Ignavibacteriaceae bacterium | reverse complement strand
CGTCAAAAGCGTATTTAATTCTTCTTCTGTATTCCCTTCCGATAGCCCATTGTTCGTGCGGGTGTGTTTTAATTCTTACTTTTATTATTATGGCTGAATTGTCAAACCTATCCAGCCCGAATATTTCAATGGGTTCAATGAATTTTTCCTTATATTTTTCGTCATTGTATAAATTTTTTCCTACTTCTTCCATTATTGCCGTTACTTTATCATAATCTTCCTTATACGCAATTCCAATATCAATTAGCAAAGCAGACCATTCTTTCGTAATATTTGCCATTGTGGTTATCTGTCCTGTTTCAAATATATGAACAACCCCTGACACATCACGTAAAATTATCGTTCGCAACTGCATTTCTTCCACGGTCCCCGTAACACCGTTTATAATTGCTATATCGCCGATGCGAATCTGATCTTCAAGAAGTATAAAAAATCCAGTGATAACATCCTTAACAAGCGTCTGCGCACCGAAACCTACTGCAAGCCCAACAATACCTGCTCCCGCAAGAATCGGGGCTATATCAATTCCTGCCGCATTTAATAACATCATGATGAAAATTACCCATAATGTCGCAGTACCTGTTTTACATATTATACCTGTCAATGTATTTATTCTTTTTTCAGACTCTATATTGTCTTTTGAGTTATCAGACCTTGAAATCATAAACAACCTGATTTTTTTTATAGCGAAACGATATACTTTCAGTAATATAAAAAAAAGTATAAACAATACAATCAGTTTTGGCAGAAAATGTATAAACCAGTCCACAGCTTGATTTAAAAAACCCGCCCAATATTCGGATGAAAAGTATTTTTGTTCCATTGTTATATTAATTAGTTGTTAATAGTATTTTTCACATAATAATTAAATTTAATTAATAAATCTATTGAGAATTCAGTTTATTGCATTTATTGAATCGGGTATATAAGTTATTTTTAACATAAAAACAAATTATGGACAGAACATCAAAAGCAATCGGGTTTTTCAGAGGTAATTGTAACTGCGCACAGTCAATATTAACGGCATTTGCTGATGTAACGGGATTTTCAGAGGCGGACTCAAAAAAAATAGCCGCAGGATTCGGAGGAGGAATAGGGAAAACCCAGAGAATCTGCGGTGCCTTAACAGGCGCCGTAATGATTATCGGCAGTGTGTTCTACGAAGAAAAGTATCCCTCGGAATCAAAAAGAATTGTTTACGACGAAATAAGAGAATTTCTGAAAGATTTTGAAAAAATCAATAACAGTACAAAATGTATCGAACTTATCGGAGTGGATTTTTCTACGGAAGAGGGAAATAAAAAAGCGCAGGAAGAAAATTTGCATGAACTTAAATGCGAGAAATACATTGCGGACGTTTGCAGAATACTGGAGGAGATTATTTCTATTAACAGGTAAATAATTTTTTACCGAAAAACTTAATTGCATATATGAACAAAAAAATAAAAAAAGAAAAGAATAAATTAACAGTCCCCGATAAACCTGTGATACCGTATATTGAGGGTGACGGGATAGGACCCGACATATGGCGTGCAGCAATGCCGGTGTTTAATGAAGCAGTTAATAAGGCATATA
>CAYWMV010000450.1:0-1575 GCA_964459055.1 uncultured Ignavibacteriaceae bacterium | reverse complement strand
TATTTGAATATCCCTGAAAATTATTTCCCGGACCAACGTGATAAGTATTTATTATGTAATTTACCATATCTAAATTTTGAGGATGCTCTATCCCGAGTTCACCCAAAATGCCTTCCGGTAAATCTTCATATGAAGAATATATTAAACCGCATTTATTATCACCTAATTCAGCCAGTTTATCTTTGTCTATACACCAACCGTAATATGTACCCTGAGGCGCATTCGGTGGGTCATATTCTGCAAGCCATCCTGCTTCACCTTCATCGAAGTGAATTTCAAAATAGCCGTTTGTATAATTACGTTGTAAATCATATTGAACAATTCCACTTGGTAAATAGAATTCAAATCCATTTGTTCCTCCAAATAAGTCCATATCAACTTTTATTGTCATATACCAACCGTCTCCATCACTGTCAGTTGGTAATGGGAAATCATAGTAAGTAAAAGTTGTTTGAGTATAAGGTCCCATCCCTTTAAGCAATGTCCATGTGCTATGTTTTGGATTTAACTGCGATTGTAAATCCTTAGCTTGCATACGAATTTCATCAATATTCCAAGGTACGATTTCAGGGCTTACAAAATGAAATGTTATGTCTAAGAGATTTCCGGTCAGATCATCAAAAGAAATGTAACCGCCATATACGGTTCCATCACCGCCCCAAATTTCCAACCTGTCATTCATTGTGCCGCCGCATAAAATTGGGTACCCGGTTTCAAATTTCTCGAAAATGTTAGGAATTCCCTTTACGAGACCATATTGCATCTGTTCCGGATCCCCTCCATAATTGTTTGTTACAATTGGAGATTCATTGCATGACTGCAAAACAATAAAACCCCCAAGGAAAACTGCGAGTAGTAAATAAATTAATTTTTTACCCATCTTTTTATCTCCTTTATTTGATTTTAAATTTTTTAATATTTATTAATAAAACTTTGTAGTTAATTTGAAATAACTTTTCGTAAGCCCCTCCCCGAACTTTGACGAAATCTGTTTTCATACCTTTTTGACTTATAAAAAACTGTAAACCTATTTTATTCTGCTGTAAAATATTACATTATTATTCAATTTTCAATAGTCAATATGAGAATTTTTATCGGGTTTTAAGCCGGAAAATATAGAAAAAAAATAATTTGGCACGATTTTTGCAGTATTTTGGTATTCGCTTTATTTCACTTATTAAAAAACAATACAGTTGATGCCAAATCTTAAAGTGTATTTTAATAAGTACTCGTTTTTATTGAATTTATGGAATATTAAAAAACCGAGCAAAAAGATTATTTAGTTTGTTTTTTTATTAATATTAATTTATGCTAAAGAACAATTAATTTAAGTATGAAATATTAAAGGAATATTAATTCTTGTAGGAAAAAGTAACAATTTCTTGTAGGATTTTTCCTACAAGAAAAATGAATAGAAACCAATATTTATAAAAATTGTAAATTGTAATATGATAAATTTATTAGAAAACTTGCAGGGCAGAAAAAAGTAATAATATTAAATCTAGCGCACCAATAAAAATTCAAATATAGTGCGGAAATATTTATAAGCAAAATAAATCAACTATGTAGTATGGT
>CAYWMV010000449.1:0-1587 GCA_964459055.1 uncultured Ignavibacteriaceae bacterium | reverse complement strand
TAGTGGTTAGTGGTTAGTGATTAGTGGTTAGTGGTTAGTGATTAGTGGTTAGTGGTTAGTGATTAGTGGTTAGTGGATGAATTTTTTTGCAAGTATTACGTATCAGATACACTGAATACACGGATTAAACACGGATGGACACGGAACAATACAGTGACAAGTGACAAGTTGAAAGTAACAAGTCAAGCATTACGAATTTGGCACGCAGATTAACGCTGATTAAACAGATTAACGCAGATTTTATTAAGATATAAAAATATTTTGGTTCAGGTTTCGCTTGGTTATGAATCAAAAATTTGTAATTAAGAATAAAAATTAAAAGATGAGGAATATTTATCCGATATTTGAGTATTGAGGTTTTAAAGGTTTAAATATTATTATATAAACAGTTGTTTGCCGGAATTTTTTAATATTGGGGATGAATTATTACATTTTTTTATGTGTTACAAAATATGATATTTATACAAATATTGTTATAAAATGTAACAAACACAATTTACAACTAAAATCAACAAAAAATGAAAAAGGATATAAACATAGGAAATAATTTAAAAAATTTCCGTAAAAAATTTTCATTAACACAGGATAATGTTGCAAAATATCTGGGCATTAAAAGAGAATTATTAAGTTACTATGAGACCGGAGAAAGAAAAATTCCCTTAGAAACCCTGAATAAATTATCAGATTTATACGGAACTGAATTAATAGATTTGCTTGAAGGAAATCTTGAAAACATACAAGTCAACATTGCATTCCGGGCAGAAAAGTTAGGCGAAGAGGATTTACAAACCATTGCACAATTTAAAAAAATTGTCAAGAATTATTTAAAAATGATAAAGATTGAAAAAGAGAATGAGAACTAATCTAATAATAAAGCAAAAAGCATCTTCATTCCGCCAGCAAAACGGAATCAGCAATGATGAGCCCATCAGATTAATAAGTTTATTACAGAAATTAAACGTTATAACATTATTCCGACCATTAAAAGAAAACATATCAGGTATCTCACTAAAGATAAAAGATTACCGTTTTATGGTAGTCAATTCGGATAATACATTAGGAAAGCAACATTTCACAATATGTCATGAATTATATCACCTATTCATTCAAGAAGTATTTGAATACATGATTTGCAATACGGGATTATTCGACAAGAAAAATAAAATTGAATATATTGCGGATTTATTTGCAGCAAATTTACTATTACCCGAAGAAGGTATAATCAAATTAATTCCTGAAAACGAATTAAAGAAGAATAATATAACTCTATCAACAATTATAAAAACAGAGCAATACTATTCAAGTTCAAGAAAATCTCTTTTAATAAGGTTAGATAATTTAGGATTAATTAATTATGATAAATACGAAAAATACAATAATAGTGTAATATTAAGTGCATTAAGAACCGGATACGACACAGCATTATACAAAAAAGCGAATGCAAATAAAGTAATCGGAGATTACGGACAGCGGGCAAGGAAGTTATACGAAACGGAAAAGATATCCGAAACTCATTATATTTCCCTGCTAAGAGACATAGGAATAGACTTAGAAAAAACACCTTAACAAATGGATAAAGCCGTAGAA
>CAYWMV010000448.1:0-1588 GCA_964459055.1 uncultured Ignavibacteriaceae bacterium | reverse complement strand
TATTAAGATAATAAATTCAATTTTTGATTTTGATAAACCATTTCCCGAACCTAAAGAAATCGAACTGAAAGTACCTTTACTGATATTTGGTTTTGATAATGACCAGAAAAAAGGTCGTCTGAAAAAACATATTTTGAACAGGCAAAAAGATTGGAATATTAAAATTTGTCCGATTGGAGATATTAAAAATCTTGTCACCGAAAACTTTTGGAAAGTTATTACTCGTAAAAAATGAAATTTATTATCCACAGAGGAACAAAAGAAATCGGCGGTTCGTGTGTAGAAATATTTACGGGTAAATCACGAATTGTTATAGATATAGGTCTTCCTCTTGTAAATCCGGATATGTCGAAATTCGACTCTGATATTATGAAAAATCATTCAATAAAAGATTTAATTAATCTTGGGATTCTTCCTGATATAAAAAGTCTATATAAACCGGATGGAAAAACTGTCTTGCTTATATCTCATGCCCATCAGGACCATTACGGTTTGTGGGATTATATTCATCCTGTTTGCCCTGTCTATCTGGGAAAACCAACCCATAAGTTAATCGAATTGACAGGTATTTTTACTAATAGGAATTTGACTATATCAAATCTTAATTACTTTGAATCCGGTAAATCCTTCCCGGTAGGTGATATTGAAATTACTCCTTATTTAATGTGTCATTCTGCTTTTGATGCTTATGCATTCTTAATTAAAGCAAACGGAAAATCTTTGTTTTACAGCGGAGATTTTCGTACCCACGGAAGAAAAACTAAAGCCTTTGATTGGTTCTGCAATAATGTTGAGAAAAATGTTGATTATCTCTTGCTTGAAGGAACTTCAATTGGAAATTCCGGAAAAAGTTTTAAAACCGAATCTGAAATTGAAAGAGAATTTGTTAAAACATTTAAAGAAACCGAAGGAATTGTTTTGATATATACATCGGGTCAAAACATTGACAGACTGGTATCAATTTACAGAGCCTGCAAAAAAACAGGAAGAATTTTTGTAATCGATTTTTATGTTGCTACCGTATTATTTGAAATAGCATCATTTGGGTTTAAAATCCCTTATCCCTCGCCTGCTTTCCCGGAAATTAAGGTTTTCTATCCTTGGGTATTATCAAGAACAATATATGATCAGGGTTTTAAAAATATTCTTTTTCGTTTTAAAGATTTTAAAATTAAAAGAAATGAAATTAATTCAATACATAAAAATATTGTAATGATTATACGTCCCGGTATGCGACACGACCTTGGAAGAATAAGAAATTTACAGGGTGGTTTATTTGTTTACTCCTTGTGGAGCGGATATAAGCGGGATAAATATACGATGGGTTTTATTGAGTTTGTCTTAAATCAGGGTATGTCAGAAAAAGAAATTCATACCAGCGGTCATGCCGATTTGACCGGACTAAAGAAAATGATTGATGCAATTAAGCCAAAAAATATTGTTCCAATCCATACTTTTGAAAAGGATAAGTACAAAGATATATTTATAGACTCTAATGTCTTATTCTTGAATGACAAAGAAATAGTTAGTATGTAAAATTTTCAAAATATTATATTTAATAATCATAACTTATAATACAAAAAATTAT
>CAYWMV010000447.1:0-1594 GCA_964459055.1 uncultured Ignavibacteriaceae bacterium | reverse complement strand
GGGCAGCAATATCGGTCCCGAATACGATATTCCTGCCCCAGATGTGAATACCAACGCACAGGTGATGGCATGGATTCTTGACACTTACCTTTCGATGATGCCGCCACTGGAACGCAACCGCTGTGTGCATGTTGTCACGGGCAAACCCATTGAATCCGGCGGTAGCCTGGGGCGCGATAAAGCCACCGGACAAGGATTGGTATACATTGTGGTTGCGTGGGCGGCGGATCATGATTTTCCATTGGCAGGGGCGCGCTACATTGTACAGGGTTTTGGGAACGTTGGTTCGTGGAGTGCTCGCTTGCTCAAGCCCTACGGCGCCGTGCTTGCAGCTGTTGAGGACCACACCGGGGCGGTTTTGTGCCCCGATGGCATTGACCCTGATGACCTGGCGGCATACGTGCGTGCGCATGGCGGCGTCGCCGGTTACCCTCGCGCGACTGCAATTGACCACCATACCTTTCTGAGCACCGAAGCGGATTTCTTTGTGCCGGCGGCGCTGGAAAACCAGATTACTGCCGAGACAGCCCCCTGGCTTCGGGTGCGACTGGTGGTCGAAGGCGCCAATGGACCGACAGATATCGAAGGTGACCGCATTCTTCAGGAGCGCGGTATCACCGTGCTGCCAGATGTGCTCTGCAATGCGGGCGGCGTCACCGTCAGCTACTTTGAGTGGTTGCAGAACAAGCGCAGCGAGTTTTGGGACCTCGATGAAGTGGATGGTAAACTGTACAAGAAGATGCTCAGCGCCTACCGCAAAGTGCGCGACGCGGTTAAAGAATACGACACGGATTGGCGCACTGCGGCGTACATCGTGGCGCTGCGCCGCCTGGAGAAGGTGTACAAGGAGCGTGGCATCTTCCCGTGAGCGAGGGTTCAGGCGGAAGCTCCGCTTTTTGTAAAGACGCGCTCAATAATGAGATTGCGGCATAGTATTTCGCATATTCAAGAGTGCGCGCCGGACGCTCCGGTCGCGGCAATGCCCGGCGAAGAGGATCGCCTCAGGGGAGAGCCGGAGGAAATTCGCATAGTTATGGTGATGTGAACGATGAGATGTCCAAGCTGTGAGTACGATAACCCCGCGGGTAACCGCTTTTGCGGGATGTGCGGGATTTCTCTGGCGCAACCCTGTCCCGCCTGTGGTTTTGTGAATCCACCCGATCATCGCTTCTGCGGACAGTGTGGGGCGCGCTTGATCCCCGCATTCCACGCGGCGGGCGCCACGCCAGCTCCCGCCGCACCGGTTGTCGCCCCGCCGCCGGCGCCATCCGCGGCGTTGCCGCTGTCTACACCGCCGTTGCAGACACCGCCGTTGCAGACAACGCCGTTGCAGGCAACGGCGCACTTGAATGGCGAGCGTCGCGTCGCGACCGTCATCCTCGCCGACGTCCACGGATCTACGAATCTGCTTGAGCGCACCGGCACCGAGAAATGGGTCGCCCTGATGAACGAGATGTTCCAGATCCTGGAAACGGAGATCTACCGCTTCGGCGGGCAGGTAGATCAGTTCCGGGGCGATGGGTTGGTTGCCTTCTTCGGAGCGACTACTGCACACGAGGATGACCCGGAGCGTGCCGTACTCGCGGGCCTGGCA
>CAYWMV010000446.1:0-1613 GCA_964459055.1 uncultured Ignavibacteriaceae bacterium | reverse complement strand
AATATTGATTTTTTTGAAAATATATTACGTATTATGTGGCGGAGTTAGGGATTAATTTTTAAATAACTTTTGAGTTGATTTTTTGTAAGAGTTCAACAATTTACTTACCTCTTCTAATAAATGGGATAAATTTGTAGTATCCGCATACCCCAAATCCTTTATTAAAATTAAATAATACCTTGTCTCCTCTAATGAGCCTTCTGCAATATTATAATATCTAATTTTCTCTGATATCGTTTTCTTTTTAAATCCTTCTGCGATGTTGGCAGCAATTGAGATCGTTGATCTTCTTACTTGAGATGTAATACAAAAAAGTTCTTCTTTAGGAAGGTTTCTCGTTAATTTATATATTTCCAAAACAATATTGTGAGCTTTTTGCCACACGATTAAATCCATAAAAGACTTTGATTTCTCAAGCATAATAATAAATTATTTTTTTTCTTACTACTTACTACTTATTACTTATTACCGCATTAAATGTCCGTTAAAGCATTGACTCCCGGAAGGAGTTTTCCTTCGAGGAGTTCGAGGGAGGCGCCGCCGCCGGTGGAGACGTGGCTGACTTTCTTTTCGAGACCTGCTTTTGCGATTGCGGATGCTGAATCGCCGCCGCCGATTATTGTGATGGCGCCGTTCTGAGTGGCATCTGAAAGTGCGTTTGCAATTTCGAAAGTTCCGATTGCAAATTTATCAATTTCAAAAACCCCCATCGGTCCGTTCCATACAATAGTTTTTCCTTTTGATATTTCTTCCTTATATATTTTTATTGTTTCCAGTCCGATATCCATTCCCATCCAGTCTTTCAGGTCAACCGTAAATTTATCGAATGATACGGTTTTCGTTTCAGATTCCGCATCAAATTTATCGGCAATGATAACATCAACGGGAAGCAGAAGTTTTTTATTGAGATTTTTTGCTTTTCCGAGAATAGTCTTTGCAAGTTCAATTTTATCTTCTTCGAGAATTGATTTTCCGATTTCGAGACCCAATGCTTTATAAAATGTGAACATCATTCCGCCTCCGATTAAAATCGTATCGGCAATATTCAGCAAATTTTCAAGTACGTCAATTTTTCCCGATATTTTCGAGCCTCCGAGTATTGCTATAAGCGGTCTTTCGGGATTGTCAATTGCCGCATACAAATATTTAAGTTCTTTTTCCATCAGGAAACCAGCGGCACTTGTGTTAACGAATTTTGTTACACCTTCGGTTGAAGCGTGTGCCCTGTGTGCTGTGCCGAACGCATCGTTAACAAAGATATCTCCGTATGATGCAAGTTTCATTGCGAATCCCGCATCATTTTTTTCTTCTTCCTTATAGAATCTCAGATTTTCCAGGAGCATCACATCCCCTTCATTCATTGCATTAATAAGTTCCGCATTTCCTTCTCCGATGCAGTCATCCGTGAATATCACATTCCTGTCGAGCAATTTTGAAAGATGCTCCCCTACAACATTCAGAGAATATTTGGTATTTTTCTCGCCTTTCGGTCTGCCGAGATGGCTCATAAGAATGCATTTCCCCCCGTTCTCGATGATTGCATTAACAGTTGGAAGCGATTCACGTATTCTTTTATCGTCGGTAATGTTCCTTTCACCGTCGAGAGGTACATT
>CAYWMV010000445.1:0-1614 GCA_964459055.1 uncultured Ignavibacteriaceae bacterium | reverse complement strand
TCATCCTTATTTAGAAAAGCAATTTGTCCGATTTCCCTTGAAGCATTACACTACTGTCCCCTGTCTTCTGACTTCTGACTACTTTCTAGTCTACTGACTACTGACTACTGTCTACTGTCTACTGACTACTGTCTACTAACTACTGTTTTTTTCGGCGCCAAAAACCTGCTGTACAACAACAATCCGATAATCGTCATCACTCCTATCAAACTGAACATTATCCACAGCGCCTGCGGATTGTTCATTTTATTTACAAAATAAACATACGCATTGGCACCAAGTACTCCTCCAATACCGCTTCCAATCACGCCGTATAAAAATGAATATCCCAGATATAACGCTTTTTTGTCTTCCGGTGCTATCAGTCCGACGTAACTGATGAACTTAGGATGTGCTGTCATTTCACCGATTGAAAAAACAATCATTCCCGTTATGAAAATCCACGCACTGTTGGATATTGCGAGAATTCCCATACCTATCGTTCCGAGCGCAATACCCGTAATCATCGTCGGGAGTGCCTTTGTTTTCTTTACTATAAATGAGACCAGAATCTGCAGTGCGATAATAGTTCCCGCATTGATTACGGTTACGTGCTCCGCATCAAATTTCCAGTTTGGATTCGATACAAACACCCCTAAAATTGAATTAACAAAATTATCAACCGGAGTCATATCCATGAACTCTGTCAGATACCACAGTACGGTATCAAACATCTGGAAATAAAGTATCCAGAATCCCGAATATATTACTATCATTACTATAAATCTGAAGTCGGCTAGCACGAGGAACATACCCTTAAAGACCTGCATGAGCGATTTGGAAGATTCAGGTTTCTTGGGCTCCTTATACATAAATAAATTCAGGAACAACAATGAGCCCGTAATTATCGCAGCCATGAAGAAAATATATGACCACGAAATATCTTTTAAAATCGGAATTAATATCAGAGGAAATATGAATGCACCAAGATTAATCGACCAGTAAAAAATACCGAATCCGACAGTCGAATTCTCTTCCGTTGTCGTTCTTGCTATCGTTCCTGATATAATCGGTTTGAAACATCCCGCTCCCAGCACCATGAAAAGATAACTGAAGAAAACCAGTATGTATGAACTCACAAGCCCCATGAAAAGATATCCCGCGCTCATTACCGTGAATGCAAACATTAACATTTTGCGGTAACCGAACCTGTCGGCAATTGCACCTGATATTATCGGCAGCAAGTATAAAAGCGGTGTCATTACGCTTTTAAGTACACCTACACTCTCTTTCGAAAATCCAAGACCTCCCGATTTTACGTCAAGGACAAGAAAAACTGAAAGAACTGACATCACTCCGTAATATGAGCCCCTTTCAAAAAACTCCATTGTTATAACAGTCCAGAAGTTTTTCGGAAAACCTTTTAACGATTTTATAATTTTTCCAAACATAATTTTTTCCGTTTTAAAATTCTTTCAAAATAAAACCCTCAACCCTCACATTCAAGATACTTTAGCTCACAAAGTTGAAAGTTTATAAAGTCCATAAAGTTTCTAAAGTTCATAAAGTTCATAAAGTTAATAAAGTTCATAAAGTTCATAAAGTTCATAAAGTTCATAAAGTTCATAAAGTTCA
>CAYWMV010000444.1:0-1616 GCA_964459055.1 uncultured Ignavibacteriaceae bacterium | reverse complement strand
ATTGTAGGCAAAGAAGCTAATATTTTAATTGATGGAAATAGATTTATTCCTTGGAGAGTGTACTATTAAATTGAACAAGATTATGAGAATTATTCATCTTTTTACTTTGTTTTTTATAATGGCTGGTATAAATTATTCACAGCCAAATAATGATTATATACTTAAATCGGCAATACGAAATATTACAATTGATAAATTTATTGTAGACACAAATACATTTTGGGCTTATGGAGATTTATTATACAAAATAGAGGATAACAATTTTTATGCATTTTCAGTTGATTCCAACTCTGTTGGTAATATATATGACTATCTGTATGATTCAATTGGTACAAAGAAAAAAATAAATATAGATCTTTTTAAATATCATAATGAGCATTTGTATATTATAAGTAATAAAATATTACTTGATATACATTGCGATACGATATATAATATTCCGCTTAATTTTATAAATCAGCATGAAACATTGATTGATGTGAAAACCGTTGACAATTTATTATATTTTTTAACATTAGAATATATTAATTATTTAACCATATATAATAACTTATACCTTTTCAGTAATGGAAAATTTAAAAATATTACTCCGTCATACTTAAAGAAAGATTTTTTGGTTGATTCTTATTTAATTAATAATGATACATTATATTTTGCTTTGAAAAATAAATATTCGAATTATTCCTATCTATATTTGAACTGTTTAAAAACTAAACTTGAAAAAATTATCCTTATTGATTCAAATGAAACTGCTGAATATACAAAGATCTTCATAAACAATAGTGAAATAATTTTACTTTCGGAAAAAGGTTATTTGATTAGAGTGGATTCCTTTAAAAATGTTATTAAACTTAATACAGATTTGAAACTTAGTAGTACTGAAAGTCTATTTGCTTTTTTAAATTTCCCGTTTTTATATTGGGGGAATAGTATGACAATTCTAAGTTTAAATTTGGATAATGGGATATTTAATACAGTTAAAACATATTATAATTATTACAATTATTGTATTAATAATATTCTATATTTTAATAATAAATTCTATATAAATTTCTTTGAATGTGATAATATAAGAAGTTATCCTAAGAAATGTTTATACCCAGGAATTGAAGTAATTGAAAATATTAGATAAATTTATTTTAATGCAGTTTTATATATATGGGCAATATTATATAACAATAATAAGATTATTTTAATATAGAAAGAGAAAAATAAAATGCTTATATAATCAAATGTTTCAAAAAATATATAAAATAGTGTGAATGAATATTACTCTTTTATATACAATTATTACGACGGACTCGGCAGGCAGTCATCGAGGAGTACCCCTGATGCCGGAACGGTGAGATATAAATATGACAGGAACGATAACCTTAGATTTTCACAGGACAGGAATCAGTATAACAAGCCGACTGAATATCCGCCCGGAAAATATATTACATTCAGAGGATACGACGGATTGAACAGACTGCTTTATATAGGCGATACTTATACTGAAAATTACTTAACGCAGTGGGAATCCCTTAATCCGAATCCCGGACAGAACTACGGATTTGAAAACTATTCCCTTTCGCCGGAAAACTTTCTTGTAATAAACGTTTACGATACACTTATAA
>CAYWMV010000443.1:0-1620 GCA_964459055.1 uncultured Ignavibacteriaceae bacterium | reverse complement strand
TGGGTAGGGCATTCAGCAGCACAGTTGCCGCAGCCCATACATGCCGCCTCGATGATGCGGATTGCGCCAGGCTTGCCCCGCTCACCCACCTGCTCAATAGCACTGAAGGGGCAGACTTTCACGCAGCGCAGACAACCGATGCAAGCGTCGGGAGTATACTTCGCCGTGAGTGGCTCCTTCTCAATAGCGCCACGCGCCAAAAGCGCTCCTGCCTTGCCCGCTGCCGCCATCGCTTGAGCCATAGACTCGCGAACGTCCTTGGCGCCCTGCGCCGTACCTGCCAGATACACACCCTGAATTGCCGTCTGCACGGGACCAAGTTTGGGGTGCAACTCCATATATGAACCATCCTCGCTACGGGCAAGTTTGAGTTGCTCTGCCAGGGTGTCCTCCGGCGGACGCAATCCCGTCACCAGCACGAGCAGATCTGTCGGAATGCGCAACTCCGCGCCCAACAAATGGTCGTAAAGCCGCACCTCGCCAGCCTCAAAGACCACTTCGTCCTGCGGAGGACGGTCATCGGCATAACGGAAGAACTGCACACCCGCACGCATCGCTTCCTCATAGAGCTCTTCAGCCTGGCGACTATACGTGCGAATATCTTTGCTCACGACGCGCACTTTCTTTCCCAAGCGTCGCAACGCCAAGGCCTGATGCAGCATTGAAGTGCAACAATAACGCGCGCAACCAATATGGCCTTGCCGTGAACCGACACAGGAAATGAAAGTCACACGCTCGATGGGGGTTGAAGGTGCAAAGTTAAAGGCCGAGAGCTCCGCACCTGTTAAACGAGAGTCTGGTGTCTTTAACTTGTAACTCAGCAGTCTCTCCAGCTCCAGGTTCGTGATCACACGCGGATCGCGTCCATATCCAAACTCTTGTGGCTGATAGGGAACTCCGCCAGTGGCAACGATGATGGCGCCAATAGTGAGGTCTTCACCAGTGCTGAGATGCGCCTGGAAACTGCCAACAACGCCGCCGATCGTCTCGATGGTAGCGGGCGCGTGAATGTGAACCCCGGTCTGATTCAACTCATGTTTCTTGGCGTAAATCACATCCAGAGATGATAGTCCCACGGGACCCAGGCTCCGCAAATCCGCAAGCAAGCCCCCCAAGCGTCCGGCTTTCTCAACCAGATGGGTCTCATAACCCTGTCGCGCCAGCGCCGTTGCAGCCGTCATCCCGGCGATACCGCCGCCGATGACGAGCGCACTCTGAGTGAGCGGCAGGTGACTTGATTCCAATGGTATGAGCAAACGAGCTTTCTCCACCGCCATCGCCGTCATCTCCATAGCCTTGATAGTGGCGGCGTCCTTCTCAAATTTATGCACCCACGAATCCATATTGCGAATGTTCGCCATCTCCAGCAAGTAGGGATTCAACCCGGCGCGGATGAGAACGCCGCGAAAGGCGCTCTCATGCGTCTTGGGAGAACAAGCAGCGATAACGACCCGCGTAATACCGTGCTCACGGATGGCATTCTCGATATCCGCCTGAGTATTACCGGCACAAGAAAACATCTGGTGATCAGCGAAAACCACATCCGGAAGAGTACGCGCGTAAGCCACAACCCGCTCCACATCCACCACGCCCGCGATGTTGCTACCACAGTGACAGACA
>CAYWMV010000442.1:0-1634 GCA_964459055.1 uncultured Ignavibacteriaceae bacterium | reverse complement strand
CATAAGCTGGCATAGCCAGAACCAAAATGATTTTATTAATTTCAGTAAAGTAGTATTTTTGTATTAAAAATAATATTACCATGCTTAATAATTTTATTACAAAATACTCTGATAAAATTGAAGGGACAATAAGTTGTTTCGACAGAGTTATTATATCAGGCAGTTTGTCAAATTGGGGTTACGCAGGAGCGATGAAATCATACTTATTAAATAATGGCATTAAAATTTTTGATTATCCAATATTCGCGAAGCAATTTAACGAACAGATTCGGGAAAGAGTTGGGTCGATTTGCAAGGAACAAAATATAGAAATCGAGCACATCCGCTCCCCAAAGAAATTTGATAAACAACTGAACATACAAAAGATACTGGATAAAAGAGGTTATGCACCAGGTATAGTTAAGGTCTATACATCTTCGGAAATTTGCGATTCATATGAACCGGTTTTTAGTAAAGAAAAGAATGTGCCTGTATTGAAATCAAATACATCAAAATGCATACATTATTATATTTACTTTATTGATATAATTCTGGGATTATGTTTTCTTAGAATTCCGACATGGCTTCCTTGCCGTGTACAGTTTTATTTTAACGGACATAAGTATCTGGAACATAAACTTAAAAAGAATGAGATCGAATATCAGACGGAAGATAATGCATTTGTATATATATCTGATTATAAAAAAGCCCAGGAGTTGAGTGATGATTTCAGAGTTCAGGATTTACATCAATGGCTGGATATAATAATTAATCGCTATATACCCTTTTTGAAAACCACAAATCAAAGATACCACTGGGTAATTACACAGTCGGAATATGCAACTGACATAATATTTAAGTGTTCGGAAGTATCAAGGGAAATATATGAAGATCTTGTATTTACTAGTATTCATTCAGTAAAACCTGAAAATATAGCAACATTTTTTTCAAGAAAACTAGCTGCCGGATATGAGGCGGAAGTTGGAACAAAATATAACAAGCAAATCCATGGGACAAGGATTAAGCACTGTATGGGTGCAAACAGTATAAAAATGTATGACAAGGGGAAGAAAATATTAAGAATTGAGACAACTATCAATGATGTCGGACAATTCATAATATATCGCGAAGTACTGACCCGGAGCGGAAAAACAGTCAGAAGATTTACAAAGATGAAAAAATCGATTTACAGCTTTTATGATTTAAGCAAAGAATGCCAAAAATCAAATTCAAGATACCTTGATTTTTTAGCATCATTGACAGATAATTCTGACGGGAAGAATAATCTTAATAAACTGAGCGGGAAAAAGATAGAAAATAACCGTTCATATAAGGGATTTAATTTTTTTGACAAACTTGACTCAGATATATTAAGGGTGCTAAGTTCCGGAGAGTTTAACATTCATGGATTTCGGAATAAATATTTAAGAATGAGACTTAAGTACGAATTAAGTTCTTCTCAGGTTTCACGAATATTAAAACGATTAGCATTATTCAAACTAATCAAAAAAATAAAAGGAACATTCAAATACTATCTTACAAAATTAGGCAAGAAAGTAATTTCAGCCGGACTTGTTTATAAAGAACTATATATAATTCCTTTACTTGCATAAAATATTTCTTGCCATTTTACGCAGAATTTGAGGAGTAATGGA
>CAYWMV010000441.1:0-1639 GCA_964459055.1 uncultured Ignavibacteriaceae bacterium | reverse complement strand
TGCAGATGAACAGTAAATCATCGATTATTTCTTAAAAATCTTAATTCCTTAATGCGGATATTTCTTTCACTGCTTCAATTGCTTTGTCTATATGCTCCTCGGTATTAAAAGGACCGATACTTAAACGGACACTGCCGTGAATTTTATCGGTGCCTAAACCGACATGAACTTTCGGAGCACAATGCAGACCTGTACGGCAGGCTATGTCGTAGTCAACATCAAGCATAGTGCCGACATCACCTGAATCAAAACCCTTAATATTAAAACTTATTATCGGATTATGGTTTTCACTGTTGTAAGCACAATATGTTATGACGTTTTCAATACTTTGCAGACCTTGACGAAGTTTTTCATAAAGATAGATTTCTTTTTTGTGGAGAGACTCCATCCCGTTTTCAAGAATCCATTTTACGCCGGCATTCAAACCCGCTACACCTACAAGATTCATAGTTCCGCATTCGAGCCTGTACGGGAATTCTTCAAGATGCGTCAGTTGAGCGGAACGGACACCGGTACCTCCGAATCGTGTATATTTCACTGGAACATTTTCCATAACGTATGAACCGCCGATTCCTGTGGGTCCGAAAAGGCATTTATGACCTGTAAAAACAACTACATCAATTCCCATCGCCTGCATATCAACCGGAATGGTCCCTGCACTTTGAGTAGTATCAACAATGAACAAAATTCCTGCTTCTTTACAGATCTTACCTATTTCAGCAATTGGCTGAATCGTCCCGATAACATTCGAGCAATGGTTTATTACAGCCATCTTCGTGTTTTTTTGTATAGATTTTTTGACGTCATCGGGGTCAATATATCCTTTTTCGTCAAACATCAGGTGAGTTACCTTAATAACACCGTTCATTTCAAGGTGATGCAATGGACGAAGGACAGAATTGTGTTCAAGCATTGTAGTAATGACGTGGTCGTCTTTCATTGCTAATCCCTGTATTATCATATTAAGAGAATCGCTTGCATTATAACTGAAAGTCAGTCTGTTAGGATCTCCTCCTGCATTGAAAAAATCCGTTAACAGTTTACGGGTATTCATTACAATCTCTTCGGCTTCAAGAGCTGCGTCAAATCCCGACCTTCCCGGATTAACTCCGTGTTTACGGTAGAAACTATCCATATACTTATAAACTTCATCGGGCTTTGGATATGTTGTAGCAGAATTATCAAGATATATTAAGTTGTTCATAATGGTTATTTAGTTGCTTAAAAGATTTATAAATGAAATATTTATTTGTCAAGAATAATAGCATCAGCAACAACTTCGGCGAGAGTTTTTATTTTCACACCGAGTTTAAACTTGTTGTCTATCTGCATCAATTGGTCAACACAATTATGACAAGGCGATACAACGACTTTAGCACCTGTTTTACTAATCTGTTCCGCTTTAATCTCTGCAATTTTCATTCTGCGTTCATTATATTCGCTCATTGCAAGCTGGCCTCCGCCTCCTCCGCAGCAATAATTGTCTGTGCCGTGCGGAGTCATTTCAATAAACTCGCTTACTGCGTGTTTTAAAACGTACCTCTGCTGATTAACGATGCCGCCTTCTCTCACCAGGTTGCACGGGTCGTGAAGCGTTGTTACTTCTTTATTTAAATTTTTATCAAGTTTTAACCTGCCC
>CAYWMV010000440.1:0-1647 GCA_964459055.1 uncultured Ignavibacteriaceae bacterium | reverse complement strand
TATTGTATTAATAAAAGAATATATATAAATTTATAACTTATATAAAATAAATAGATTTATGAAATCTTCAAAATTTTTACTTCTCATTATTTCTTTCCTTCTAATTACAAGTTTATCATACTCACAGTATGTCAGTGAAGGAATGACTCCGAGAGTTTTAGAAAATTCCGGTCAGACAATTAAAATAGAATTCACTTTCAACGGTTACAACCGGTCGGAAGTGAAAATCAACGGTGAGTCATACATTGCTTTGACATCACCCGGTTTTGCATCTACTATGGTGGCGGGAGAGCCTGAAATACCTATTTTCAGGAGAAGTGTTGCAATACCTGATTTATCGGCAATGAGTTATCGCATACTCGCCGAAGAAACGGAAATAATTTCTATCGGCAAAATTATGCCGTCAAAAGGTCATTACACAAGGGATAAAGACCCTAACAGTATTCCTTATACATTCGGACAGGTTTACTCAACCGATGCTTTCTATCCCGGTGAAGTTGTAAAACTCGCTGAACCTTATATCGTGAGAGATTTACGCGGTATGACCGTTCAGATTAATCCTTTACAGTATAATCCTGTAAAAGGGCAAATGAAGATTTACAAAAAATTAACGGTTGAAATTTACGTTGACGCCGGAAAAACTGCGATAAATCCTTTTTATCGTGTGCGTTCATTGGATAAAGTCAGCGGTGAATTTGCACCGTTCTATAGAGAAATGTTTATGAATTACGGAATGGGTGTGACGAGATTCGATTCGATTCCCGAGCCCGGCAAAATGCTTGTGATATGTCCAACGGCTTATATGACCACTATTCAGCCTTTTGTCAGCTGGAAACAGCAGAGAGGTTTGAATGTTACAGTTGCTGAATACCCGACAACAACAGGTTCCGGCAGTGCCGCAATCAAGACGTACATACAGAATATGTATAATTCATCGGGTTCCGTAACTTACATAGTTTTAGTAGGTGATAATGCGGATATGCCGACACTAAGCGGAGTTTATGAATCTGCGCCATCAGACCCGTGCTACGTAAAATTAGCGGGAACTGATGCGTATCCCGATGCATTTATTTCGAGAATCTCCTGTCAGAATGCTGCAAGTATCAATTATGTAATAACAAAACTCATTAAGTTTGAAAGAGATATCCAGATTGGTCAGCCGTGGTACAACAAAGGTACCGGAATCGGCGGACCGGATGTAGGCGGTTCACCGCCATATGCGGATTCAATCAGAATGAACTGGGTTAGAGATACATTATTACTGGGCGGATTTACACACGTTGACAAAATTAACCATCCCGCACAGAATGCGCAAAGTCTTATTACCGTACTTAACGACGGCAGATTTATTTTAAATTATGTAGGACACGGCTCGGGAACTTCGTGGAGCAATACAGGATTCAACGTATCGAACGCCTATCAACTTGCAAACGGTTGGAAGAATTTTTATCTGGTTGACGTTGCCTGTTTGAACGGAAATTTCACATTGAACGAATGTCTTGCGGAAGCATTGTTAAGAGCAGGTGACACTGCAAATCCGAAAGGTGCAGTGGGAATATACGCTTCGTCAACAAATGCGAGTTGGGTACCTCCCTGCGATATGCAGTTATTTGCAAACCATATGCTTGCACGGCAGAAAAGAAAAAC
>CAYWMV010000439.1:0-1655 GCA_964459055.1 uncultured Ignavibacteriaceae bacterium | reverse complement strand
AACGTTCCGGGTAAATCTGCATAGAAAGGCGGAATCAAGCCGGGTTTATACTTTATCCTCATCTGCTTTAATTCATCATCATACATTTCAAAATACTGCCTGCTAAGAGGACGGACACCGACTAATTTTATATCGCGCCTTATCCAGTTCCATAGCATCGGCAATTCATCAATCCATAACGAACGGAAAATTTTTCCCCATGGAGTGATTCTGTAATCATTATTAAATTTCCCGCCGAGCGCCAGCATATTATTATCGTATATAAAACCCTGCAGGAATTCGGAGTAAGAATACATAGTTCTCAATTTCCGGACCACCATTTCCTTACCGTCCTGCCCGATTCTTTTTAATTTAATGACGAAACCTTCGTTCGGTTCAAAAACATATTTCGGACTGGTTTTCTTTCTGAAGACAAAAAACAGCATATTTTTTATCTTCTGCTCGCTTACCAATTCAAAACCTGAAGCATAAAGCCTTCCAAAAACTTCAACCCTTGAAAGAGCCCTGTTTTCAGAATGAGTGAGTTGTTTGTAAAATAACCTTGTTAACTTTAATCTAGGAAATACCCTTTTGAAGACGAAATCAAGAAAATAAAAAGGATAGGAAATCATCGGATTATACTTCTTTAAAATCCTCTGACGCCTCAAACTGTAGGTCTCCACACAACCGAACAGCAAACCCCCTTTATTTAACTTAGAATTCACCGCTTCAAGATACTTATTGAGCCATTTGATATTATTCAGGCGCCTGAAATTCAGAATTGAATCCACTCGTCCCTTAATAATATCAACACTGAAAATGCTGTCAGTGTCCAAAACGACAGTATTGTCGTCAACATCAACGTTCCTGTCAATAAAACTATACACCTCTTCATCAACAAGATCGCTTAGTTTAGATTTTACTTCCTCCCGTACAGCAATGTCTTCTAACCGATATAAATCCCTTAGCATTTTTTTTTAGTTTTTAGAGTAAGGTTTATAAACCCTATTGACCCTAAGTAATTTGTAAAATAGTGAATTTAAATTTACAACAATACGATTCAAAAAAAGTTCACTTGTTCCGGTGTTTTTAAATAAGATTTTAGACGAAACTTATTTCAGATGAACGAAACCATATTGCCATTCAAAGAACTTTAACTGCAACAATATATACATAAACATTCAAAATTGCTTGTAGGATAAAGTAACAATTTTTTGTAGGAAATTTCCTACAACTCAAACTATGTTTTATCATAAATTTCCCGTTTTTTCAGTAAATCCCTGACTATATACCGGTGATTTTATAAAATAAAAAACCGGTACAGGCATTAAAGTCTGAACCGGTTTTTCTGAATTTAAAACTCAACTATTTAAAAGAGAATCTATTTCACATTAATATTCTGATATTTATTGATTAAATATTTGTTAATATATTCATAGCCCTCTCAATCCTGAACCAAATTATTTTCATTTTTCATTTAACATTTTACATCGAATATGTTCCGTGTTAATCTGCCTAATCCGCGTCATCTGCGTGCCAAATTCGTAATGTTGTTTTTATTCTTTCCTCCGCCCAATTCAAAATTCATAATTCAAAATTCATAATTAAAAATTAAATATGTTCTGCGTGCCAAATTCGTAATGTTGTTTTTATTCTTTCCTCCGCCCAATTCAAAA
>CAYWMV010000438.1:0-1681 GCA_964459055.1 uncultured Ignavibacteriaceae bacterium | reverse complement strand
GGAGAGGAAATAATCGGCGATTCCGGCAATTATAAATACAATACGGAAGATATAAAGTGGAACCATTATTTCAGATCATCTCAATCTCATAATTGCCTAATCATAGACAAAAAGCCTTTCACGGAACCTTACCGCGCATTCAGGTGGCTATCTTATCCGAGCTCAGCAATTCGAATAGAGAAAGATAATTGCCTGATAGGTACTATAGAATCGAAGGAATTTAAGCATACTAGAGAACTTAAGTTGAGTTCGGAAGACACTCTTCTAATAAGTGACTCAGTAACAATTATCAAATCGAAGAATACCACTCATTTGATTCAGCTTTTCTTTCATATTCCCCTGGGAGAGTCGTCACAGTTCAAAAGTAACGAGGCTAAAGTAACTCTCAATAACGGTAAAGAACTAATGCTAACAACCAGCAAAGCGTTTTCTTATAAAACCTACGAGGGTTCTACAAATCCTATAAGTGGCTGGAAGTCCTACTATTATGGAGAGAAACATCCAATAATGACTATTGTTTTAGATTTCACAAGTGACGAAAAGAGTATCGATATCTCGACTGAGCTTAGGTTGCGGGAAGTGACTAAGAAATGAATGTGCTCATAGTGCATCAGTTTTTTCTCGATGAAAACGATGTTGGCGGTTCGAGAATGAATGAACTTGCCAAGGTCCTTGCAGGCAGGGGACACAATGTTTCCGTCATCGCGGGTGGGGTACACTATGCAACCGGGAAACCTTACCCATATTTAGATGGCAAAAAATGGGTGAGAAGAAGCATCACCGAGAATATCGATCTTACAAGAGTCAGAGTATCGAGCCAGTACAACAAGAGTTTCTTTGGGAGATTGAAGGCTTACACGGAATTCGCATATAGAGCGAGTACGAGAGTTTTGAAGGAAAAGAAGATAGATGTAGCGATAACAACATCACCTCCCTTATTTGTCGGCAGTCCCGGAAAGGTTGCTTCGCTTTTCAAAAAAGCGAAATGGGTATTTGAAGTGAGGGATCTATGGCCAGAATTCGCAATTACAACAGGGGTGCTAAATAGCAAGAGCATAATAAAGTGGGCATATAAGTATGAGAAATCAGTTTACAGGCGATGTGATAAATTAGTGCTTCTAACTCCTGCCTTTGAGAAAGATGTGAAATCGCGATACGACTTCTTGAATGGAAAGACTGAGGTCATAACAAACGCAGCTGATTTCGGATATATTTGGCCCGATGAAAAGATGAGATTGGCAAAAAGGAAGGAGCTTGGACTCCAGGATAAAGTAGTATTTATGTACACAGGCGCCCACGGTCTTGCCAACGGTCTTGAGCAAGTCGTTGAAACCGCAACCCGTCTCAGGAACAATACCTCTATCCATTTTGCACTTGTTGGTGGCGGGATGATGAAAGAAGAACTCAAAAACAAAGTCAAGACACTCGATCTGAAGAACATAACCTTCATCGATCCAGTTCCCAAAGAGCAGATAAATGAATATTTGAATGCAGCGGATGTGTGTATGTCTATCCTCATGCCTAACAAGAGTTTTGAAAAGGTGTATCCTAACAAAGTCTTCGATTACATGGCATGTGCCAAGCCCGTTTTGAACAATATCAAGGGCCAGACTGAAGAACTCATAAATATTGCAGGTTGTGGTATAACAGTACAACCTGGAAATACAGATGAATTTGCGAG
>CAYWMV010000437.1:0-1690 GCA_964459055.1 uncultured Ignavibacteriaceae bacterium | reverse complement strand
AAGCAAAGACCGCAAAGGAATTAAATTTCTCGCAAAGACGCAGAGCAGTGACAAGGAAAAGGAATTTCACGCGAAGAGCGCAAAGAAGCAAAGACCGCAAAGGAATTAAATTTCTCGCAAAGACGCAGAGCAGTGACAAGTGACAAGGAAAAGGAATTTCGAGCGAAGAGCACAAAGAAGCAAAGACCGCAAAGTAATGTATTGTTTAAAATACTTCAGTGTTTTTCCTTAATTTTTTGTACCTTTATTGTTAATAGAAGATTGATATTAATTATTTTGCAATAATTATCTTGCCGTTTTACGAAAATATGATACCAATCTGAATCATTTATAAGAATCCGTTATTTCCTTTAAACCATCGCTGTAGGATACCGACTTGAAAAATCTGTTTTCAAATTTTGTGCTATCGAAAAGATATTCATTCTCGTACTGATACATCATTTCAACGGATTCACCTGCGGCAGAATTAAATATTCCAGCGAGTCTCATTGCAGGTTTTGATATAACTGAATATTCCGGTTCTATACCGAAATATTTTGCCGTTATTTTAATAATTTCTTCACCCGTGAGAGCATTTCTGTCAGTCGGCAGATGCCAAATTTGATTGTATGCATCTTCGGTATTTCCGAGAAGGGCGAGAGCTCTGCTTAAATCTGGGGTATAAGTAAATGAATGCTTTACTTTAGCATTTCCGAACCAGGTTGCTTTTTTTCCGTTTTTTAATTTCCGAAATACCAAGGGATGAAGAAATGTATTTTCTGCCTGCGGTCCATAAAAATCAGCAGACCTTGCGATTAATGCTTTTAAATTTCCCTGTTTTACTTCCTGCATTAATTTTTCCGCAACTTTTGCACGAACCTCACCTTTTCTGCTGCAGGGATTATAAGGAGTTTCTTCCGTCATCCAACCGTTAACTAATCCGTACATATATACATTATCGAGGAAAACGAGTTTTGTTTTATTTTTGCTGCAGGAGTTAATAACATTATCAATAATTTTCCCATACGGATGCTTTATAACGGATTCCAACGAGCAGATAAGCAACATCAGAATCATTAAGTGCATCTGAAATTTCTTTTTCATTCAGAACGTCTGCTCTGAATAATTCGTCCGCATCATTTATTTTAACGGGATTTCTGCTAACGAGTCTTATTTTGTCAGAATAATTTTGAAGTTCCTTTGTCAGCCGTTTTCCGATTTCTCCTGTAGAACCTATGATAGTTTGCATATATTCCATTACTCCTCAAATTCTTTGTCAAATGACAAATTTCTTAGAGCGCGGAAAACGCGAAATAGCGGAATCTCGCGGGTACAAGTATTACGCATCAGATTCGCAGATGGACACGGAAAAAACGGAATAACACGGAATTTATAATATATAAACATTTTGGTTTCGGCTTGCCCGATTTATTTAATTACAGTTAAAGATATATTTTAAAACAAATTTAAAAAAAGTAAAGTTCGAAATAAGTTCTGAATACAAATATTTTACTAAAATTGAAAATGAACAAATTTAAATGAATTTTAATTTTAAATACTCATTCGGAACACAGATGACAAAGAATAAAGGAATGCGGCATGGCGAAACGGCGAATATAAAAGCATCCGCTGCGGAAGTGCAACCAGGTACATATGTTCATTAGAAGAACTTCTGTTCAATTTACCACTGAATCCGCCATTACGCCAAGCC
>CAYWMV010000436.1:0-1694 GCA_964459055.1 uncultured Ignavibacteriaceae bacterium | reverse complement strand
CAGCGTTAATCAGCGTGCCAAATTCGTAATACTTGACTTGTCACTTTCAACTTGTTACTTGTCACTGTTTTGTTCCGTGTTCTTCCGTGTTTAATCCGTGTCATCCGTGTTTCGAATGCGTAATGATGGTATTCCGCGATATTCCGCTACTCCGCGTTTTCCGTGGTCTAATAAATTTTGCCATTCTACGCAGAATTTGAATACTAATGGACTAATTACCTTGCGTTCTTTGCGTCTCCGCGGTTTATTAATTCTTTTCATTCATAATTTAAAATTCAAAATCAATAATTTCTTTTCAGGTCAATGGTTTCACTCATAACTATACCTGATTTAACTTCAGAAAATCTCGTCAATAATCAACAGCACTGCTCCGTTTTCAGTGACAGAACGGTGTGAACTTAAGTTATCCGATACAACATACGTCGTACCTTTTTTCATAATTATATCTTTCCCGTTCTGTGATTCGCTCGTAAATTCGCCATCAAGACAATGAACGATATGTCCTTTCTGACACCAGTGGTCGGCAATGTAATTTTCGGAATATTCGACGATTCTTATTCGCAAACCCTCAAATTCAATTGTCTGCCAGAATGATGTTCCCGTATCGCCTTTGTGTTCCGTTTTCGGAACCGTCGTCCAGTCAATCCTCCGGAAAGGAATGTTTTTTTTATCCATATATTTTATTTTTTTGTTCCAAACGCATAAATTCTTTCTAAGTTAATTTCAATATCATAAGGTTTTCTAACATCGAAAAAATCTAATACGAATTTATTATTGTTAAAAAATTCTTTTATTTCATCTTCAAGGAAATAAGTGAAATAAACCTTATTGCCTTCATACCATTCATCATTTATAAATCCTTCCGATTCTCCTTTTTTAACCGCAATAAGAACTTTTCCGCCGGGCTTCAGAACTCTGGAAAACTCTTTGGATATACCGTCTATGTATTTTTTAGGTGTATAAATAATTGAATAAAATGCGATAACACCGTTGAACGTGTCGTCTGGAAAATCCATATTCATCATATCCATTACCCGGAAGTTGATTTTTTGAATGTAAGATGATGCTATTTCTATGCATTTTTTGGAAATATCAATGCCTGTAATCCCGAAATCTTTTTCAAGAAGATAATTACCGTACTGGCAGGAAGGACCGCATCCGGCATCCAGAACAGAGGATTTTTCCGGTAGCAATTCGGCAAATTTATCCATTATTTTCCTGTCGTATTCTTTCTGCTCAATTTCATCCCTGAAATGACGGTGATACTTCTGCGCAGTTTCATCATACGCTTTTTTCGTTAAATCTTTAATCCGGTAAAGTTTCATATATTAATGTACGACTATGTTACGCAAATTTAATTAAAAAGTTCTTAAGTTTAACAGCAAGAAAAAATCATATAGGATGAAACTTATATAAATAAAACCCCAACGGAGTGACATATTTATAGCAATATGTTTAAAAAAATAAAAAATTCTTCCCGTTCCGTAGAGTCTCCCTTTTCCGTATCAGCGGAAAAGGGGACTCTCGGAAAACAATTAAAACTCATCCGTTTATAAACCCCCTCGGATAAATTTTATTGTATTTTATATTTATTTATTTTTGTATTTTTAATAAATTATGTTCTATTAAATTCAGCACCTGTCCCGGAAGGGTGGGTGAGTGGCTGAAACCAACGGTTTGCTAAACCGTCGTAC
>CAYWMV010000435.1:0-1705 GCA_964459055.1 uncultured Ignavibacteriaceae bacterium | reverse complement strand
TTTTTTTCGTCAAAGAAATACAGATTTGAAGAGAAATTCAGCATTAAGTCCGTCTTACCGTCAGGTAAAAGTTTCCGTGCGATATCATTTGAATTGCCTATGTATAAATAAATAGACTCAATGTATTTTGAAAGCGGAATATCGGGCTTTATAAATCTTACTATCATTTTCAGTATGATAAAAATATGAAATAAAATTTTTTAAATGAAGTGCAATCGGGGATGAATATATTACCACTAAGGGCACTGAGATTCACTAAGAAAATAAATAAACCCTGCCCGGTTCTTTGCTTCATCGCGTGAAATCCCGTTTTGTTTTGTCACTTGTCACTTTCAACTTGTCACTTGTAACTGCTCTGCGTCTCTTTGTCTCTGCGAGAAATATTTTTTTCTTCTATTACTAAATTCTATGACTAACATCTGCTTTTTTCCGTCTCTGCGAGATATATTTTTTTCTTCTATTACTAAATTCTATGACTAACTTCTGCTTTTTTCCGTCTCTGCGAGATATTTCCCTTGCTGTCTTTGCTTCTTTGCGTCTTCGCGTGAAATGTATTATAAAGTTCTAATTCAACTTTTGCCCGAACAGCCACGGAAATAATTCCGGCTCGCTGAATGCATTGTGCCAACTTCCGTGTCCGACATTTGAATACAAAGTGAATTTCGGATTACCGCCAGCATTCTTAATTGCATTTATCATATTTACTGAACGGGAAGGCAATACCACTTTATCGAGTTTTCCGTGAAAAGCCCATATAGAAATATTTAGAAGTTTATCCGCCTGCTCTTCATCGCCGCCGCCGCAAATGGGAACTGCCGCTGCAAATTTTAGCGGGTAGCGGCTGATTAAATCCCACACACCGAAACCGCCCATTGATAAACCCATTAAATATAATCTGTTCGTGTCAATATTGTATGATAGTATTATTTTATCAATTAACGGCATCAGCAAAGTGAAAGGTTTCGAAGGGGATTCGGGCATCTTATGTTTTTCAAGCGACCAGTCAACTTCTACCCATCTGAACTCCTCCCAGCATTGCGGGATTAACACGAAAGCAGTATAGTCTTTTTTTATTTCATCATCAGTAAAAATCTGTCCGGCAAAATTGAGTTGTGATTTGTTGTCATTTCCCCTTTCGCCCGCACCGTGTAAAAAAATAACAATCGGATATTTTAAGGATGTATCATAATTCAAAGGGAAAAACAATCTGAAAAGCAATGAATCTTTTTTTTCATTACGGTAAATACAGTACCTGAAATCCTCCGAATAATCCGTGTTATAGAATATAATGCTGTCCTTTGAGGATGAATAATTTATTTTTTCAGGTTGCTCATCGTTTGTTTTTCCGTTACAGGAAACGAGAATAAATAATATTACAAAAGAAATCAGTTTGATTTTCATAAGATAAAATTAACTAAATTAAAACAGTCAGTCAATTAAATTAAAAGATCCTGTTCAAGTTATACGGCTTTATTAAACATGGTTTTGTGCTTAATAAATTTGCCATTTGAAATAATCAAGCAAGTTGTTATTTTATATCAGGTTAATAAAAATATTCGGATTTTATTAATAAAATAAAATTTTTTGAGGTTTAATATGCTTGAATCAAATTACGAAGTCGAAAAGAATATATTTTCAAGGACTGTCAGTGCCTTTAAAAAAGAAAACCGGGATAATAAAAGGTATGCGTTAATAAGATTTCGGT
>CAYWMV010000434.1:0-1715 GCA_964459055.1 uncultured Ignavibacteriaceae bacterium | reverse complement strand
AGACAGTCTGAATGGATACCGGGCAATGCAGGGATTTTTTAGAACAACGAATGGAGGTATAAATTGGGTTGCCGATACTTTGCCAAGTGTTATAGGTAATGTAACAACGGCAAAAATACCATCATCTTTTACCATAATAAACAATGATATTATATATTGTGTTGGTGCATATATTCAATTTGCCAACTTTAGCAGTAAAGCAATAATTTACAAAACTACAAATGGTGGTTTAAACTGGGGATATCAGATACCTGATACGAGTTTAAATTTCTTTAAATTCATAATACCATTTTCAACAAATAAAAATAATGTATGGTTATATTGGACATGGAAGGGAGTCTATTCTTCCACGGGAGGTGACTCTACTATATATCTTGGAATAACTCAGATAAGTAAAGAGATCCCAAAAAACTTTGAACTAATTCAGAACTATCCAAACCCGTTCAATGCAAAATCAAATATAAAATATAAAATATTAAAGAGTTCAAACGTAAAAGTAGAGGTAATGGATATTCTCGGTCGGAGTATTCAAACACTTATTAATAAAAAACATACACCCGGGACATATCTGATAAGATTTAATGGAGAAAATCTCGGAAGCGGGATATACTTATACCAACTTATCGTTGATAACAAAATCGTTCAAACGAGAAGAATGATATTACTTAAATAAGAATTATAATTACAAGCGAAGTATTTAGATTTTTTAAATTAAAAATTTATTTCCCTAAACTATTTAATAATTTAAAGTATGAAAAAGATAATTATTCTTTTAGGACTTTTGCTGATAGTTTTATTATTATTCATTTCGATAAATTCACTATCAAGCAAAGAAAGTGATAGTAAGAATTTGACCAATACACATACTTCAGACCCGGATGAGTTTATCGTTGGTGCGTACCATATCGGGTGCACAGACTCAAACAGATTGCAGGAACTTGGTTTGAATATATGGCATAAGTTTTCAGATAGAAGAACAATATCAATACCGGGATATAATCAGACAAACTTCCCTCACGGAGTATCGGATAGCGATAGCTTATTTTCTAATATCTCAGGTTATCAATCCGATGTTGCGGATTATTATAATGAGAGAACTCAATTAAATAACAACTATCTGTATCTCACCCGTCCGAAGATTGATATGCTGTCCTTTGCACAAAGAAGTGATTATCATCCTTTCATAATTAGCATCGGTCAACAAAGTACCAAGGGGAAATGGTGGTATGGATATAATGAGATAGATACTACGGCGGGAAAAGATACAACAGACGACGGAAAAAATGTAAGATATTCAAGAGCCGGAGTGCACAATTCAGGATATGTAGTTAAAGGATTACGGGCAACGTGGGAACAGGTGAAAGGACCGGTGCCTAATGATTTATTTGAAGATAAAATTTATAGTTGGTATATAAAGCCGAAAGTAAGAATAAATCCAAATGTAAATGATACAACAAAAATATTCAGAGTTGATATAATAAGAAAAGACGAAACTGTTTTAGATAGTATAATTATCAGAAGAATAAATTTTAATTTGGATTCTCTTTATCAAGGTGGATATTACATAGATGTTTTCTTTCCATCTGGCAGCAATCCCCTATATATCTTCGACGGAGCAGACCTCTACGGTAACCCCGATTATCCGAATCCTTCGCAGGTTGATTACCGGATTTTCTGGTACGGCAACTGCGATATGTGGCTGGAACACGTGAGAG
>CAYWMV010000433.1:0-1731 GCA_964459055.1 uncultured Ignavibacteriaceae bacterium | reverse complement strand
GACAAAATAATTATGAATTATGAATTATGAATTATGAATGGAAAAAATGAACCGCTAAGGCGCGAAGGACGCGATGCAATTAAAAATTAAGAATTAAAAATTATGAATATAAATAGGTTCCAACGCAGAGCGTTGGAACCAGGGGGATAGTAGTGACAAGGGGACAAGGTGATAAGGGGACAAAGTGACAAGTGACAAGTAACAAGTGACAATGGGACAATGTGACAATGGGACAATGTGACAAGTGACAAATTAAATGCTAAATTAAAATGTTTTGGTTAAGAATTGAAGCGGGTCATTTAACCGGGAACAGAAATGAAATTTTTCCTTGCTATTTAACTAAATATATATTATTATCATATATGATAATATATTATGTTTACTAAAAATATGATAAAATTCAGGAAATTAGAACTTCTTCCTTATTTCAGGGTGGAAGATGTTGCTGATTTACTCGAGATGAAATTACCGTCAGCCCGTGTATTTTGCTCGAGATATTCAAATAAAGGTCTGCTGATTAAATTAAAGAATAATTATTATACAACAAAACAGAAATTAGAAAATATAACTAATGAAGAATTATTCTCCATTGCAAACATTTTGCAGGTACCTTCATATATTTCTTTTATGACCGGATTGGCATATTATGGAACAACAAGCCAGGTACAGAGAAATTTTATTGAAAGCGCATCTGTAAAACGTTCAATGGAATATGAATCCGGCGGAATTCTTTTTAAATATTACAAACTGAATAAGAAATATTATTTTGATTTTGAACGAAAAAACAATCTTTTTATTGCCTCGCTTGAGAAGTGTTTTTTAGATGCAGTTTATCTTTATTCGTTCGGGAAGTACAGACCGGATTTTTCATCGCTGAACTTAGAAAAACTTAATAAAAAACGATTATTAATTCTATTAAAAAATTATCCTTTGAAAACAAGAAAAATTGTGAGGAAAATATGCAGGATTTAATAAAGCAGGAACAGTTTGAGATTGAAGTGCTGGAACGTTTAAATTCAAAAAGATTACTGACAAATCTGGTCTTTACCGGCGGAACGATGCTGCGTCTTTGCTGGGGGCTTGACCGTTATTCCGTTGACCTTGATTTTTGGGTGACAAAAACATTGGACTTCAAGATGTTATTTAATGATTTAAGAAATACTCTGGCTGAGAATTATACAATCACGGATGCGGCTCATAAATTCCGGACTATACTAATAGAATTCAGGAATCCTGTATATCCCCGTTCACTAAAAATAGAGATTAGAAAAGAACTAAAAAAAATAAAATCTCAGGAATCAATCTCTTTCAGCAAATACAGCAATATTCAGGTAAAACTTAAGACGGTTTCTCCCGAAAGTATGATGGAAGCGAAAATTGAAGCGTTTCTAAACAGAAAAGAAATCAGGGATATATATGACATAGAATTTCTGTTCAAGCGGGGAATTCCTCCGGTAACAAATAAGGAAAATCTTGCTTCAATGCTGAAATATATAGGTGAATTTAACAAAACAGATTATACCGTAAAACTGGGTTCGTTGCTCGAACCAAATCAACGAAAATATTACAGGGAAAACAATTTCATAAAATTGAGACGATATATATTAAGTTTGCTAAATGAGTGAATGATATTTCGGTTACGGATTGAGCGAAATAATAAACAGCTACGGAGCGATTCAATTAATCCATTACTCCTCAAATTCTGCGTAAAATGGCAAGAAATATTTTATG
>CAYWMV010000432.1:0-1745 GCA_964459055.1 uncultured Ignavibacteriaceae bacterium | reverse complement strand
TTAACACTGATTTTTGGAATTCGGACTCATCCGATGAACGAGTTCATCGGATGAGAAAAATAATATAAGAAATAGTTTGGTTCCGGCAATCGTGGTTATGAAACAGAAGTCAGAATTGAACATTTTTGGAAAAAAAGGGGTTTTAATATATGAATTTTCAAATTTTATTTATATTTTACCAAAAATTTAACTACAATAAACTATGAGTGAATTAACACCAATTACGGTTGCGCACGGAGACGGTATCGGTCCGGAAATAATGGATGCTACATTAAGAATAATACAGGCAGCGGGAGCGAAAATTGATATTGAGACAATAGAAATAGGTGAGAAGGTATATCTGCGGGGAAACACGGCAGGAATAGAGCCTTCATCGTGGGATTCGCTGAGAAGAACGAAAGTATTTCTTAAGGCGCCGATAACAACACCGCAGGGCGGCGGATTTAAGAGTCTGAATGTAACTACGAGAAAAACGCTCGGGCTTTATGCAAACGTGAGACCGTGCATTTCATATCATCCATATATCGAAACCAAGCATCCCGTAATGGACATCGTGATTATCCGAGAGAACGAGGAAGACCTTTACGCAGGAATTGAGCACAGGCAGACACCGGATGTATATCAATGCCTGAAATTAATCACACGTCCCGGAAGCGAAAAAATAATCAGATACGCATTTGAATTTGCCCGTGACAACAACAGGAAGAAAGTTACGTGTTTTGTAAAAGACAATATAATGAAACTGACAGACGGACTGTTTCACAAAATATTCAACGAGATAGGTGAAGAATATCCCGAAATAGAAAAAGAGGTATGGATAGTTGATATCGGTGCCGCAAAACTTGCGACGACTCCAGAAATTTTTGACGTGATAGTTCTGGAAAATTTATACGGTGATATTTTATCGGATGTAGCGGCAATGATGACAGGTTCTGTAGGACTTGCAGGTTCATCGAACATCGGAGAAAATTTTGCAATGTTTGAGGCGATACACGGTTCCGCTCCGAGGCATGAAGGAAAGAACGAAGCGAATCCTTCCGGATTACTGCTCGGTGCAGTTCTGATGCTGAACCACATAAAGCAATATGATACAGCAACCAAAGTTCATAATGCATTTCTCAAAACCATTGAAGACGGCATACACACATACGACATATACAGAGAAGGAACGAGCCGGCAGTCAGTCGGAACGAGAGAATTCGCAGATGCTGTAATTGCCAGACTCGGTCAAATTCCTGAAGTTCTAAAACCGGTTAATTATCACGGAACAGAGGAAAAGAAAGAACCGGAAAAACAGGAGAAACCAAAAGTTAAGAAAAGACCTGTTAAAGAACTAGCGGGCGTTGATGTATTTATCAACTGGGACAACGGGACACCGGACGATTTAGGCGATATGCTGAAGAGAATACACACAGATAATCTGCATCTTGAGATGATAAGCAACAGAGGAACGAAAGTATATCCGAACGGATTTCCGGAAACTTTCTGCACAGACCACTGGAGATGCAGGTATTTCAGGAAGAACAGAACAGATAATATAAAACATACTGAAATTGTTGAACTGCTGGGTAAGATATATGAACACGGATTTGATTTTATAAAGATGGAGATGCTGTTTTATTTTGACGGAGAAGCGGGATTTTCGTTAGCACAGGGACAGTAGTCAATTAAGAATTAAGAATTAAGAATTAAGAATAGGTAATCAATTAATCCATTAGTTTTCAAATTTTGTGTAAAATGGCAAA
>CAYWMV010000431.1:0-1748 GCA_964459055.1 uncultured Ignavibacteriaceae bacterium | reverse complement strand
ATTTAAAAACATTTCAATCTTTTCTGCTAAATCATAATGATTACCCGGCTCGAATAATAATCCGTTTTCTTTGTGCCTGATTAATTCTTTCATACCATCTACATTTGAACCAATAAAGGGTTTTTTATAAACCCCAGATTCAAGCATGAAAAACGGAAAAGGGTCAACGACAGAAGGTAAAACACAAATTGTTGAACCGATAAAATATTCTTCTAATCTTTTTTCGGCAGATTTTAAATTTAAATTTAAATTGTTTTCTCTAGCTAACGATATATATTTCTCTTCCAAGTTCCCTTCCCCAATAAGTAAAAATGTTAGTTTATATGAATTTAATAATCCTATTGCTTTTATAAGTGTTTCATAATTTTTTTCGTAATGAAACCTTCCGGCTGAAAATATTACAGTTTGATTTTCATTTATTTTAATATTTATGTAATTATTCCCCTGATTTGGTATTTCTATAAAATGTGGAATTACTTTAATTTTACTTGATTTTTGCTTGAATATATTAATTAAGTTTTCTTTTACCGAATTACTGACTGCAATAATAATCTCGGATTTGTAGTTAAATATTTTTTTTCTTTTAAAAATACTTAATACACTAATAACATTCTTCGTATTGACTATCATTTTAAGAAGATGAGTAAGCAAATCATTATATCGATGATGAGTATGTGTAATATCAATATTATATATTTTACATATATTTTTTAATTTCAATAAATTCTTTATAATTGAAATTGGATTTTTTTTCTGTAAGTCTTTAAAAATAAAATATTTTATATTTAATAATTTTATTCTTTCTAATGAATCCCCCCCATTTGTTATTAAAGTTATATTATGCCCTTCCTTTTTCAAATATTTGCATAATAGATAAACATGATTTGCTCTTCCATTGCAGTAATTAAATTCCGGCACAATATGCAAAATGTTATATCTCAAAATTTTTTTAATATTAATATTTTTTTTTAATTATTGTTTTCACTATAATATTTTAAATTATTTATGAATAAATCAAAAGGTCCATTACAAAGTTCTCGATTACCGAAATAAATAACATCACTTTCTTTTATAATTTTTGAAGAAAATGATATAATTATTGAACTTGCATATTTAGGACGAGAATTTGACATTTTATTTATTTTTATTTCTATTTCATCATTAATTTTTACTGACTCTTCGGAAAAAAAATAAAATGGTTCTCTAACTGGCGAGAGTAATATTGTGTTTGATATAGAATTAACAATTATTGCTGTATCTCCGTATCTGAAGTATTTAACTGTATTGAAAATGTTATCTTTAGTAGTCATATGTATTCCAAATGCAGATGTTATATTTCTTTTATTTGAATTATTATATTTTTCTATTTCACTATACGGAGGTAAACACCAGTTTTGCCCCACCCTTATAATTGATGCTAAAGATATAATGTCTTTATTATTTAAATTATTATTGATAACTGAAATGACATTATTATTATATTCATCAATTTTTAACTTCTGGTTAATTAAAATTGATAGTCCTATTATTGTTAATGCAAATAATGCGGTTTTCATACCTTTGATAAGATGTGCACTATATTTTTTTTTAACATTGAATAATAATAATAACAGTAATAAGAACAAAATGATATGATTATATGCTAATCTTGATAAAGGATATTTAACAATATAAATAAACATACTCAAAAAAGAAATGAAATCAATTCATTTTTAGTTGAAATTTTATAGAGGCTCATGCTACTTTTG
>CAYWMV010000430.1:0-1768 GCA_964459055.1 uncultured Ignavibacteriaceae bacterium | reverse complement strand
ATAAGCCGTACCATAAGATATTCTTCCGCAGGCAACGAATTTATTATCCGATGTTCTTATAATCCTATAGCAAATTGCACCCGGGCTTTCCGTGTAATTTTTATGCCAGACTGTTTCGCCGGATGAATTTATTCTTAATGCAAATGATGATATCGGGCTTGTATGCCAAAAACCTGTAATTACACATCCGCCGTCTGTTGTAGATGCGCCAGAAGAACTTTCCCCTTGTTGATATAATCTTGTCCAGATTGTATCTCCATAGGGATTTATTTTAACAATGTATACACCTCTTGGATAATTACATCCAGCAATTAAATAAAAGTTTCCGTTATCTGCCCTGCAAATATCCTTGCCGAAATAATCAGTCGGATATATCCCCTTATACGCCTTCTGCCAGGTAATAGACTGACCGAAACATAAAGTGTTAATTACTAATAATATAAGGATTGTAATTTTTTTCATCTTAATAATTTTATTTTATTAAAACGAACTTTTTAGTTGATATGAATATGTCGTCAACTATCAATGAATAAAAATAAATCCCGCTCGATAAACCACCTGCATTAAATCTCACCTGATATGTTCCAGCCTGCAAATTTTCATTTACAAGTAAATCAACCTCTTTTCCTGAAATGTCATATATCTTTACTTTTACATTCCCTGCTATTGAACATTGAAACTTGAACATTGTAGATTGATTGAAGGGGTTCGGATAATTCTGATATAATTCGAATTTATTTGGATGTAATTGATTATTATTATTTATAAAGACACTTCCTCCATTGCTCGTTTTATGAATATAATAGGCATTTGTACAAAATCCTGTATCCTGATTTAAGAAGAATATAGAAGTAACATAATAATAATTTGAAGGTAACTGTTGATTGAGCCAGGTTAATCCCCCGTCGGTTGATTTCAATATTATTTTTTCTTCACCACCGCAATAGAGTATTCTGTAATTAATAACATACAATGATAATAGAGGATTATTAGGCAAAATTGAAATATTAAACCATTCAATTCCGTTATTTGTTGTTTTAAAGATTGCACCATTCTGTACGTTCCCTCCAATTGCATATCCGGTTGAACTATTTACAAATTTTATTTTTTCAATTACATAAGAGCCCCCGAGTGTATCTGTGACAAATCTATATTCCCAGTTATTTCCGCCATCAGTTGTTTTGTATATCCCACTGTTAGTATTACCAAGAAATCCCGTATTCACATTATGAAAATGCATACTGCTGAAACCTGTATAAGTCGTGTCAAGCGCAAACCAGTTTAATCCGCCATCAGTAGTTTTTGATATCATACCGTATCTTCCGGCAATATATCCGGTTTGTTCATTTAAAAATTGAATACAATTATAAGTTTGAGTCCCTATTGCTGGAGCAATGGAATAAGACCAGTTTATACCTCCGTTTGTAGTCTTATAAATATAATTAGTATGACCGCAAATAAAGCCTGTGTAATTATTAATGAAATACAGGTCATAAATATCAGTATTAAAGTATAAATTTATTATTAATTTGCTCCAGTTTGTTCCGCCATTTGTTGTTTTACAAAATAAACTATTTCCTCCAACAGCAAATCCTGTACTCAAATCCGAAAACATCAAAGAATATAAACCATCATTATTCACATATTGTTGAATCCATTGACTTTGTGCTGTACAGTTAATCGATAAAACAAAGATTATTGACAAATATATTCTATATATTTTCATATTATTCTTTTTTGTTTTATTAAAATCATTTCAGTAAAATTA
>CAYWMV010000429.1:0-1777 GCA_964459055.1 uncultured Ignavibacteriaceae bacterium | reverse complement strand
TACAACATATCTTTATTCCGTTTACTTTTTAGATGCTAACACCGGATGGACAGTCGGCGGTAACGGTACAATCTTAAAAACAACCAACGGCGGAAGTAACTGGACTGCACAGACGAGCGGCTCAACAAGTTCCTTTCAGTCTGTTTTCTTCATCACACCTTCCATAGGATGGGTAACAGGTGCAAGCGGTACAATCCTTAAAACGACTAACAACGGTGTTAACTGGGCAGCACAGACTTCTTCAACTACTTTCACTTTCAATAAAATTTATTTTAAATCCGAAAATAACGGTTGGGCTGTTGGAAGTTATGCAACTATACGCAGAACAACAAACGGAGGAACTAACTGGACGACAGTAACCGTAAGTAACACATCCAATAATTTTTACGGATTAAGTTTTCCAACAAATTCAACAGGATATTTTTCGGGTAATTACGGCGCCGTTTACAAAAGCACAAACGAAGGAGTAAACTGGACTCTAATTTTTCCTTACGGATTTACAGAAACATTTTTTGCAACACAATTCACGTCTGCTTCAACGGGTTATGCTTCAGGTTCTTACGGAAAACTGATAAAAACGACAAATGCGGGAATAAACTGGGTAGCAAAAACATCAGGTGTGAGCCAGACATTGACTGCATTGCATTTCTTTTCTGCAACTGAAGGTTTGGCAGTAGGAGGAAACGGAACAATTATTAAAACCACGAATGAGGGAGAAACCTGGATGACTCTTACAAGCGGAACGACTAATTTTCTGCGGGGTGTATATGCATTTTCATCTTCAACTGCAATAGTTGTCGGCAACGCGGGACTTATACTTAAGACAACTAATTCAGGCAGCACGTGGGTGCAGAAAACCAGCGGAACAACTAATACATTATATTCCGTCTTTTTTGCAGATGCTAACACCGGCTGGGCTGCAGGTGATGCAGGAACTGTTATAAAAACTTCTGACGGAGGTGAAAACTGGTCACCGCAGACAAGCGGGATTACAAATTCAATTCAATCAATACAATTTTTAAATGCATCTACGGGGTGGATGACCGCATACAACGGAATGTTAAAAACAACAAACGGAGGTATAAACTGGGTTCAGATTAATATCGGAAATAGCGGTACTTTACAGGATATGCATTTTATATCTCAGGAAACAGGATGGATAGTAAGTAATTCCGGTAAGATAATGCGTACGACTAACAGCGGTGTTAACTGGGGATTCCTGAACAGCGGAACTATTAATTTTCTGTATAGTGTATATTTTACATCTGCTACAACAGGATATATCGTTGGGGACGGCGGAACAATTCTTAAGACTACTGACGGCGGAGGCGTTTTTGTGAAAACAATCGGTAATCAGGTTCCGGATAACTATGCTTTATATCAGAATTATCCGAACCCCTTTAACTCAATGACAAATGTTAAATGGCAAATGTTAAATGCGGGAAATGTAAAGGTTGCCGTGTTTGATTTGCTGGGACGTGAAGTTGCGACTCTCGTTAATGAATATTTACAGCCGGGAACTTATGAGGTATCTTTTGATGCAAGCGTATTGAATTCAGGAGTGTATTTTTACAGGATGGTGACGGATGGATACAGTGAAACGAAGAAATTTGTTCTTGTTAAATGAGTTATTAGCGGTTAGTGATTGGGTGATTTGGTGATTGGATGATTAGGTGATTGGGTGATTGGGTGATTGGGTGATTGGGTGATTGGGTATTAGTTATTAGTGGTTAGTGGATAGTTGTTATTGGTTATTGGTTATTGGTTATTGGTTATT
>CAYWMV010000428.1:0-1791 GCA_964459055.1 uncultured Ignavibacteriaceae bacterium | reverse complement strand
ATTTATAAATGTTCTTTCTTTAAAGGTCTGTTCATCAATAATTTAGTTGCTTCTCTCGGACTTTTACCTTTAAATAAAATCTGATATACGGCTTCAACAATCGGCAGATCAATCTTTTCCTTCCTTGCAAGTTCATAAGCCGCTGTTGTTGTCATTACACCTTCAGCCACCATTTTCATTTCGTTAAGCACAGTCTTTAAATTCTTACCTAAACCAAGTTGCTCTCCTATATATCTGTTTCTTGAATGTTTTGAACTGCACGTAACAATCAAATCCCCTATTCCCGAAAGCCCGAAGAATGTTTCCATTTTAGCGCCCATCTTCAATCCAAATCTCATTATTTCATTCATTCCCCTTGTCATAATTGCTGCTTTCGTATTGTCCCCGAATTGTGCACCGTCAGCAATTCCCGAGGCAATAGCAATTATATTTTTCAATGCACCCCCTATTTCGACACCTTTTACATCAGTACTTGAATATACCCGAAAATAATTATTTGAAAAAATCCTCTGAATTTTCTTGGACAGATTAATATTTTCCGAAGCACATACAACAGCAGTAGGAATTTTTACAGATACTTCTTCCGCGTGAGATGGTCCTGACAATACTGCAAGATTTTTGCTTCTGTGGTTATCGAGTATATTTTCTATTATATCCGAAACAAGGAGATTTGTCTTTTGCTCGATTCCTTTCGAGGCACATAAGATGAATTTATTTTTCAAATCGAAATTGCTTAGATGCCCCAGGCTTTTTCTTATAAATTGTGTCGGGGTTGATATAAGAAGACCGTCTGATTTCTCTACCGCGTATTGAAGGTCGTTTGTAATTTTTATCGCACGCGGTATTCTGGTTTTCGGAAGGAAATAAAAATTTTCTCTGTATTCGGCAAGAGTTTCGGCATATTCCCTGTTATATTCCCATAATATTACTTTGTGTTTATTCTGATTCAGCAGAATAGAGAGGGCTGTGCCCCAGCCGCCGGCACCGAGAACAGATATATTCATCCTAAATTAAATTTGATTTTTTTTCTTAAGAGGGGCTCTTATATTAAAAATTCTAATCAGCCACAAACTTTCGAAACGGCTCTCATTACCATAAAGAAGTCGCTTAATATTTGCCCTGTGATTATAGATTATAAATATAGCAGTCAGGATACTGAACACTATGAGAGTTTTATAACCGTCTATTTCAACATTAAAAATATTCTCTCTTATAAACATAACGGTTGGTACTAATGATGTAGCAATAACGGATCCTAATGATACATATCCGGAAAAAAGAAGTATAAGGACGAATGCGCCGAGACTGATGGAAACATCAACAGGAGACAGAGAGATCATCATTCCCAGAGCCGTATTAATCCCTTTACCTCCCTTGAAACTGGTGAATACTGAAAAAGTATGGCCAATAACAGCAGATACCCCCGCAATAATTTTTATTAATGTAATATCATCAAAGGGAGTAATATTTTCAAAAGGAAGATTGTGATAAAAGAATTTGGAGACTACTAAAACTACGATTAATCCTTTTGCTATATCAAGTATCTGCACTAATATACCGAGCGGTATTCCCAGAATTCTGAATGCATTTGTAGATCCGAGGTTTCCGCTGCCGTGTTCACGCAAATCTATTCTCTTGAATATTTTCCCGACGAGAAATGCATTTGGTATTGCCCCAAGTAAATAACTCGTCAATATAAGCATTAAGATATATATCATTTTACAGTCTTCTCGTTAAAACAAAAGAAATTAATTAATAATTACAAGTCAAATTATTATAACTACCTGATTT
>CAYWMV010000427.1:0-1821 GCA_964459055.1 uncultured Ignavibacteriaceae bacterium | reverse complement strand
TAACAAGTCGGAACTAAAATGTTTTTATATCTTAATAAAATCTGCGTTAATCTGCATAATCTGCGTCATCAGCGTGCCAAATTCGTAATGCTTGCCTTATCACTTGTTACTTTTTGAATAATTCAGAATTCATAATTCAGAATTCATAATTAAATCAAGCGAGCGCCTTCTTATTCGCATTCATATAAACCGGCTCGGCTTTCTCCGTTACTACTTCCTTCGTGACTATGCAGTGCGTGATATTCTGCCTCGATGGTATCTTGAACATGATATCCAGCATAACCGATTCTATAATTGAACGCAGCGCTCTTGCCCCCGATGCTCTTTTAATCGCTATGCCCGCAATTGCTTCAAGCGCATCTTCTTTGAATTCCAGTTGCACGCCTTCCATTCTGAAAAGTTTCTTGAACTGTTTTATAATCGCATTTTTAGGAACGGTCAGAATATTCAGCAATGCTTCTCTGTCTAATGAATCGAGAGACGTAACTATCGGCAGCCTTCCCACAAGTTCGGGGATAAGTCCGTATGTAACAAGGTCTTCCGACTCAACTTTCGCAAGTATAACGTCTTTGCTGATATCCTTTTTGCCTGTGAGAGGAGCGCCGAATCCGATTGAACTCGATGCAATCCTTTTCTCTATGATTTTTTCCAGTCCGTCAAATGCACCGCCGCATATAAAAAGAATATTTTTCGTGTTGATGTTAATCAGAGGCTGCTCGGGATGTTTCCTGCCGCCTTTCGGAGGAACACCCGAAACTGTTCCTTCGATAATCTTCAGTAATGCCTGCTGAACTCCTTCACCTGATACGTCACGGGTTATTGATACGTTCTCGCTCTTGCGTGAAATTTTATCAATTTCATCCAGATAAATAATTCCGCGCTCGGCTTTGGCAACATCGTAGTTCGCATTCTGAAGAAGCCTTACCAGTATGGACTCAACGTCGTCACCTACATATCCAGCTTCAGTAAGGGTTGTGGCATCTGCAATTGCAAATGGTACGTTTAAAAATTTTGCAAGGGTCTGGGCAAGATATGTTTTGCCTGTTCCGGTTGAACCTATTAATATTATATTACTCTTTTCTATTTCAACATCATCGAGAGTCTTGAATTCGAATGAATCTATTCTCTTGTAATGATTATATACCGCAACTGCCAGAGATTTTTTTGCCCTGTCCTGACCGATTACATATTCATCAAGGAATTCCTTTATACCCGCAGGAGTGAAATTCGATTTTAATTTATTTACTGATTTGCTCGATACGGTTTCGTTGTTCATTTTGATAATCTGAAGTGCATTGCCTACGCAGATTTCACAGATAAAAGATGATTTACCTGCTATATCGGTCGGACCTTTTATCATATTTGTAACTTTATCGGCGCTTCTGCCGCAAAATGAACATCTCGGTTGTGAGGCTTTTGTCGTTGTTGGTTTAGTTGCCATTTAATATTATATAATTTACTTATAGTGCGCAATGAGGGACTCGAACCCCCACGGGTTATCCCACTAGATCCTAAGTCTAGCGCGTCTACCAGTTCCGCCAATTGCGCAACCGGTAAAAATAACCTAATTAATCCTAAAATAAAATGAATTTTCATAAAAACTCAAAATCAAAACCCTCCGATAAATAAAATTCAAAATTATTATCGCATTTAGTGAAAAAGTGAAAAAGGGGAGAAGACCGAAAAGGACAGAATAATTTTTATAGCATATATTCCGTTGCGTCCTTAGCGTCTTCGCGGTTAATAAAATATCTTTTCCGATCCTGAATCACTCGGGACAAAATTAATAATTCAAAATTCATAATTCAAAATTCAAAATTC
>CAYWMV010000426.1:0-1826 GCA_964459055.1 uncultured Ignavibacteriaceae bacterium | reverse complement strand
GTATAATTTATTCCCTTCGATTAGCAAGCCCTGTGATATTCCTGCCGCGTGGTCTGTGTCTATTGCTATTACCCTGCTGTCATAAAGCGAGGTTACATTTTCCACGATTGTATGTCCGACAATTATTCCCGAAGCATTATATTTTGATAATGTTTTCAAAACCTGCTTGTTAGTTGCCGTGCTGTCAAAATATCCCCTGTACCAGTATAATGACTTCTTTGTGCTGAATAAATTATTCATTACAATGTCATCAGTTTTCTTTACGGAATCATATAAAAAATAGTACTCCCTCATAACATCATTTATTTCAACAAGAGAATATCCCGTTTCAAGTATTTCATCCGATATTCCTCCGTGAACAAAAATATTATCCCCGATTTTTTCAATCACATTCTTTGTCGAAAGCCAGCGTCCGAGTTCCGTACCGGTTGAAAATAAATTTTTGTAATCTTCTTTGAGCAATACTGCATTTTCGATATATTTATTTCTGACATACTTAGTATTTCCGTTCATATTCATAAGTTCGTGATTACCGAGTATGAAGTGAACATAGCCGCCCTTTCCTTTTGCTTTCTCCTCAAGCGAATAAATTAGCCATAAAACCTCCGTTACATTTAAGCCCCTGTCGAATAAATCACCTGCGATTACAAGATGTCCGGTTCCGAATATCCAGTTGTAGTTTTCATCAATTACACAGTTTGAAATCAGCAATTCTCTCATTGCTTCAAAATTTCCTTCGATATCGGATATTGCAAATATTTTTTCAATGTCAGTATATATTACCGGTTCAACGGCGAGTGTATCCTTTAATTTCCCTTGAAAATTAAAACCGGGATTATTTCCGAATATACAATTAATCTGAATTTTATTTTTCTCATTTAAGGGATAAGAATTAATTATTACCTCCGCTCCATTCTCATCAGTTACAATTGATTTAACAATAATATTCCCGTCTTTATAAAACACATAGGGACCGTCATTATCTGCTTTGGAAGTGTCAATATAATATTCACCGGAGAAATGTGAATCCGCATATCCGCTGCTTTGCCAAAAGATTAAAACAGAGATGAGGAGAAGTAATTTTTTTAGCATTTGTAATATTTAAAATTTATTTAGTAGCAGTAACATTTTAATTTAATCAAGTTGACCGTTACGAAACAAAGAAACCGTTAAAACGGTTAAGTTATTTGATTTCATTTGTATCCCCACGACTAAAGTCATGGGCTGTAAATATATTAAATAACAGTATATTATGCAAATAGCGAACAACTTAAGTCAATTTAACTTTCTCTGATTTCTTTGCGTTCGTGGCGTCTTTGCGTGAAATTCCGTCAGAATGGTTCACTGTAATACTTATTCGGCTTCAGATACAATTTCTTATTTTTGTAATCAAAAACAGTATGAAATCTTTTAAACAATCCGTTTCCGAGCACAGCATCCGCATTTTTCTGTTTCGACCGCACTTCCGCAGGAGCAAATGACGCCTGTACATTCATTAACTCATAAGGACCAATCATAATTTTGGAAATGTAACCCGTCTTACCGTAAATATCTCCGCTTAATCCTCTTCCTATATATACATCCTTTGTTTCTTCAGGCAAAGAAAATTTCATATCCTGCTTCTCAAGTAACAATATTACATCACGTGCCGCATAATCAATATACACAGAAAGCAAAACGGGTTCTTCATCTTTAATTACAACCGATGCATCCACCCAAGGAACATTATTATCTTTGAAATAGAGAGGTATTTCAGTCCACGTATTATCGAAATCCTTAAATTCCCCTTCATATAACGTCATAACATTTTTTTCGTAATCAAACCT
>CAYWMV010000425.1:0-1833 GCA_964459055.1 uncultured Ignavibacteriaceae bacterium | reverse complement strand
CTGCTCCGCATGCCCAGGCAATGTTGTCATCAACTGCCGATACTGAATATAATGCAGTTGTTACAGGTGAGGTCTGCTCTGTCCATACACGGGGAGCACTGGCAACATCTTTCAGTTTGTAACCGACCATTGCATAATTCTGATAGTTCAGAAGTAGTAATAATTGACTTCCTTTTTGAACTACTTCAGCACCGCCGGCAGTACCCAAGCCTCCAACCAAAGTAAAAGTATATTGTGCTTTTTGTACTCCGGATTGAATATGAATTTTGCGCACTGTGTTAGCCGGTACCTGATCCCATACCCATAAGAATGCAGAGTCGGGTGATGAAGTACTGTCAAATGCCATACCGTATTTTCCGGTAGTGGTGGATGTAATAGTTTGTTTCAATACACCGTTTGTATCGTGGAAGAAAATGTTTCCGCCAAAGTTACAGTTCCAGAAACCTTTTCTGTTCGGGTCCCATGCAACTGCCCTGGTTGAACCGCCGGCAAGGTTGAAAGTCTTCAATGTTGCCATTGTGGTCGGGTTAAACCTGTAAAGAACTGTTGACGCTGGTCCGGCGTACAGGAACGTACCGTCTGTGGCAAGGTCACGGCAGCTTCCGACGTATGTCACAGAATCTGAAAATGTTCCCGGTCCGCCGCCCGGTCCGTTGTCATTGTATCTGTAAACGTATGTGCTGTTCCATCTGTTGAAATAGTATTTTCCGTTAAACCACATTGCCCCTACGGTTCCTCCTGCCATTCCGTTTGGTTGTGAAACGTAGTTAAAGTTAAATACTGTCGGATATGGAAATCCTGCAGGCGGAATTGTGTCAGCCTGGGTTCCGTTACCGTTAATATTTACTGATGGAGCAATATCATTTGGGTCTTCATTGCTGAAATTGAACCCTATTAATAGTATTCCTGCAAATAACACGAATACCAAAGCGAAAATAGATTTTTTCATTATTTCTCCTTTTTAAGGTTTATTTAATGTTTAAGAACTATTACTTGTTTATCGAAATGTAATTTAGCAATTTATTTTAAACTCGTCAAGTCCTTATTTTATTTAGTTTTTTTACCATTTCATATATAACTACCCCGTATGCTACCGATACGTTCAAAGATTGCTTCATTCCCAGCATTGGAATTTCAACCGAATAATCCGAAACCTCTATTAATTCTTTCGAAACTCCGGTTATTTCATTCCCCATTATTAAACATAGCGGAAAGTCGGTGTCTTCTGTTTCCCAGTAATATTTCCTCTTATCGGTTATTTCTACACATACTATTTTTATGTTTTTTCTTCTTAATTCTTCAATCGCATCAAGTGGATTTTTGTAATATTCCCACGGAACGCTCAACGTAGCACCTAATGCCACTTTTTCGATTTCTTTCCTCGGCGGATATGGCGTGTAACCCGTTAAGTATATCTTCTCGATAAATGCAGCATCTGATGTCCTGAATATTGACCCTACGTTAAATATGCTCCTTATGTTGTCGCAAAGTACGTAAACCGGATTTCGCTTGTAACTGTCTATGTCCGCTAAATTTTTTCTCTGCGCCTTTATTTCTGCGTGCGTTAACTTTCTCAATTACTGTATTTTCTTTGATTATTTAATAATTTAATCATTTCTCTATACTATATCAGTGTAAATTTTATATCATTAAACCAAATTTCCGAAAAAATGAATCTGTGTTTATCTGTATAATCTTTGCCTTCCGTGTGCTTTTTAGAATAACTTTTCCACGGTCACTGTACCCCGGCGTAGCAACCTGAATTATTTTATCCCGTAGGGATTTAATATCGGTAACATTAATATTATCACAGTCTTTTATCCCGTAGGGATT
>CAYWMV010000424.1:0-1850 GCA_964459055.1 uncultured Ignavibacteriaceae bacterium | reverse complement strand
CTCTCACGTGTTCCAGCCACATATCGCAGTTGCCGTACCAGAAAATCCGGTAATCGACATTTGAATAATCCGGCGGATTGGTTCCGTAAAGGTCTGCTCCGTTGAAGATAAATAGAGGATTGCTCTGATTGTTAGGGAAAAAGATATCTTTATATTCTCCGTTGTAATCTAATCCAAAATTATCTCGTGTAATTATTATACTATCATTGACAGTTCTATCTAACAAATTACCATCTTTTTTAAATATATCAACACGGAATATTTTAGTCCCCGGAGGTGTATTTATTGGTATTCTTACATTCGGTCTTATATACCAGCTGTATTGTCCGTCATTAAAAAAATTGTTAGGTATATCTCCTTTCACCTGTTCCCAGGTAGGTCTTAAATCTTTTAATACATATCCCGCACTATGAACACCGGTTGAACATTTTCTTGCATAAATATTACCATCTGTTACTTCTTCACCTGTTCCAATTGTTTGATATCCATACCACCATTTTCCCTTAGTACTTTGTTGACCGATACCGATGATGAAAGGATGATAATCACTTCGTTGTGCAAAGGACAGCATTTCAATCTTAGGGCGCGTGAGATACAGATAATTGTTATTTAATTGAGAAACGCTATCGTAATAATCTACTACTTCTCCTTGATAATTGCCTATAACGGTAAATAAACTGTCATTAACGGTAAATCCCTTTAGAAATCTTGTCTGATTCATACCGGGTATTGAAGCATCATATTGTCCCAGAAACCTGTGCCACATATTTAAACCAAGTTCCTGCAATCTGTTTGAGTCTGTGCACCCTATATGATATGCCCCAACGATAAATTCGTCCGGATTTGCAGTTACCGTTGCAATAAATTCTTTTTTTGTAAATTCATTACTTTTACTTTCTTTACTTGAAAGTGAGTTAATAGAAATTAATACTAATGATGTCATTAGTAACAAACCGAAGAGAAAAAATACTTTTTTCATTTTGATTGCATTTAATGTTTAAAATTATTTTAAAAAAATGCATTAAACTATTTCAGAAGAACAAACTTTTTTGTCTGAACAATATTATCATCGACAGATAACCGATAAAAATATATTCCGCTCGAATGTCCTTTTGAGTTAAAACTCACATTGTATGTTCCCGGCAAATGATTTTCGTTTACTAAAGTTTGAACTCTTTCTCCAAGTATATCAAATACTTCAACTTTTACATTCGAACTTTTTAATATATCATATTTTATTATTGTTGATGAATTAAACGGGTTAGGGTAGTTCTGATAGAGTTTATAGTCATCTGGTACTTCAGTAGATAATGTGTTGGTTCCTGCATATATCGTCGTATCTCCGCCGGTTAGAGAATAAATTAATCGATTACTAAATTTATCAACAATCCAAATATAATTTTTATAATTATTTATTACATTTAATTGTAATATCTGATAACTTGTATCCGGTATTTGATATCCCCAATTTATACCTCCATTAGTACTCTTATAAATAATATTTCTGTAAATACCATTAGAGTAAAAATATACTGCCCCACCGGTACAATAAATAGTATCCTCATTTATTACAATAAAATTTGATATCGCTTTAAGAGTATATGTATTTCCTGTTATTGAAGGCACAGAATCTTTGCTCCAGTTTAAACCTCCGTTTGAAGTTCTGAAAAAGCCTGAAGCCGATCTAAATCCTTTTAAACTATCAACGAAATACATATTTACAAAATCAGCAGAATTAATCTGAAACCAACTTTCACCGCTGTTTGTAGTTTTATAACAGAATGAAACACCACCATGATACGCAAACCCAATCCTGCTGTTATAGAAATAAAGTTTATCGGGATACGAAT
>CAYWMV010000423.1:0-1852 GCA_964459055.1 uncultured Ignavibacteriaceae bacterium | reverse complement strand
GAGAAAATAATTTTGAATAAAGAAAACTTCTATTACTATATTCTATGAATGTTTTCTGTTATTTGAGAAGGATCATCTTCTTAATATCCGTGTATTTTCCCGCTTCAATTTTATAAAAATAAATACCGCTGGGCAGATTGCCTGCATCGAAGTTAATATTATATTTTCCGGGTTTAAATTCTTTATTAAGAATTACCGAGACTTCACGTCCGATTAAATCAAATACAGTTATTTTTACATTTCCGGCATTTAAAATTTGAAATTTAACATTTGTCATTGAATTAAACGGGTTCGGATAATTCTGCTCAAGTGCAAACTTACCGGGTGTTATTTCGTTTCCGGTAATATTAGTCGGAACGGTAACCGTAAATCTGTAATTGCCGGAAGGAGCGGTCAGAGGTTTTGTGATTGTTTTTGAACCGTTCGATGTTGCGGAAATATAATAATAAATTTTCGTGTTTAACGGCCGGGACGGAATATATGCTTTAAATGTATCGCTTACGAGCGTCATATTCAACTGCTGGAAAGCCTGAGTAGTATCGGTTGTCCAGTAAACTTTTGCATTTGCGATTCCCGTCTTTGTTTTTATAACCGCTTTCACTTCGTAATTTGACATTGCGGTAGTCGCCGTCCTGATTGAAGGATGCCAGAATAAAATGGGGTTGGATACGCCAACTTCTTTCGAAATGCAGTGTATAGCACCGCTGGCAGGTATGCTTGCATTACAATTTATTCCAACGACTCTGTATCCCGGCATTGCGTCACGGTAAATTCTTAAGGCAGTAGTATCCAGTGAGAAACCGTATATCGGGACAAGAACGGTTTTATTGACAATAAGAGAATTTGTATAAGTATAATAATTTGAACTCGGCGGATACTGACCTGTGGAACTGGGGGGCATCGGGATTCTTACCACCTTGTACGGTCTGCCGTAGCAGGTCAGGTAATTATTCAGGACATACTGAAGATTTAATTCAATCTGCGGACCGTCGGCAACTCCCGGCGGATATTGCCCTACCATTAACGTTTCTTCGTCGAGAAGTTTCATATGCATATCAATATGATGAATTCCGTCATAAGGAAGGGTTTCCATCATACAATATCTTTTAATCCCCATATATTTCCTCATCATAGTATCAATCTGCGCCTGCGTTAATCCTGAATTTTCGTTTAAAATAAGTTTAGAGGAAAAAGCAGTACCGAAACCGTCAACCATAAAATTGCCGCCTGTTGCGACTATTCTGTTTGGATTCTGCGTCATCTGATGAAGCATCAAGCCGAAATAATTTGAAACGTATGTCGGAATGTTATCATCCAGAGGTCTCGGACGGTTATAAACCCAGTCAATCATTCTGGAACTGTCTATGTCATTTGTGTAAATTGTCCACGCTCCGTAGTCACGGCACCATACGGAATTGTAAGGTGCGTAAAGGAACCGAAGGTTAATGTGAGGGACTCCGTATGAGGTAAGTGTATTTTTTACGCTGTTTGAATCAGAGCAGACAATCAGAACGAGGCATTCATCCTGTATATAATCAACCATTTGAGCAAGTATCTGCGTGTAACTTGTCCAGGTAATCTGAACCGCCATAAATTCTTCCCATTCCGCCATTGTTCTTACCGGGGAATATGGAGGATTGATATCGTCGCCCGTCATCGGAGGAACATAATTTTTAATGTACGACTGATAAATCAACGATTCATCCGGTGTTAATCCTTTAGGAAGGTCTTGTGAAAAGATATTACCGCTGAAGACCGCGAGTAATAAAAAAGAAAGGAATATTTGTTTCATCTGTGTATAAAAATTGTTTTACAAATATATTAAAACGGATGGTCAAATTAAATGTTATTT
>CAYWMV010000422.1:0-1859 GCA_964459055.1 uncultured Ignavibacteriaceae bacterium | reverse complement strand
TGAAAAGCAAATTCAAATTGATAATAATGAGCAGGATTCAATCCTGCCTGAAAATAAATAATTAGTTATGAGAAATATTAATTTTTTTTTATTATTTTTCTTCTTTACCTGTTCAGCCTTCGCACAGAAAGATACGCTGTCAGAAACATTGTATGCAGAGCCCGATTTCAAAGGTTTTCAGTTGGATGCGGCATCTCTCATTTTAATTAATTCTTTCGGTACTGCATTTGATTTCGATTTGATAAAGAATTTCAATGACCCTGCAATGTCTTTCGGAGTGAGACTCGGAGCGGAATACTGCGATAAATATACTAGAATTGATGTCGGCGGGAATTCCAACTGGGTGAGATTCTTTGATTTCAATTTCTGTCCGAGAGTTACTACTGATAATAAAACTGTCAGATTAGATGTATACGCCGGCGGGACATATCATCATATATCGGCTACCAGAACTCCGTCGGGTGATGAGTTATTAAAAAATAACACATTTTTTATTAAAGGCGGATTTGATTTGAAAGTGAAATTATATAAAAATTATTTCGGCTTGCTCGGTAAGGTTGTCCTTTCAACAGGAGAATCATTCGGCGGTATCGGGATTTTCGCGGGATACGGAAAGGAATACTGACAATTAAGAATTAAGAATTAAGAATAGATAATAGAAATTAAATATCGAAAATAAAGATATTCTATGAAGACTTTTTTATTTGTAATTTTAATCTGCTGGATTTTTCAGTTGAGCGGATTTGCTCAGCAAGATACATCGGGAACATCATTTTATGCGGAAGTTGATTTCAAAGGATTTCAGGTAGATGCCGCGTTTCTGGTATTTGTAAATTCGCTCAGCGTTTCGACAGATTTTGATTTCATTAAAAATAAGAAATCCCCATCTGTGTCTTTCGGTGTCAGAACAGGAGTAGATTATTATGGAAGACTTGATGATGTAGTGGTAGGAGAACCGGGAAATACTGCACTGCTTTCGGCTACTGTAGAATTTTTTGATGTGAACATCTGTCCGCGTTTTACGTCGGATTTCAAACGCATCAGGCTGGACTTCTATGCAGGCGGCACGTATCATAACGTTATTAAGCCGGAGAATAAAACAAATGACGTGAAATCGAAAGACGGTAAGATATTTCCAAAAGGAGGATTGGAGTTTAAAGTGAAACTTTACGGGAATTATTTCGGACTGCTGGGTAAGATAGTTATTTCAAGCGGAGAATCGTTCGGTGGAATAGGGATTTTTGCGGGATACGGGAAAGAATACTGATAATTAAGCATTAATCGGTTAGTTTTTAAATTCTGTGTAAAATGAAAAACTTTATTAGAACGCTGAGCACGCTGACTGACGGAATCTCACTGAATAGCGGCATTACGCATCAGAAACACGGATGGACACGGATTGAAACGGAAGAACACGGAACAAAACAGTGACAAGTTGAAAGTGACAAGTCAAATATTATGAATTTGGTACGCTGAGTAACGCAGATTAAACAGTTTAAATGATATTTTTCTTAGCGTCTTTGTGTCTTTGCCCTTTGCGTGAAATACGTTATGATTGGTCCCGGCTTGTCCGGGTTATGAATTAAAAAATTGTATGTGATAATTAAAATTTATTTTGTTTAATTTTGTATTAACATAAAAAGGAGAACTCGAAATGAAAAAAATTCTTTTACTTACAATTTTGTCAATTTCATTAATTCTTTTCACGTGCGGTGATGACACAACTACAAACACACCCGTCACTCCAAACGTCGAAAACGAAGCAAGCACAGTAAGAGTCGGATGTGAAATAGAAAAAATCTGCTCCGAAGCGGCTTCTTTTATGATTATGGCTTACAGGAATCAGACAATCCCCTCTC
>CAYWMV010000421.1:0-1876 GCA_964459055.1 uncultured Ignavibacteriaceae bacterium | reverse complement strand
ATCCAATCATCCAATCATCCAATCATCCAATCATCCAATCATCCAATCATCCAATAACTCCCCGTTTTTTTCGGGAACTATTATAACAGAAATAACATTGATAATATTATAATTTTAAAGTATTTTTAATGATATATAAATTAAATTTTTTATGAAAAAATTATCTCTAATAATAGGTTTATTCGCAATTGTGGGAATAATATTTCTTGCTTTCAAATCCGGGAATGATTTGAACAACTACGACGGCAAAATCGGAAAATCCCTCCGGCAGTCAATAGCAGAAAATTCAGAATCGAATTTTATTGTATGGGTGTATCTGAATGACAAAGGTCCGGATGCTATGCAGAAATTATCTAATCCCCTTTCAATTGTAAGTGAAAAATCACTCGAAAGAAGAAAAAAAGTTTTACCCGAAAATAAACTTCTCGATTATACGGATATTCCGGTATCCGGAAATTACCTGACCGATATCAGGCAAAACGCAATAAAAGTGCGGGTTGTGTCAAAATGGCTGAACAGCGTCAGTGTTGAAGTTACTCCTTCACAAATTTACGAACTCGCTTCAAAAGACTATGTAAAAAAACTTGAAAAGGTTGAAAGATACAGAAAAATTAATGACAGTGAAGATATAAACAGTGACGGTTCAAATCAATCTGAAACAATAACTGACAATCCGCTTGTTGATTCTTTGGATTACGGAACAAGTTTAACCCAGATGACGTTGATAAAAGCGAACATTCCGCATAATAACGGTGTTTACGGTCAGGGCGTAATCGTTGCGAATTTTGATGCGGGTTACTCAAATTTAAATCACGAATCATTTGTAACTCTCCCGATGAAAATTTTGAAAAAGAAAGATTTTCAGGACGGGGATACTGTGTCACTCGCCACACATTCTCACGGACAGGCAACACTTTCGCTGGTAGGCGGTTATAAACCGGGACAGTTAATTTCTCCGGCATTTAAATCCTCTTATGTTTTATGCAGAACGGAAGTTGACCCGGGTGAAACACACCTCGAAATGGATTACTGGATTGCAGCAGCGGAATGGGTTGACAGTCTTGGAGCGGATATAATTACAAGTTCACTCGGCTATCTCGAATTCGACCCGCCATATACAAGTTACTCGTGGACGGATATGAACGGCAACACGGTTCCGATTACAATCGCGGCTGACCTCGCAGTTCATAAAGGTATTGCAGTATTTAATTCTGCGGGAAATAACGGCAGTAACACTTCTCATAATACTCTCGGCGCTCCGGCAGATGGCGATTCCGTTATAACAATCGGAGCAACCACTTCTGCAGGCGTCAGAGCATCTTACAGTTCGGTCGGACCGACTACAGATACACCTCCGAGAATCAAGCCCGATATTATGACGCAGGGCTCGGGAAATAAAGTCGCCACTTCAACAGGATATAGCACATTCGGCTCGGGAACTTCCTGGGCTTGCCCGATGGCAGCAGGTGTAGGAGCACAGATGTTATCCGCAAATAAAAATTTAACTCCGATTCAAATCAGGAATATTCTTAGAAAATTTGCAAACAATTCTGCAAATCCGAATAACCTCGTTGGATGGGGACTCGTTGATGCGGAAAAATCAGTTGACTCGGCAAGAAAACTCGACAATACAGCACCGACAATTTCACATTTACAGTTATTTACTCAAACAACTAATACTTCGGTTATAACCCTGAAAGCAGTAATAAAAGACAACGGTATAATAAGATACACAAGAACAAATGAAGCACCAAGAATTTATTTCAGAAAATATACAGGCGGTACGTGGACAACATATACTTCCGCTAATTACACTTCCGTGAATCTCGATACATTCTATTTCCAGATTACCGGCAGCATTTATGTTACTTCAGTC
>CAYWMV010000420.1:0-1883 GCA_964459055.1 uncultured Ignavibacteriaceae bacterium | reverse complement strand
TAAAAGATAATTTTATCTATGCCTGTATGGATAACGGAGATATATTCAGAACTTCAAACGGAGGAAACTTCTGGGCAGAAAGCAGCAGCGGAATTAATTCGGCAATATATTCGTCTTCAGGAGTCTTAAATAATAACATATTTATCGGAACGGCAGGTGCAGGAATTTATAAGTCTTCCAATAACGGTGATTTCTGGCTTCAGGTTAATAACGGTCTCGGAAATCTTAATATCCGGGTTATTAAAATCTATGGTAACACAGTTTATGCGGGTACGCAGACCGGACTGTATTATTCGACAAACGACGGGAATATCTGGAATCATTTGCAGACTAACTTTTCAAACAATGATATCAGGGCACTGGAAATATCGGGCAGTCATATTTTTGCGGGAACTCACGGTGCGGGAATTTACAAAAGCAGTAATTCGGGACAGAACTGGACGGCAATTAATGAAGAATTGTATGTTCTGTATATAAACACAATCTATAAAGACATAAATTATTTATTCGCAGGAGCAGGTTCAGGCGGAGCAATGAGAAGACCGCTGTCACAGGTAATTTCCGTGAAATGGATTTCTTTGGATATTCCGGCTGAATTCGAACTCGGACATAATTATCCGAATCCGTTTAATCAGTCTTCAATGTTCAATGTTCGATGTTCAATGTCAGGGAAAGTGAAAGTGATATTATATGATATTAACGGGCGTGAAATTTTAACATTACTGAATGAATATCTTGATGCTGGTATTTATTCTGTCAGGTTCGATGCAGGTGATTTACCGGGCGGAGTGTATTTCTATCGTATGTTTACGGAAAGCGGAAAGGATTTCAGTCAGGTGAGAAAAATGATAATTTTGAGATAAATTTCTAAAAAATATTCCTGAATCTGCGGGATATTATTATATCCCACTTTTGAGGTGGCAGTGGGAGGAAAAAACATTTTATTATTGAATAAGCAAATTCAAACTGTTAATTTAAGAAAAAAGCAAAACAATGAAAATAGCGGCAATTATAAGTGTTGCATCACTTGTATTCGGACTGGGGATTTTTATCGCTGTTTCGGTTTCCACGAATATTGAACCCCTCGAAATTTTATTGTTCAGCGGAATATTCATAGGTGTATTCATTTTCATTATCTATCCGATGATAGTTAAACCCGTATTGCTTGAAAACAGATTGAAAAAAACCGGTAAGAAAGCAACTGCAAAAATTATCAAAATTCAGGATACGGGAACAACTATAAACGATAATCCGCAGGTGAAACTGACAGTTGAAGTTATTCCCGAATACGGCACACCTTACACTACGGTTTTTAAACAGGTGATTTCACGGCTCGAAGTGCATTTATTTCAACCGGGCGTATTGCTAAACGTACTCGTTGACCCGAAAGACACAAAAAAAATTATTCTCGATACATTCGATAAGAGTAAAGCAGGCGAGGATGATAATATTGTGCCTGTCGGACCGTGGAAGGGTATTGATAAAAGCGAGGTTGAAAGAAGACTTAAAGATATTGATGAGAAAAACAAAAAGATTCTTGATAGCGGTTTGTCGGCAAGGGCGATTGTGAAGAAATATACATTTCTTGGCGTTAATGTGAACGGTGAAAATCCGCTGGCTGAACTCGAACTTGAAGTGCTTCCCGAAGATAAACCGGCATTTTCAGTGACAACACAGGGAGTTATTGCTGTCGCTTCCGTAGATAAATATCAGGCGGGCAGCGAAATATATGTGAAATATGATTCCTATAATTTCAAGAAAGTTGCGATAGACCATTCGTGACCTGGATGATTGGATGATTGGATGATTGGATGATTGGATGATTGGATGATTGGATGATTGATTGATTGGATGATTGATTGATTGGATGATTGATTGATTGG
>CAYWMV010000419.1:0-1892 GCA_964459055.1 uncultured Ignavibacteriaceae bacterium | reverse complement strand
CCGCCGGTGTCGTTTTATGACGTGAAAATCGCTCAGTCGCCGCCCAGATAGGCTTCTTGCACCTGTGGGTCGGCTGCCAGCGCCTGCGCGGGACCGGTGAGCTGGATGGATCCGGTTTCGAGCACGTAGCCCCGATTGGCTACCGAGAGCGCCATGTGCGCGTTTTGTTCCACCAGTAGAATGGTCACCCCCAGCTTATTGATTTCCTGGATGATGTTGAAGATTTCCTCCACCAGAATGGGCGCCAGGCCCATGGAAGGCTCATCCATCAACAACAGGCGTGGTTTCGACATCAGCGCGCGACCCACCGCGAGCATCTGTTGCTCGCCGCCGGAAAGCGTGCCGCCGGTCTGCGCCACCCTTTCCTTGAGCCGCGGAAAGAGCTTGAAGACCTGCTCCAGGCTCTCTGCCACTTCTTGCTTATCCTTGCGCGTGAAAGCGCCCATTTCCAGGTTTTCGCGCACGGTCAGCGGCGCGAAAATCCGCCGTCCCTCGGGTACGTGGATCAATCCCAGGCGCACGATGGCATCCGCGCCCACGCGACTGATGGCTTGACCGTCATAGACAATCTCGCCCCTATCCGGACGCAATAAGCCTGAGATGGTCTTCAACGTGGTGGATTTCCCGGCGCCATTCGCGCCGATCAGGGTGACGATTTCGCCCTCGTCCACATAGAAGGTCAGGCCGTGCAGCGCGCGAATCGCACCGTAGGAGACAAACAGGTCGGAAACTTCGAGTAGTGCCATGATTCGGGTGCCCCCTTCCTACTTCAGAATCGCGGCTTGCCGCCCCAGATAGGCTTCAATCACCAAGGGATTGTCCCGCACTTGTTCAGGAAGCCCGCGCGCGATAACCTCGCCAAAGTCCATCACCGTGAGCCACTCGCAGATGTTCATCACCAGGCGCATGCGGTGCTCCACGAGTAGGATGGTCAGATTGAACTGTTCGCGGATGAAGCGAATCAATCCCATCAACTCATCAATTTCCTGGGGATTCATGCCCGCTGCTGGCTCATCCAGAATCAGCAATTCCGGATTGGTCGCTAGCGCGCGCGCAATCTCCAACCGCCGCTGCAAGCCATACGGCAGGCTGCCGGCGATGTCATTCTGGCGCTGTTCCAGGCCGAAGATTTCCAGGAAATCCTGGGCGCGTTCGGTGAGTTGGCTCTCGCGCTCTTTGTAGTGTTTGTTCCGTAGAATCGAATCCGAGAGCGAATAGCCCGCGTGCGGATGGTAGGCGATGCGGACGTTGTCGAGCACCCTGAGCTTGGAGAACAGCCGGATGTTCTGGAACGTGCGGGCAATGCCTAGCTGAATGATCTCGTGTGAGGGGGTGCCGATAAGCTCCATGCCTCGAAAGCGAATGCTGCCCGCCGAAGCCTGGTAAACACCGGTAATCAGGTTGAAGACGGTGGTCTTGCCGGCTCCGTTGGGTCCAATCAGCCCGATGAGTTCGCCTTTGCGCAGGTTCAGGTCAAAATTGTAAACGGCGCGCAGATTGCCGAAGAACTGGGTCAAGCCCTCGATTTCGAGGAGCATGGGCTGTGCTTCTACAGTTGCAGGTAGGCCTTCAGGTCGTCCGGTCATTGTGCCACTTCCTCGGTGATGACGGCTTGCCCATCCACTTGGGAGAAAGCCGTTTTGGTACGCAGTTTTGCCAGCGGACGCTCCAGGAAGGGGAATTCGTATTTGCCAAACAGCCCTTCTGGGCGCAACTCCATCATGATCAACAGCACCAGGGGATACACAACAAAGCGCCAGGTCTCGAAGCCTTGCGGCAGTAGTAGCCGCAGCGCGCCTTCCAGCAGCAGAATCCACAGGAAACCGGTGATCATGGTGCCCGTCATACTGCCCAATCCGCCAAAGACGACGATGATGAGCGGGTTAAAGGAT
>CAYWMV010000418.1:0-1901 GCA_964459055.1 uncultured Ignavibacteriaceae bacterium | reverse complement strand
ACTAACCACTAATAACTCATTTAATAAGAACAAATTTTTTAGTATCACTAAATCCGCGCGTCACCATCCTGTAAAAATACACTCCCGAATTTAATCCGCTTGCACCAAAAGACACCTCATAAGTTCCCGGCTGTAAATATTCATTCACCGAAGTTGCCATTTCCCGTCCAAGAAAATCAAACACTTTTAACACAACTTGAGTCCCCCTTTGGAGGGGGTTGGGGGAGGTACTTGAAACTTGAAACTTTATACTTGTCACTGAGTTGAACGGGTTCGGATAATTCTGCTCAAGCGCAAACTTCTCAGGAACTTCCGTGTTAATATTCTTTATTCCGTAAATCAATTCATAAGCAATTGAATGATTAAACGTTTCATTTACGAACTGCGGGGCAACAAGTGTTGTTGCCGCAGCATTGGGATGGCTGTCGTGCGGGTCGGTTGCATATTGAAGCAGCATATACCCGTTTGCATCAGTCAGTTTTGAAAAGAAATCAAACACATAAACATTCGCGGGAAAGACACCGAAGACAGGGTCAAGCCCCGTCGCAAGTGTGTCCTTAGCCCATTTGCAGAACTGCTTCGACCACATTGCGGCATTTGCATTTGTTTCCAGAGGTACAAGCGGAGCATTTGTCCAGATTACAAAAAAATTCTGCGGATATAATTTCATCTTATTTATTATATGCCGCCAGTGCCATTTGTAGTTATAAATGGTCTTGTAGTCGGGAGTCAGAGTGTCCGCAGGCTCACCAACACCTTCCAGTGCCGAAGAAGGAAAGCACGATTTAATCATGATTATCCTGTTTCCGCTGAAATAACTCGAAATATTTTCGGGCGTGTTTGTTTCAAATATCTGATGCCACTGGTGCCATTCATTGTCGTAATTTACGGGAAACCACATCTCGTTCATCGTTACGGCATTGGTACCTGTATATCCGTGCGAGTTGTTGTATATTGTCATCTGCTGCGGCACGCTTGTACTGCTTCCGTTAGGTCCCCAGATGCATTCACCCGTTGAATGATGAAAAAATCTTCCGCTGCGGAATTTTAATTGAGCAGGTGATTCAACTGAAATAAATAAAATAATAAATGAAAGGAGTAGTAATTTCCTCATCTGGTACCCGTCCTTTAATTATGTTATGAAAAAATATTCATAACTTTCTTTTTTACTCCCTGTACAGTAAGTACGGCGGTCAGGAAGATATTTATAAAACCCGTTAATTAAGTTTTAAAATCATCTTTCCATTTATAATAATAAAATCCCTGAACCAGAATGCAATCCAATCAGTTTTAATCGTTTCAGTAAAATAAATCATAACATATAAAAAAACAATAATTATTTCAATACAGATAATCCGAACAAAAATTATTTTAGTTCTAATATTACTGCATAATTGCATGCTATTTATAAAGTTACACATAATACCTTAACTTCAAAAAGTCTGCGAAAAATGGGAAGAAATAAGTTACAACCAACAAAGGACAAGTATTACGAAATAAACTCGCTGATTATATCAGATTTAATTAAGGTACTTAAAGTTTACAGTTATGATGTAAAAAATCGTTAAAACAATTAAAAACACCGGATTTTACACGACTATATCGGCTGTGCGAAAATCTTCTGTTTGTCATTCCTGCTACGATTGCATCGGGATAAACTCAAGCAGGAATTCGGAAAAAACATCATAATGTGATTAATTTTCGCATGAATGGAATTGATAAAAGGTCTAATTCTTAGTTTTACAAAGTCTCTCCGACTCAGTAATCAAAATTCACTACTTTCACGAGAACTTGGAACACAAAATCTAAAAACTAACTTAAAAATTCTTAATCACTCTGCGGCTCTGCGGATTATAAGCAATCGTATTTGTCTTAAAATGTTATTCCGAAATGCATATATT
>CAYWMV010000417.1:0-1914 GCA_964459055.1 uncultured Ignavibacteriaceae bacterium | reverse complement strand
TGCAACGCTCGCCGCACGGTGTGGGTCAACTCCACTATCTCTCCAATGCTTAACCGCAGTTGATGTTGCGTCTCTAAGTATTCCTGAATCTGGCGTACCGGGAGCCGTAACTTCGTTCGTAGATACACCACTAGACTGGCGATGCGCTTGCCGATGCGCCCTTGCCCGAATACTTGACCGCTTAAGTCCAACTGCGGACTGTGCCACTTACGACAATGGGGACACCAGCGTTTGATCACTTGATGCTCGATGACTTCCACCGCTTGCGGCGGCGGTAACTCAAGCACTTCACGGGTGTAGTCGATGCTCTCGCCATGCAACTCGTACTGACACTCAGGACAACGCTCCAGTGCATGGCGCTCAATGCGCGTCGGAGGTAGACGTTTCCGCGAGGTGTTATGCTCCGCCGCCCGTTTCTGGCGCGGCTGCTTCTCTCCGCTAGGTTTCGGTCGATTGCGTTTCACAAATGCTGGGGGCTTTTTAGAGGCAGCTTCCAACTCGGTGATCCGTGCCAGGGCTTCTTCCAAAGCCGCTAGCAGACGTGTCACTTCGGCTTTCAGCCGTGCGTTTTCCTCACGCAACGCCGCTAATTCAGCATTCATAACCTGCAGTTCCTCTGACATGCCCCGCATCATACCACATTCTAGGAGAACGCTGAACAGTTACGAAGAGCCTCTGGTTTGACAATCTTCCTTGGTATGATAGAATACAGCTCAGTTTGTGGAAAATGCCGCCAATGGAAGTTAGCCCCTGGTGCGGTGTGAGGAGCTGGAAGTGGAACTGGAATTTGAAGAACGCAAGGGTGAAGTTACTGAGACTGAACCCCTCACTATGGAGAATTTGGAAGAAGGCGCCCTAGGCTTTGACGAGCCTCGTCGCGGTCAACTGCGTGAAGGCATCATCATGCAACGGCGTGAGGATGGGCTGATAGTTGATATCGGCACGAAGCGTGACGGTATTGTGCCAACCGCTGACCTGACTTATCTGACCGACGCAGCAGTTTTAGAAATCGGACAGACCGTCCCTGTAATCGTGGTGCAACCTCGCAACAACGATGGCAATGTAGAGCTCTCGATTTCGCAAGCCAAACAACAAGAAGACTGGCTCAAAGCCGAGCAAATGAAAAATGATGAAACCGTCTGCGAAGCTACGGTTCTGGAATCTAATCGTGGCGGGTTGACAGTTGAATTCGGGCGTCTGCGTGGTTTTGTCCCCATGTCCCAGCTCATCGGCTTTGGGCGGATTCGACAGGCCTCTGAACGTTATCGCCGCCTGGGCGCACTGGTCGGCAAGAAGATGTTGCTCAAAGTCATTGAAGTCAATCGTGGTCGCCGTCGCATGATTCTCTCCCAACAAGCTGCCGCCAAAGAATGGCGAACCGAGCGTCGCCGGCAATTGCTAGACGAGCTCGAGGCAGATCAGGTGCGGAGTGGACGATTGAGCCAGATTACCAACTTCGGCCTCTTCGTCAACCTGGGTGGTCTGGATGGTCTGGTGCATGTTTCCGAGCTCTCTTGGGGACGCATCGAGAATCCGGCGGATGTGTATCGCATCGGGCAGCGGGTTAAGGTCAAGGTTTTGAGCGTAGATCGCGAACGTCAGCGCATCGCGCTCAGCATCAAAGCCCTCATTCCAGACCCCTGGGAAACCGCGGAAGAGCGTTATGCAGTCGGGCAACTTGCCGAAGGCAAAGTCAGCCAGATGGCCGATTTCGGCATTTTCGTTGAGCTGGAACCAGGTGTCGAGGGCTTATTGCACAATTCCGAATTGCTTGCCCCGGAACAGCGGGAAGAACTCACCATTGGCACTGAGGTGCTAGTGAAAGTTATCCGAATCGAACCAGACCGCCGCCGGATCGGATTGAGCGCGCGCCAGGTACGTCGCGAAGAGTGGGAGCAATGGTACGCCGAGGCT
>CAYWMV010000416.1:0-1934 GCA_964459055.1 uncultured Ignavibacteriaceae bacterium | reverse complement strand
ATATGATGTCCGGGTTCATTACCATGCACATAATTACCTATTATACCGTCCCTTGTAATATCTTCGGATTCACTGAAATGTTCTTCACCGATGTGCATACTGAATAGTGTATCAATGTATTCAATGAATTTATCATTACCGCCAAATAAATTTATCATCTGTTTTACATCATGAGGGACATATAAACTGTAATTGTATGCATTACCCTCGATATATCCCTGATTAACTGTTGACAGGGGATTAAAAGGAGTTATGAAACTGCTGCCTGAATTTCTTGCTCTGAAAAAACCCGTAGAGTTATCAAATATATTTTTAAAATTTTCAGCCCTTTTTCCGTATTCCATTGCAATATTGTTATATCCGAGATATTCTGCCGTTTTCATAATTGTCCAGTCGTCATAAGCATATTCAAGAGTTTTCGATGCCGAATTTGAACTTAAATCTTCGGGAACAAATCCGTATTTCTTATACAATCCGATTCCGTCAAAAAAATCAGCATTTGAGGTCTGAACCATTGCATTAAAAAGCTTCATATTATCAATATCCGGTATATTTTTAAGAATTGCATCTGCTGTAACGGAAACACTGTGGTATCCTATCATACACCAGTTTTCATTGGAATAATGAGACCAGACAGGCAGCATTTTATGAACACTCTGATTATAATGTTGGAGCATTGAGTTTACAAATTCTGAAGTTCTTTTTACCTGCAAAATGGTGAAAAGGGGATGCAGAGCACGATAAGTATCCCATAATGAAAATATCGTATAATTATTACGGTTTTCAGAAGTATGGATATTCATATCCAGTCCCCGGTAATTTTCGTCAACGTCATTATAAACGGCAGGACTTATAAATGCATGATAAAGAGATGTATAAAAATTTCTAATCTGCTTATCAGTTCCGTCAATTATAATTTTCCCCAGTTCATTATTCCATTTTTCATTTGCATCGTTTCTGATTTTTTCAAAGTTAAAATGAGGAATTTCCGAAATGAGATTATTCAAAGCACTTTCAGTACTCACTGATGAAACCGCGAATTTAATTTTTATTTTTTCGTTTTCTGCAGTTTTGAAATTCAGAAACATCTTGATTTTTCTTCCGCCGAACTCCGGAAAGTTTTGAGTCTGATTGAATTTCCGCCAGAATCCTCTGTAAACCGGCTTCTCATCCTGCTGAAAACCATAATCCCCGATAGGTTTAGATATAATCATAGCAAAATAAAGAAATCTGGTTCTTGCCCATCCGTTTGTAAGCCGCCAGCCTGTTATAAGTGTATCATTTTCTATTCTCACAAATGCCCACTGTGTCTTTCCTTCATAATTATATATACCGTGAAATAAATCCAGTATAATATGGGAATTATTATTTTCGGGAAATGTATATTGATGAAATCCTGTTCTTTCGGAAGCCGTTAATTCCGCAAACACTCCGTAATCATCAAGTAAAACACTGTAATATCCGGAGTATGCAATTTCAGTTTCTTTCCTGAAGGAAGACCTGTAACCGCTTCTGCTTTGAAATTTATTCCCGGGATTTAGTTTAAGTTCTCCTGTCGTCGGCATAATAAGGAAATCTCCTAAATCCGAATGCCCTGTTCCGCTGAAATGAGTATGACTGAATCCTACAATCGAATTGTCTTCGTACTGATAACCCGAGCAATACCTGTAAACATCGGGATTATATTTTCCGTCCTTTTCGTACATCACTGTATCAGTGTCCGGGCTCAGCTGAACAAATCCGAACGGAACGCAGGCACCGGGAAATGTATGCCCCATATTTTTTGTTCCGTTGAACACATTTACATATTTTGTCAATCCTGTTGGCTGCGTGAATGCCAATAAAGGAATAAAAATAAGAAATAATGATAATATTTTTCTTCTCATTTATAATATAATATTTTGCAAGATATCTGTAATGAAAAAACCAAATAA
>CAYWMV010000415.1:0-1945 GCA_964459055.1 uncultured Ignavibacteriaceae bacterium | reverse complement strand
AATATACATATTTGTTAATTATTGAAGGAGAAATAAAAATGAAATTAAATATAAAACTTTTACTTATAATAATAATTAATTCGCTATTTTTTGTAAATTTTGCTAAGGCACAACCTACACCTTCCGAATTTGAATATCAGATTACGGGAACAGTTGCCGAGGAAAATTCTCAATTACCGCTCGGGTTTGCGACAGTTCAATTAATAAAAGACGGACAGATTGTTAACGGAGCGGAAACAGATGAAAAAGGAAACTTCAAAATTTTTATAAACGAAAAAGGTGTTTACACACTAAAAATTTCCTACATAGGATTTCAGGATATTACTAAAGATATTACGATAAATAACGAAAATCCGAAAATAAATGTTGGAAATATAACTTTGAATTCCGGTAATCTTGAAACAGAGGAAATTGTCGTTCAGAGCGAAAGAAGTGCTATTGAATTTAATGCGGACAAGAAAGTTTTTAATGTTGAGAAATCAATGACAACACAGGGCGGAACCGCGGTGGATGTAATTAAAAATCTTCCTTCCGTTGAAGTTGACATTGACGGAAACATAAGTTTCAGGGGAAACCAGAACGTGAAAATTTTAATTGACGGAAAGCCATACGGAATGAATTCGGAAAACAGGAACAGGATTCTCGAGCAGATTCCTGCCGAGCAGGTTGAAAAAGTCGAACTGATTTCCAATCCGTCTGCAAAATACGAAGCAGAAGGTACAACAGGCATAATTAATCTCGTATTAAAGAAGAACAACATAGGCGGTTATAACGGGGGGTTCACTCTCAATGCAGGGACAAGGGATAAATATGCAGGTGCATTTAATCTGAATTTCAAAAACAGTAAACTTGCATTCTCATCATCCTATGATTACAGGCTGAATAACTTTACACTGAATGCGGATAATTTTGTAAATTATTTTACGGATAATTCAACTTTGAGTCAGATAAATACGGGTTCATACAGGAATCAGGGACACCTGCTCAAAACAAATCTTGATTATTATTTTGATAAGCAAACAAGCATCAGCAGTTCATTAAATTATAATGACAGAAGAGGAAACAGAAAAGAAAATTCCGTTATTAACATTTTTAACAGTCAGGGGACATCTTATCAGACACTGAGTTCCACACTTGACGAGGTAAAAGGCTTTAATATAGATGCGGCATTTAATTTTACGCGGAAATTTTCCAATCCGAAAGATATGCTTACAATGGATTTGACATTTAATAAGACAAGAGATATAGATTACGTTAATGTTGAAGAGTATTATACACTGTCCGTTGACCCGTCACTTGAGAGATTTAATTCCGATGAAAACAATAATGAAATAAACATTCAGTCCGACTATGTAAAGAATTTCGGAGAAAATTCAAAAATAGAAACAGGAATAAAAGGAAACCGGAAAATCAGTAAAAGAAATTATGACGCTCTGTATTTTGATTACAATACAGGCGGTTTTGTTAACAATATAAACAAATCTAACCTTTTTAATTTCGACGAGCAGATATATTCTGCGTACATAACTTATTCAGGAAATCAGGGAATAATCAGTTATAATTTAGGTTTAAGGGCAGAGCAGACAAACTCTGTGGGCGAATTGGTAACAACAAATAATACATTTAATAAAAATTATTTTGATGTTTTTCCGAGTGCAGTTCTTTCGGCAAAACTCGGAATGTCACAGCAAATTCAGTTAAGTTATTCAAGAAGAATTAACAGACCCACAATGCAGGTTCTGAATCCGTTCAGATTTATTATCGACCCTATAAATTCATTTCAGGGAAATCCCGAATTACAGCCGGAATACATAAACTCTCTCGAATTGAGTTACATTCAATATACACCGTTTGGATTTCTTACCCCTTCAATATTTTACAGAAATTCCGATAATATGATTGCACGTTCAAGAGATTTGCTTGACAGTATCAGAACCGTTACATC
>CAYWMV010000414.1:0-1952 GCA_964459055.1 uncultured Ignavibacteriaceae bacterium | reverse complement strand
AAGTTGACCGTTACGAAATAATGAAACCGATAAGAAGGTAAAAGTCAAAAAGCATCATTCAAATCTCCAGTACTGAAGAGATTGTGTGAAAACCATTTAATTTTATTTTCCAAAAAAGCGAAAAGCAAGATAAACCATTAAAAAGCAATAGATACCCGGATACGCTTGAATGATAAAATCCCGGAGTCCCCTGGACACGGGATAAACAGCAGAACCAGAAGAAATAAAGAATGATATAATGTTTAAAATACTGATATTAATGCAATTAAATATATCTCAAATTTTTACGGGGTTGTCTCATTTTGAGATTTTATTGCTTATAAGTGGTATAAATTCAATTAATTAAGTTAAAATTTTTGGTACATTATTTGCATTATTAATATAAAATTTGCTTTACAGGTATCCGAAAGGATAGAGAACATATCAGGGATTAAGTTATAAAAAGTTCTGTTCTTTGAAAACAGTTTATAACTTAATAATACTTTACTATATAATTTTAATTTAAAAAAATAAATATGAAAAAGGTAATTTTACTTCTTTTTGTGTTGGCAGTTTGTTTCGCCAATGTTAATGCACAAGTTCAGGAACTTGTTGCATATTATCCTTTCAACGGGAATGCAAATGACGAGAGCGGAAATAACAATCACGGTACTCCGCACGAAGTAACGCTTACCGCTGACAGGTTCGGAAATCCAAATAAAGCATATTACTTTAACGGGATGTACGGATACATTGCGGTACCTCCGAGCACTTCACTTAGTCTGACAAATGAAATGACTCTGTCTGCGTGGGTGAAATTTCCCGATATCCCCGCGGGTAATACCTGTATCCTGATGAAGAACATTAAAGATGATTTATGTGAATACGGATTTTCATTCAATTCTAATGAAAATACATACCGTATAAAAGTGAATATGGGAGGATATAACGTTGTAAGCACAAACGGTGCGGCTTTAAATACCTGTAAGTGGTTTCACCTTCTTGCCACATTCAAATATCCGGGAAACTGCATTTTTTATATCAACGGAGTTGAAATGGGAAGCGTAGTAACTAAGGGAAATATTACTCCCCGGAACAGCACTTTTACAGTCGGCAGGAATAATCCTGAAGAAAATTCTCACGGGTTTAAAGGAATCGTGGATGATATAAGGATATACAATTATGCGATTCCGGTTTCGCAGATTCAGGCATTATACGGCGAGGGAGGTTATACGCAGAATACCAATTTATTAAATGTATTCGCGGGAAATGATGTTACGATTTATCACGGATACGGAAATCAAAGCGTTACTCTGAATGCAATCGCATCAGGAGGAGGAGTACCCTATACTTACCGCTGGTCAAACGGCGCATCAACACAATCTATCACAGTAAGTCCTTCCGTTACTACAGTTTATACGGTTACAGTATCTGATGACCACAGGTGTATTGTACAGGATAATGTTACGGTTAATGTAGTTAATATCCAGTGCGGAAATAATAACGAAAAGGTTCTTGTCTGTCATAACGGACATACAATTTGTATTGCTCCTGAAGCGGTTCCTGCACACCTGAAACAGGGAGCATATCTGGGACCCTGTGTAAGAGAAATCACCCAAAATCCTTTGAAATCAAATGAACTTCAGCAGAACGTTCCGAATCCGTTTAATCCTGTAACAAAAATAAATTACACAATCGGAGAAAACAGTTTTGTAACATTAAAAATATATGATTTACTGGGAAGGGAAGTTGCCGTACTGGTAAATGAGAACCTGAAAGCAGGTCAGTATCAGATAGACTGGAATGCAGGTGATATTCCGAGCGGAGTCTATTTCTACAGACTTACGGCAGGAGATTTTTCTGAAATGAGAAGAATGATATTACTAAAATAAGTTTAAGAAGTAAAAGTAATTTTTCATAGGAAATCTTTCTCATAAACAAAAACTAAAGTAAAAAGAAAACAGGACCCGTCG
>CAYWMV010000413.1:0-1981 GCA_964459055.1 uncultured Ignavibacteriaceae bacterium | reverse complement strand
TATAAAACTCCTTCATAATTTTGTTCACATAAAACTGCGTAAGATGAGGTTTGCCGAGATAACCGAACATATAGGCAATGTGATGCGACGGTTCATTACCGTGTGCATACTGCCCGATTAGTCCCGTAATGTCAACCTGTTCCCTACCGGTCATTTCCGATTCGGTTAAAAATAATTCTTCAACTTTATCAGCAAGAATTTCCTTCCCGCCGTACAATTCCGCAAGTCCGCTTATATCCTGCGGTACATAGAAAGTATATTGCCATGCATTTGCTTCGGTATAATTATTATTTACTTCAGTGGGATTGAAAGGTTCATAGAATCCTCCGTTTATTTTCGCCTGCATAAATCCGTTTACGGGATTGAAAACATTTTTATAGTACTGTGCCCGTTTAATATATTCATTATAGTCATTTTTTTTATTCATCAGTTTAGCCATTTCGGAAATGCACCAGTCGTCATAAGCGTATTCAAGGGTTTTAGAAACCGATTCATGCTCTTTATCCTGCGGAACGAAACCGTAATTTCTGTACTCACCGGTACCGTAAATATCACGCATTGATGTCTCCTTCATATACCTGAAAACCTTCTCAACATCATATCCCCTTATTCCTTTTGCATAAGCATCAGCGATAACAGGAATTGAATGATAGCCAATCATACAGAAAGTTTCATTTGCCGACAATTCCCAGACAGGAAACATACCGCCGTTTTCATACTGTGCAATAAATGTATTAATAAAATCATTCGTTCTTTTAGTATCAATTATTGAAAGCAGCGGATGTTCAGCCCTGTAAGTATCCCAGAGAGAAAACACGGTATAATTTTCAAATCCTTCCGCTTTATGAATTTTCAGGTCAGTCCCGCGATATTGTCCGTCAACGTCCGTATAAATGTTAGGACTGAGCAGGCAGTGATACAATGCCGTATAGAAAATTGTTTTTTCATTTTCGTCTTCATCTTCGACAATAATTTTTCTTAATTCTTTACTCCATTCATTTTCGGCATCTTTTTTAACTTTATCGAAATCCCAGTCAGGAATTTCCGCTTCGAGATTTTTTATAGCACCTTCGATACTTACGCCTGAGATTCCCACCTTAACCAGAATAACTTCATTATTATCCGTATCGAAACCCGCATAACACTTTAAATTTTTTCCCGATGCAGATTTATCATCAATCATCTGATTATTTTCACTGATTCCGTTATCAATAAATTCTTTTGAAAAACGAATTACGAAATACACATGCTGTTCCTTTGCCCAGTGGCGTGATATTCTGTAACCACGGATTTCATTTTTTCCGGCGAATTCAATTTTCGAATCGAGGACTTCATCCCTGTGAACCAAATCCAGAAGGATATATGACTTTGAACTTTCGGGAAATGTGTATCTGTGAATGCCTGCACGTTCAGTAGCCGAGAGTTCCGCTTTGACTTTATACTTATCAAGAAAGACAGAATAATATCCGGCAGAGGCAAATTCATTACTCTTACTGAACTGCGAACTGTAATCTTTATTAGAAAATTTCAGGTCATTAACCATAGGCATCAGCAGAACATCGCCGTAATCAGAAGCGCCAGTTCCGCTGAGGTGAGTATGGGAGAACCCGTAGATAACGCTGTCGGAATAATGATAGCCCGAGCAACCGTCCCAGCCGGAGAGGCGAGTATCGGGGCTCAGTTGCACCATCCCGAAAGGAACGCTTGCGCCGGGGTAAGTGTGTCCGTGACCGCCTGTACCGATAAAAGGGTTGACGTATTTTATTAAGTCATTCTGAGGGTAGGAGGAGGCAGAGAGCAGGAACGTTATTAAAATCGCAATTAATTTTTTCATATAGTTTAATTTTATATTTCACGCAAAGGCGCCATACAATTAAAAATTAAGAATTAAGAATTAAGAATAAAAAAATATTAACCGCAAAGACGCAACGGTCGCAAAGATGTAAAGGCGCAAAGAACTTTGGTTATACCTTCCCAAGCC
>CAYWMV010000412.1:0-1982 GCA_964459055.1 uncultured Ignavibacteriaceae bacterium | reverse complement strand
TAGTTTTCATAAATAATAATTAATTTATATTTTATACAAAAATTCTGAAATTTCGTTCCCCTTTCCGTCTATACGCCTGATTAAAAATTAACTCCGTAAATAACTGATACGTTGAACTGAATAATTGATATCGCTCTGTCTGAACCTACCGGATGATTGACATCCGTTTTGTTGTAAAGGGGGTCGGCTTTATCATTTAAATGAATATATGAAGAAATTCTTTCTTCTCCTCCTGAAAAAGAATTTTCCAGAAAATTCAGATAATTATATCTCACATTAACGTCTATACTGAAATTTAATTTTTTCAGTTTTATCTCCGCTCCTGCACCCAATCCAATTCCCATACGTGATGTGGATACCATATCATAAAAACCATCCTGAACGTACGGAACTCCTCGGAAATCCGTTGAACCGGAAAACACCGAGTATATAAAAACCGCTTCTATGTGGGGCTTCACCGGTACTCTTGGAATCTGTATCATATATTCAGGTCCGATTCCGAATTCAGATATGTATTGCTTAATCTGAATTCTACCTACACCTAATTCCGCCTCTCCCGTGTTTTTAAATAAATTATATCTGTAGAAACCTTTTATATTAACAAATGGAGTGATTATTCTCGCCTCTGCACCAAAATTTACTCCAAATTTTAATCCGTAACTGCCGCCCATATAATATCCTCTAGTCGAACCTGCATAATCCGCAGTAGGAAGTGTTGCTCCTATTGACGGTCCGAAATAAAGAAACTGGGAGTAAACTTTTTGAGAAAAAGAAGCAATAATCAGGGTAAGAATAAAAAGGTAAATTACTATTCTCATAAGCGGATTTTTGTTTGTTTTATATATTTTGTTACCTTTTTTACCAACCTCGTTTTAAGTTTTTGCAATTTTGCGATAAAGTACAATAAAATCAAGGCATAAGTAATATTTACTTAATATTTGAGTTTAGGGAAGTATTTATTACAATCAGATTTAAAATACGGTTATGAATACGCAGGATAATATACCTGATATAAATAGACAAGGGAAATGTGTAATATTGTAATATAAAGTTTTAAATGAACGTTTATTAAGAAAAGAAATAGAATTTATTTTTATTTTAATATAATATAAATTTTACAAAAAAATAATCATGGCAAAATGTTTTTATGATGTTTCGAACATCAAAAATCCCGATAACACGGAATACCCTTCTTCATTTGCAAGGTTTTATGATTTGATATATGAGAATACTGATATTGGAATGAGCAGGGATGTATATCTGAATGAAATCAGAAAAACAAAAGGCAGTATTCTGGAAGCAGGAACGGGGACGGGAAACATTTTTTTAAGGGCGCTGAATGAAGGTGCCGACATATACGGTCTTGATATCAGCAGGAACATGCTGGATATATTGAGAAAGAAATTACCCGATGAGTTTCAGAACAGAGTCCTTCTCAAAGATATGCGGATAATGAATCTCGGTATGCAGTTTGATTTGATAATATCACCGTTCAGAGTATTCTCGCACATACTAACAACCGATGAGCAGGTTGATACATTAAATAATATATACCGTCATCTTAAACCCGGAGGGAAATATATATTTGATGTATTCGTTCCGAATCTGAATATATTGGCAACCGAAATTAATGATTGGGTAGATTTTGACGGTGAGTATGAAACAGGTGAAAAAACAAAAAGAAGCACATCGAGCAAATGCGACTTAATTAATCAGATTAATAACATTGAAATGAAAATCGAATGGACAGAAAAAGGTAAAAGTTACACTGATGTATGGAATGTTCCTTTAAGATATTTTTTCCGTTATGAACTGGAGAATCTAGTTAAGCGTTCTGACCTCGAACTGATTGATATTTATGGAGATGATGTCGGTGTTTCACTCTCGAATAATTCAAAGAATTTCGTTGTTGTCTGCAAAAGAGGACTTTATAAGTGACAAGTAACAAGTGACAAGTAACAAGTGACAGGTGACAAGTGGCA
>CAYWMV010000411.1:0-1997 GCA_964459055.1 uncultured Ignavibacteriaceae bacterium | reverse complement strand
GCTAGCCCCGGTGCGCGAGGAAAGTCCGGACTCCCTAGGGTGCGACGCCGGGTAATACCCGGGCGGGGCGACCCGCGGACAGGGCCACAGAAACATACCGCCGACATCCCGCAAGGGGTGGGCAAGGGTGAAAAGGTGGTGTAAGAGACCACCGGCGCAATAGGCAACTACTGCGGCCAGGTAACCCCCGTCGGGAGCAAGGCCAAGCAGGAGGGAAGGCTGACCGTTACGGTTGGCTGGGAGGCGACCCGTTTCCTCCCCGTTGAGGGGCAACCTTCGGGTAGGCTGCTGGAGATGATAGGTGACTGTCATCCTAGATAGATGATCACCCCCTGGCTTACAGGTACAGAATCCGGCTTATCGGCTGACTCAGGCCTCTTGTCCATCTTCACTGTGTTTCGCTCCCGCGACAAAGACTGATCGGGCGATCATGCCGGCAGCTCCGTATGGAAATGGTGCTGTTCAGCGTTCTACCGTTACTGCCACGCGGAGCGGCGAAAGCCGTGATTTTTAAGAATGTTTTTGGCGCCGTGCAACGCACGGTGCCAAAAACACCTCTTCTGGTGGGCCTTAGTCCGAAATTCGCGCCCTGCGATGGAAATCTGAATACTCACATGGAAATCTATGCTTGCCATCCCTCAGTTTTATGGTATAGTCGTTTCTTGAGCTCAGACGGGCCTTCCGCTCCCGGCGTGACCGGGGGTAAACCCATGGAAAGGAGGAAAATCCGTCTTGGTAACACGCAACTATGAGTTATTGTTCATTGTCAGCCCTGAGCTGACCGAGGAGAGCCTGGAGGCGCTCCTTAACCGTGTGCAGAACTATCTGCTTGAGGCCGGAGCTGCTATCTCGGAGTTCCGGAATTGGGGCACTCGCCGTCTTGCTTATACAATCAAGGGCTTCCGTGATGGACGCTATTATCTGGCTCGCTTTGCGATGCCTACCAGCACCATCAAGGATTTTGAGCGTCGCCTCTTACTTTTGGAAGGTGTGTTGCGGGAGTTGATCATCCTGGTGGAAGACGCGCCGGAGGGTGAAACTGTTGAGGTAACCCCTGCTGAGGTAGCCCCTGCTGCTGAACCTGAGGCTGAGCCTGCTGACGTCGCGACGGCTGAACCAGAGGAGTTGGGCGAGACGCTATAGACGGTAGATAACACTCAAATTCAACGGAAGGGCTAGTCAATGGCGCGTGGATTGAACAAAGTCATGGTGATCGGGCATCTGGGACACGACCCGGGAATGCGGTTCACCGCTAGTGGCCGTCCCGTGGCAGCGTTCAGCGTGGTGACTTCTAGACGTTGGACCGATAACGAGGGTGAACGTCAGGAAGAAACGGAATGGTTCCACGTCGTCGCCTGGGGTGGTTTGGCAGAACTGTGCAAGAAACGCCTGCACAAAGGCTCTCGCGTTTATGTGGAGGGCCGATTACAGACCCGGTGCTGGGAAGGACCGGATGGACAGCGTTTCTTCCGCACGGAGCTGGTAGCCCAGGAGATGGTTTTCCTCGATAGCTTTGAGGAAACTGTGGAGCTGGATGAGGAACACGAGCCGGCGTATGATGATGAGGAATTGCTGCCAGCATACTAGCCCGTTTTTAGATTAAACCCATTAGCTCTTGAGATAGAGGAGTAGAAACTGTGAGTACGGATCGAAGAAACCCCGCCCGCCGTCAAAAATTCCCGGCGCGGCGCAGAATGTGCCAGTATTGTTTGGATGAAGTGAACGATGTTGACTACAAGGATAGCGACCGCTTGCGTCGTTTTATCAATGAGCGTGGTAAAATTCGGCCTCGTCGCCAGACCGGTGTGTGCGCCAAGCATCAGCGGCGATTGGCGGTAGCCATCAAGCGCGCTCGGCACATGGCGTTGCTGCCTTTTGTGGCAGAAATGCGCCGTCACTAAACGCGAAACCAGGCATTGATGGGCATAGGGCTTTTCCTATGCCCTTTGTTTATGCCTCAAGGAGTGAACGGAATGGCACGACAAGAGCAGTCTCCT
>CAYWMV010000410.1:0-1999 GCA_964459055.1 uncultured Ignavibacteriaceae bacterium | reverse complement strand
AGGAAAAGGAGCTTGTCCGGCGCCTGACCGAGATCGAGAAGGAACTGGCGCGCCACGCAGAATATCAGGCCATGTTCACGCAAGCCGAAACTGAGGCGCAGGAAGCCGCGGCGCATGTGCAACAAGCCCAGGAAGACCTCAATGCACTGATGCGCGTGCAGGAGCAGGTTGTTGCCCTGCGACGGCAAATCGAGGAGATTCAACGCCACAAAGATGAGGAGCTGACGCGGCTTACCGGGTTACAGCAGCAACGGAGTCACCATCAAGAGCGCCGTGAGACCTATCAGAGGCTATTGGAACAGGCAAAGGCCATCGAAAGCCGCTTGCAAGAATACCAAATCGCGCTGGATGAGGAACGCGCCTGGAGTGAGAAACTAGGGCGGGCAGCCCGCTTACAGGAGAAGAAAGCGCAGGCGGAGAAAACACTCGCCCGAGAAGCCGACAAACTCCGCGAGCGCATCCGGGGTCTGGAGCGCGAGGTCGCACGCAAAGAACAAGCGCTGGTCGCCCTGCGCTCAGGCTTCGAGCAAGATATCCGCGAGAAACAAGGCCAGATCCGCACCCTACAAGACCGGTTGCCCAGTGTGGAATTCTCCGGCGTTCTGGAAAATCTGGAAGGGCAATTGGAATACACAGCGCAGATTGCGCAAGAGCTGGAACATGCCCGCGCTGATCTTCAGCAATCGCAACTCAACCGCACCGGACTTACTGAACGCAACCGGCAGCTCAAGACGCTGATGGAGGAAACCAGAGAGCAGCTTGACGCCCTGGCGCAGGCGGAAGCAAGTTGCCCCTTATGCCGGCAACCCCTGACGCCAGCCCATCAGGAGGAACTGCTGCAGCAGTTGCAATCCGAGGGCAGCGCAATGGCAGAGGAACATCGCAGTAACACGCAACAGATTCGAGATTTGCAGACACAGGAAGCGGGGTTGGAACGGCAGATGCGCGAACACGATCAAACGCTGCGGACCCGCGCGCGGTTGGAACAGCAAATCGCTCGCATGCAGCAGCAACTGGAACAGGCGCAGGATGCGCGTGAGCGTATTAGCGCCATCGAAGCAGAGATCACGGCATGTCAGGCGCAGATTGACGCGGGCAACTACGGTCAAGCCGAGCGTGAGGCGCTCAACCAGATCCAGACAGACATTACCAAAATAGAAAAGCAATTGACAACAGATGATTATGGGCGCGAAGCGCGAGCCACGCTGGAGAAGGTGCTGGCGGAGCTGGCGGATTTGGGCTACGATGTCGCCGCACATGATGCACTCAAGGCCCGAGCGCGTGCCCTGGGCAGCGCCGAGGGTGACTATCGCGAGTTAGAAAAAGCCCGCGTGGGCGTGCAGGGTGAGGAGGAAGCCTTGAAACGCCTGGCGCTGGAATGCACGGCTCAAGAACAGCGACTGGCACAATTAGCGCTGGACCTGGACGCGCAACAAGCAGCAATTGCAGCCCTACTGCCACAACTGGAAACGCTCCCCCAGATACAACGAAGCGTGCAGGTTGCACGCAACAAAGAAGTCAGCGCGCGGCAGATGGTCGGTGCGGCGCGCCAACAACTGGCAGCTCTGGATACTCAAGAACGACGTATGGCGCAGCTCAAAGAACAACAAATGGGGCTAACCAGACGCGGCGCAGTGCTCAAGGAATTGCGCGAGGCTTTTGGGGTGAATGGCATTCCAGCGATGATTATCGAACACACGCTGCCCCTTTTTGAGCTAGAAGCCAATCGCCTGCTGGAACAGCTCTCCGGTGGACGAATGCATGTGCGTTTTGATACGCAACGCGAGACGAAATCGGGGGGCATTCGCGAGACGCTGGATATTCTCATCAGCGATGAAAAAGGCTCGCGTCCCTATGAAAATTACTCCGGGGGGGAGCAATTCCGAGTCAATTTTGCCATCCGCCTGGCGCTCTCGCGCCTGCTCGCACAGCGCGCCGGCATGCGCCCACGCGCTTTGTTCGTGGATGAGGGTTTTGGCTCACTCGATACCGATGGGCG
>CAYWMV010000409.1:0-2017 GCA_964459055.1 uncultured Ignavibacteriaceae bacterium | reverse complement strand
ATTTCAGTTTTGCCGGACATTCAAGCGGCGGAATTACAATTTTCAGCAGTCAGTTACTGACAAAATCGGATTTCTATACTTCGGCGTTTCCGCCTGAATTCGGAAATGCTTTATCCGGAGTTTTCGATATGAAGTTCAGAAACGGAAATCCTTTCAGACGTGAATTTACTATTCAGGCAGGAATTCAGGGGATTGATATCTCCGCAGAAGGACCTTTTGTAAAAGGGAAATCATCTTCATATTTGTTCAATTACAGATATTCAATTTTCAGTTTCCTTCAACTGATTGATAAAGAAATGGAAAATAAAATTCCGAGTTATCAGGATTTATCATTTAAAATAAATATTCCGACAGGTGACTTCGGGACCCTCACGTTATTCGGCATCGGAGGAATATGCAAATCGAAATTCGACCCGGAGCAGGACAGTACTAAATGGGAAGACCTCGAAGACAGAAGAAAGTCAACACTGAATAACAAAACCGGTGCGGCAGGATTATCTTACGGATTAATCATCGGAAAAAATACTCTCTGGAAGACTGCTTTTTCAGGTACGTATAATGAAATATTTTTCGAAGAAGGTTTGCTGAATAATTCATATCAGTTCGAGCCTTCCGATGAAGTAAATTATAAAACCTCGAGATTATCAGTCAGTTCGGCACTAAACCATAAATTCAGTGCCGTTCACACAAATAAAACGGGGATTACTTACAGCAAACTCTTTTTCGATGCCGATATAAGTTCACGGGAAGAAAACTCCGGAATATTCGCTCCGTTTGTTAATGATGACGGAAATACAAATCTGTTGCAGGCATTTACGCAATCCAAATTTGATTTCAGTGACAGATTAAGTTTAACCGCAGGATTAAATTATTCCCTGTCCGGATATAATAATAAATTTTCGTTTGACCCGAGATTTGCCGTCAGATTTTTACTGACCGATAAGCAGGCATTAAGTTTTGGTTACGGCAAGCATAGTCAACTCGAAGACATTTCTGTTTATTTATCTGAAAAAAATTCGGGTAACGGAATAATTTCCAATCCTAATAAGGAACTCGATTTCAGCAGGGCTCATCATTTTGTTCTCGGTTATGATATTGCGTTCAGGAATGATTTGAGAATGAAAATTGAAACATATTACCAGCATCTTTATGATATTCCGGTAATGAGGAATTCGTATTATTCAATGCTGAACAATCCGGGCGGTTACTTCAACGATTCGTTAATAAATGACGGAACAGGCAGGAATTACGGAATAGATATTACATTCGAAAAATATATGACGGATAATTTTTATTATCTGGTTACCGCATCAGTTTTCGATTCAAAATATAAGGGCGGCGACGGTGTTGAAAGAAACGGGAGGTACAACGGAAATTATGCATTCAATATTTTAATCGGAAAGGAATTCGAGACGAAGAATAAAAACGTCTGGGGCTTGAATTTGAAAGTAAATTACACAGGCGGACAGTATTACATTCCGGTTGACCTTGAATCTTCAATAGCCGCTAACAGGGAAATACTTGATTACGATAAGATATATACGGAAAGGCTGAAATCGTTTTTATATCTGGATTTTTCCGTAACATACAGGATGAATTTCAGCAAGTCGTCGGGTGTTATTACTCTTCAGGTTAAAAATCTGCTGAATCAGAATCCTGCTCTGGGGTATGAGTACAATGCATTAATGAAAAGAGTTGAAGAGAAAAAAGAACTGGGGATTATTCCGATGTTCAGTTTCAGGTTTGAATTTTGAAATAATTTTGGAAATTCATCCGATAAAAACCGCAAAAACCTTCCCAAGCCGGAGCTTGGGAAGGAGTATGTTAGAAAGAGTTGAAGAGAAAAAGGAACCGGGGATTATTCCGATGTTTAGTTTCAGGTTTGAATTTTGAATTTTCTAAACACCTCATCCGATGAACGGAGGAGATTGTATAAGATTAGACTGTCAAGCAGTAAAAAATCGCAAAAACCTTCCCAAGCCGGAGCTTGGGAAGGAGTATGTTAGAAAGAGTTGAA
>CAYWMV010000408.1:0-2026 GCA_964459055.1 uncultured Ignavibacteriaceae bacterium | reverse complement strand
CGGGGCATATCTATATCCTTGACTTTTTTGTTTATAGACGTCTTTGCGTGAAATTCGTCATCATGCTTTTTATTTTTAATTCTTAATTTTTAATTTTTAATTGATGAAATTCTTAATTCTTAATTTTTAATTCTTAATTGTTTTTGTTCCCTTAGTGTTAAAATACGTCATCATGCTTTTTATTTTTAATTCTTAATTTTTAATTTTTAATTGAATAGCGTCTTCGCGTGAAATGCGTTTTGTTGCTTTTCATTCATAATTCATAATTTAAAATTCATAATTACTTTTTCCCTTGTCCCTTTCAACTTGTTACTTTTAACTTTTATTCCCTACCGAATCCCCTTTTCCATTGAACAACTTTCATTTTTTCAATATTTTATTGTGTCACTGTTCTCAAATATCAAAATTTAATTCTGAATAAAAATCATAATCTAATCCTATGAAAAATCCGGTTTCTTACATCCTGAAAAAAAATGCCTCTTTATCTTTACTGGTAGTGATTTTACTTGTCTCCGTTGTTATTAATGGAGTTGCTCTGTCACAAAATGTAAATAATAAAGGTTCCTGGATATTGATAAAAACTAACGTTTACCTTAAAAAACCGATTGATGATAATCAGTGGAAGAAATCTCATTCCGGAGGTTCGGGTTCATTAACTTATATGGAGGCGTCTAAAGCATATTCAGGAAAGTACCGTTCTAATGGGACATTATCTTATTCTCAGCCTCCTTCTGCTTTGACACCCGGTGTTGAAACTGAAATTACAGTCTCTTTGAAACTGGAATACGAAATTCCCGAAGGTGAAAAATGGTGGAATCCGGGTGTGGGCGGAGGAATGTATGAATGCCCGATGAACAGTGATACAGGCAAAATGACTAATCAAAATGCCAAAACACTTATTCATTTAGAACTTAATAAAACTAAAACATCCGGTAGCGGGAAAGCCGTTTTAAATCCTCCCGAACCGTTTAATAATGGAAAATCTTATTACAAAATAGTTGTATATTTTGCTCAGGGAGCTAATGTTGATTATATCTACGAATGGAAACCAAATGCTGATAATGAAATAAATGTAACTGAACACAATAAGGAGAATGAGGAAATTCCGCCGTCTAACAATGAAATAATTATACAGAACAATGACGATGAAAACGAACAGAATGAATCGCTGATAATAAATCTATATAACACTTCAAATAATAATCTCTTCACCTCACCCGGAGATAATTCCTCCTGTCAGTTGAAGGTTGATGTTGATTGTTCAAACCCGCAGAAAAAAGCAGGAAGAACCGTCAGAATCGAATTTGTAAATCAGCAAAGCGGCTCGTTTGATAAAACAGAAGCAGTCACGGATGCAAAAGGCAATGCGTATTTCACTTACACCGCTCCCGATGAAACCACCCTTGAGGGAAAGGATAACATAAAGGTCGAAGTTAAAGCGGTTGACGTTAAATCAGGTAAAGAAACATATTATGTCCCGCTTGAAATTTATAAAAGAAATTCGAAATCAACTTTTTTTGCTGAACACTCGATTATGCCGCAGGGCTCGCAGTATTATAACGAAATTAAACTTATAATCAACGCGCCGCCTAAAGGAAGTGGTTATAGGACAACAATTTCGACAAAAGATATATTCGGTTTATTAACAACATCAAAAACTAACCCTCTTGGTGAAACTTTCATTTTTGATGACCTTGCTCCGGGCAAAGAATACACTCTTTATTATCATAATACTGGCAGCAGCACTCTCTCCGCACCAATCGAAGATGAAATCACACTCGAAATCCCCGAACTCGGCTTAAAACAAACTATTAACATATCAGTCGGAATGGACCTTGCAATCCAAAGCGTCGAAAAGAAATATAAAACCGGAACAACCTATCCCGCCGTCCCCGAACCCCTTGTAATAAGCGTTATAGATAATTTCCATCCCGATGCCGACCTCGAAAAACTTTTCGATGACTTCGATATTAAAATGAGAGTAAGAATAACTCCGGTAAATATTAGTCAGAGTTCTGTTATGTCA
>CAYWMV010000407.1:0-2028 GCA_964459055.1 uncultured Ignavibacteriaceae bacterium | reverse complement strand
ACCTCACCCTCGTTCCCTCTCTTGGGAAGAGAGGGATGACGTCTATATTTACATAATCTATTGTGTTAAATACAGCTAACCGGCTATAAATGGTTTGTTATTCCCCTCTCTTATTCAGCATTCAGAATAAGAGACATTATGTTTAAAAGTATAAATAAAAAAAGGTATCCATTCTGCAAAGAGTATTATATTTATAGTTCAAATAAAAAAATAATAAACAGTAATGGATACCAAAATGAAAAATACTAAAACAAACTACCAAAATCAAGAAATGAATTTAGAAACGACCAAAAACCTTTATATAGGGATTGATGTACACAAAAATAGCTGGAAGGTAACTATAGTAAGTGACGGGAAAGAGCTATACCAAAATGATGCAAACCCAAACGCAGCAGAACTATCTAAATATTTGCGAAAACGGTATCCCGGTTTTAATTATTATTCTGTATATGAATCCGGATTTTGTGGGGCATCAGTGCACAGAGAATTAGAGAAAGTAGGTATAAAAAATATTATAGTTAATGCTGCAGACGTCCCCACGACACATAAAGAAAAGAAGCAAAAGACTGATTCAATAGATTCAAGGAAATTAGCATTTGCCTTGTCAAAAGAAATGCTAACAGGAATCGCTATTCCCAATACACAACAAGAAGCGAACCGTGGATTATCAAGACTGCGAGAACAGTTTGTAAAGAAACAAACAGAAATAAAAAACCAGATTAAATCATTATTAAATCGGAACAAGATAAAGATAATTGAGCAATACAAAATAGGTAGATGGAGCAACCAATATATAATGTATTTGCGGAAATTGAAATTTTCACATTCTGAAACAAATTATGAATTAAGAATATTATTAGATACCTTAGTACAATATAGGAATACCTTAGCGGACATACTAAAAGAAATAAGGAGGGTAATAAGCATGAATGAGGAAATGGAACGAAAAATAAATGCGATAAAAACTATACCCGGGATAGGAATAGTAACGGCATATACCTTATATACTGAACTATGGGATATAACCCGATTTAAGAACTTTGACAAACTGGCAAGTTATGTAGGACTAAGCCCTGCATGCCATAACTCGGGTTCTAAAGAAACTAACTTAGGATTAACAAGTAGAAAAAATGCAAGACTTCGCAATGCATTAATCGAATCTTCTTGGGTAGCAATCAGATATGACCCTGAATTAAAAGATAAATATAGTGGTTTATTGAGCACGTCATCAGGGCAAAAACGAGGGAATAATGATGTCAAAAAAGCAATAATAAGAATTGCTAAAAAACTTCTGAATAGGATAAGAACTATCTGGATTACAGAAACACCATATATTAAGGAATATTCATTAAATAAAAATAAAAATAAAAAAATAGATACGAATAAAATCAAAGAGATAAAAATATTCAAAGGAACTGAAATAAAACAAGAATAGTATTAAAACAAACAAAAAACAAGAAATAACTTATCAAGTAAATTAAAAAATGTAATAATGAAATTAATAATCGGAATTAAATAACACTTTATTAAATAAAATTTAGACTTACCAAAATTGACCGTTTTCCCCCTCATGCAATTTAATTGTTAATCAAGAGACTGCGGCAATTAAAATATATTTGAGTCGATGTCTTGCAACTATCGTAAAAAATAACGATATGATTGAAAATAACAGATTGATTAATTTTAATAAAGATTACTTTAGTTTAGATGTGGTTTCAGTAATAAAGAATAAAAAAAACAGGACTAAAATCATGAACTAATTTTAAGGGAAAAATAAATAGTACGCCCATATAAACGCTGCAAAATAAAGAATGCAGAGAAAGTATAGTGGTATGCCCTCTCCCCAACCTTTATGGCAAGCTCAGAGCACTAAACCAGAGTGGATAGTACAAAATTGATATGTTTTTATAAAAACAATTAAAATTTTACCCTCTGCTATTGACTTTTAACATAACAGAGGGGTTAGGGGTGAGTTCGTTTTTACATTAATCATTGTTTTGATACAGCCCCTAATAATAAAGTGAAATC
>CAYWMV010000406.1:0-2034 GCA_964459055.1 uncultured Ignavibacteriaceae bacterium | reverse complement strand
GGCAAGAAGAAAGTAACAAGTGACAACGCAAGTATTTCGAATTTGGCACACTGATGACGCAGATTATACAAATTAACGCAGATTTTATTAAGGAATAAAAACATTTTGGTTCAGGCATGACTTGATTATGGATTTTGAACTAAATTGAAATACTTTCATAAAATGACTAAATTTAAGGTTAAATAATAATTTTTAATAAATTTATTGATATCGTTAGCGAAAAAATATTTCATCCGTTCAGTTTCATTAATTGAAGGCAGAGGTTCAGAAGTGATTGATTATTTAAACAGAATCAGCACAAACGAACTAAGAACATTAAAACCCGGGCAGACCGCAGGAACAATTTTCCTAAACGACAAAGGCAGGATACTTGGTCTGGCAAAAATAACCAACGATTTCGAAAAGATATTAATAACAACCGGGAAAGGACAGGGGCACAAATTATTCACACATTTTGAAAAATATATTTTCAGCGACGACGTTAAATTTTCAATACCGGAGGATGAATATTCCGAAATAATTGTTTTTTATGAGGAAACAAAAGAATATGTAGAATTCCGAAATGCTGTTATAAAAGATTATAAGGACAGGAAAAGCCTGCATTATTACACGGACAATTTTTATGGAGACACATTCAACGTTCTGCTAAGAACTGAAAAGACCAAAGAAATTCAAAAATTCCTGAAGGATTACACGCATACGGAAGGAGAAATTCCCGAATATTTCAGAATAGCAAACAAAATTCCGAAAGAGCCGAACGAAATAAACGACGGAGTAAATCCTCTTGAATGCGGACTAGATAAATACGTTTCACCTGACAAAGGATGTTATATTGGGCAGGAAGTACTTGCGAGAATCGACAGCAGAAATAAATTACCGAAATCATTACGAGTATTCAAATCACCGGAAGACACAGGAGAAAAAACTCTCATATATTATGAAAAAAACGGAAAAGAAGCAGAAGCCGGAGCAATAAGCAGTGTAACGGAATACAAAGGCGAATTTTTTTGTTTAGGATTTATAAGGACGATACACTTTTCGGACGAAAACGAATACTACGCAAAAAAGGAAAAAGAAAAGATAAAATTAATATTAATAAATTAAAACAAAACAAAATGAACGAAAACATCAAGAAATTACTCGGTGCTGACAATGAATATCTTCTGAAGCACCAATGCACGACAATTCCGAAGGAAATGTTACATTTACCCGGACCTGATTTTGTCGAAAGAGTATTCATTAATACCGACAGGCACCCTGCGGTATTAAGGAACATGCAACTTATATTCAACACCGGGCGTTTAGGCGGAAGCGGATATTTATCCATTTTGCCCGTTGACCAAGGGATTGAGCATTCTGCAGGAGCGTCATTCGCGCCGAATCCCGCATACTTCGACCCTGAAAACATCGTTAAACTCGCAATAGAAGGCGGCTGCAATGCAGTAGCATCGACACTCGGAGTTTTAGGTGCCGTATCAAGAAGATATGCTCACAGAATTCCATTCATACTGAAAATCAACCACAACGAATTACTCACCTACCCCAACAAATACGACCAGGTATTATTTGCAAACATTGACCAGGCATTTGATATGGGTGCAGCGGCAGTAGGGGCGACTGTTTACTTCGGATCCGACGAATCCACGAGGCAGATAATGGAAATATCAGACGCATTTGCATACGCACACGAACTGGGGCTAGTAACGATACTATGGTGTTACCTTCGCAATTCCGCATTCAGCATAAAAGGCGACAAAGATTACCACGTATCGGCAGATTTAACGGGACAGGCAAATCATCTCGGTGTAACGATTGAAGCAGACATAATCAAGCAAAAACTTCCCGAAAACAACGGCGGATACAATGCGATCCCGAAATTCGGAAAGACGCACAAACTCGTTTACGAAAAACTCACCACCGACAATCCCATAGATTTAACAAGATATCAGGTTGCGAACAATTACATGGGCAGAGCGGGATTAATCAATTCCGGCGGTGCTTCAACAGGAAAAGGCGAATCCGATTTACAGGAAG
>CAYWMV010000405.1:0-2042 GCA_964459055.1 uncultured Ignavibacteriaceae bacterium | reverse complement strand
ACTTTTATTCCTACAGGTGGAATTATAACCGAATTAACTGTTGCTGATATTCAGAATGCCATCTGGAGTTTGGTGGATGATTTACCGGCAAGTAGTTCATGGATGAATCCCAAAAATTCTGCAGCCGTATGGGGAATTATTTATGATGCAATGGTAAAATATAACGGGACATCTCCGATAAATCAAACGTTTTATCCACAATGCAACCAGACAATCGTCGGGGTATTAGTACCGGTAGATTGTAACAATCCCATACCAAATTTCAGAGATGCACAGTTCTTTACATTCCAGCCGATGATATTTGATATTATAATGCCTTGCAGTGATCTTGACGAAACAGCATTCGCTGACGGAAAATACGGTGCTCCTTTACCCGGAGGTCATCCTCATCTTAGATTTTTCCGGTGGATGCTCGATTGCACTCCATAATACATTCGGAAATAAATTATTATAAGCCGGACTTAGTCCGGCTTTTTTTTTATATTTTTCTGTAAGATTAATCCTACAAAAAAATGTTACTTTGTCTTACAGGCATTTTTTCATTAAAATGTATATATTATTTATGAATTTGGTTCTTTAATTACTTGGTTTCGTCTATATTTATTTCTGATTTACTAATGAATTGTGTTTCGTCAAAACTTATTCAAAATATTTTTTAAAATTAATTCAGGCTTTTTTATTATGAACAGGAAAATAACTTTTATATTACCTTTACTTTTGCTGATTATAGCAGCAACTGTCGTCATTACGAGTTGCAGTAAGGATGATATGGTGTTGAACAATACAAACGTAAATGACCGGATTTGCCCTCCTTTCACAACTCCGATTTATGCCGGTCAGACAACTGAAGTCGGATACATCAAAGTATGGAATGACAATACAAATCTGTATGTAAAATACGTATTCAATTCTCCTTATTACGCAAACTGGCTGCACGTCTGGGTGGGATGCAACCTTGCGAATGTACCGCAAAATAACGGAAATCCTTCACCGGGACTATTCCCCTATCATTACAATCTGAACGGAGGTACGACACATACATTTACCATACCGCTTTCCGTACTAACGGACTGCGCTCCGAATTTCGGATGTGATAATAATCCCGTGAATGTATATATCCTCGCACATTCTGAAGTGCTGGGACCGAACGGATTCAACGAAACCGGGTGGGGTTACACCGGTAATCTCGGATGCGGAAAATCGTTCAATCAGCAATGGGGCGGAAATCAGTGGGGCTGGATAACCTGTTATGAATACTGCTGTACGGAAAATCCTCCGCAGATGCTTTACACATCCGAAACTGCATTTGCAAAGCCGACCATAGCACAGGGCGGATACGTTTTCGCATACGATAATAAAGCAAATCCGGAAAATTATCCGTCGCTCAAATTATCCAAACTGAACTGGGGATGGGCGGGGAATATTAATGTTAATAATCTGCCTCAGACTTATACTTTGTGGGCAGACGCAGGTTCAAACATTATTTCCGGTGCAATTAATGCAGTCACTGTTACAATAAGTAAATCGGGTACGAATCTGATTGTAACTTATATGACGACCGGAACGATAAAATTTGAGCAGGTACATATTTACCTGAATTCGGTAAAACCAACAATGACCGCGCCGGGTCAATTCGGGAATACATATAACTTTACGGCAACAAATTACAAGCAGTTCACATTGCCGCTGCCATCAGGAACGAATTTCTGGTTTATAGGGCATACGGTCGCGCAGATTCCTGCAAATTGATTCTTTCTTTCATTTCAGTAAATAAAAAGCCGGATGAACTTGTTTCACCGGCTTTTTGCATTACGTATTTCACGCAAAGTCGCAAAGGGGCAAAGACGCAAAGAAATATTTCTCGCAGAGACGCGGAGACGCAGAGAGAAAAAGCAATTAATCCATTACCACTCAAATTCTGTGTAAAATGGCAAAGAAATTTTGGTTAAAAAGTAAAGCTTTTTTCATTACGTATTTCACGCAAAGTCGCAAAGGGGCAAAGACGCAAAGAAATATTTCTCGCAGAGACGCGGAGACGCAGA
>CAYWMV010000404.1:0-2060 GCA_964459055.1 uncultured Ignavibacteriaceae bacterium | reverse complement strand
CAGGGTCGGAATTTCTGTAATGCCATACAATCGAATTATCTTTTTCTTCGATAAAAGAACCCGGAAGCATATCTGTGTATTTTGAAATGACGGGTAGAATAATTTTCTTCCACCGGTTGTCAAGTTTTCTGATTTTTGTCCAGTGCCCCCTTTCGTCCCTTAACCAGAGCCCGTGCTCGCCTACGATGCCGAACGGTATATCTTTAAACCAGTTATTCAAAGTCATCCGGTCTCTTCCGCTGATAAGCACGATTTTAGTGTCTTTAAGTCTTGTCAGGTCTTTTAAAAGTCCAAGCAGACTCTCTTTAGGATATGCAAGCTGAGGATGATGACTGAATTCGACCAGTGTACCGTCGTAATCAAGGAAAATTATTTTGCCTGAAGCCCTTTTAAATTCTTTCAGTATTAAATTTATTCCTGCGGAGTCAAGCGGAGTAAATTTTCTAAGACCCTGAACTTTCTTAATTTCGTCGAGCGAATGAATGAAATCATTTGCCCATTTCTTGACGTTATATCTTTTTAGTCTTAACTGCATTATTGTATTTCTCATTACCTGCTCTGCTACCGGTATATTAAGTGCATTGTGAATCGCATCTGCAATCTCGTTCGTATCATTGGGATTTACAATTATTGCCTCACCGAGTTCCCTTGCCGCACCCGCCATTTCACTTAATATTAAAACGCCTTGTTTATCCCTTCGGCATGTGATGTATTCTTTTGCTATCAGGTTCATACCGTCTCTGAGCGGTGTAATCAGAGCAACATCTGATACATTATATATTCCTGCCAGTGCATTCAGCGGAATCAGCCTGAACTGATAGATTATTGGTGTCCATCCCATTGTTCCGTATTTCCCGTTCAGACGACCGACAAATTCGTCAATTTCTTTTTTCATTTCGTCATACTGGGCAACGCCTATTCGTGAAGGGACTACAACTAGCAGCATAGTAACTTTGCCTTTCCATTCAGGGTATTTCTCAAGAAAACTTTCATACCCCTTCAATCTGTTTATAATTCCTTTTGAATAATCAAGTCTGTCAATTGAGAGCAGTAACTTTGAATCTTTAAGTGTTTTGATAATTTCATTTCTCTCTGCAACTGCTTCAGTTGAATCAACCGCATTTATAAATTTATCATATTCAATTCCCATCGGAAATGAATCAACTTTTAAAACCCGGTCGGGCAGATAAACATATCCGGAATCGTGGTCATTTCCGGTTATGTGCATCTCTGTATTAAGGAAGTCCTTGGCATAATCAAAAGTATGAAAACCTATAAGGTCGGCTCCAAGTAATCCCTCTGTTATTTCAGTCCGCCAGTCTTTTGGAAGCAGGCGGAAAATTTCGTATGAGGGAAACGGTATGTGAAGAAAAAAACCGATTTTAAGATTAGATAATTTTTTCCTTAATAATCCGGGAAGCAGCATCAGATGATAATCGTGAATCCAGACGTGGTCGTTTGGTTTGGCAACTTTTATTACTTCATCGCAGAATATGCTGTTGACATTTTTATATTGCTCCCATTGTTCTGAATCATAATGTGTGTATGACGGAAAATAATGAAACAGCGGCCAGAGAGTTTTATTGCAGAATCCGTTATAAAAATCATCCATCATTTTTTCGTCAATATGGACAGGGTGTATGTTGAGTTCACGGCATTTATCTTCTATTTCAGGTCTGATATTTTCAGGTAATTCGATCCCGGGCCAGCCAATCCACTTGTATCCGCGCGTGTTTGTGCTCCCCTTGATTGATGCAAGATATGAACTAATGCCCGTTGCAAGTCCGCCCACGCTTTCTTTTAAATTTATTCCGCTTTCTTTTATTTCTACTGTTACGGGTAATCTGTTTGATATTATTAATAGTCTCATATTTTTTTTCAGGGTATAGTATTTCCGGGAAATGTCTATATATTAATATAACTATTTTATCTCTATTTTGCAAACAGCATAAAAAGAAACCGTTAAAACGGTTTCAGAATGTTTTTGTTACATAATATCCTATGACTGCAGTCATGGGCTGGGAATAAAAAAAATCTTAGCAATTCGAATTTACAGCCCA
>CAYWMV010000403.1:0-2076 GCA_964459055.1 uncultured Ignavibacteriaceae bacterium | reverse complement strand
CTGGCGTTTATTTATAATTTCTGATAATTTTTCTTTGGGTATCCCTGCATTTTGTTCATTGAATGCAGGGACAAATCCTTTTATCAAACTTTCGTTTTATACAACTGCCACCACTGTACATACGGTTTTGAATGATGCTCGTAATGGTATCCGAAAAAATAACAGGTCAGCATTGCAATTAAATGATTTTTCTTTAGCGTTCGGGCGTGGTAGGGCATCATTTCGGGAGTGTGGGGTTTTCTGTGGGTGAGATAAGTGCCGAAATAAAATAACTGAAACGTTCCGATAAAAGAAGGAATAACAAAGTAAAACCAGACAGGGGTTTCGCCGTTTATAAAACTCAATAAATTGAAAATTATTCCGATTATTATGAGTTGTGTAATCGTTATGTACCTGAAGAAAAATGTGAAAAACCAGATGAAAAAATTCTGTGATTTTGTGCAGTAGTCAGGGTCTTCTTCTGTGCAGGGATGCTTGTGGTGTAAATGATGGTTCTTTAGCAATTTCTTATATGAAAATCCCGCAAACAGAAATGCCGATGTCCTTCCGATAGCATTGTTAATCCTTTTATTTTTCGATACTGTCCTGTGCATCGCATCGTGTGAGGTTATGAATAATCCTGTGAAGAGATAACCCTGAAGTAAGATGTGTAAGTAGAATAAAGGATTTGAAAAGTCAACTTCTACGTACAAAATGCTGAACATAAGGTGTGCTGCCCAGATTAATATTATCGAAACCGATATGAATATTCCCATAGTCTTGTGTTATGTCTTATATAAAAAAATTTTAATATGCATTTTTAAAGTTAAGGTCACTAAAATTTACACTAAATCCACAAAATAATTTTAAATAAATATTTTTTGCGTTTTTGCTTCTCTGCGACTTTGCGAGAAATAAGTTATGCTTGGATCCGGTTTGCTATGTACACGACAAAATATTTACAAGTATATTAAATTCATTAGATATATTCAAGATTTTTTAATTTTATAACTTAGGTTGTAGAAGGCATAAAAACAGGACGCATCCGAAACACTGAATGACACAGATGAAACACGGAATAAACACAAATATAAATTAACCGCTACGTCGAAACGGACGCAGAGAAAAACATGAGACGTCAGAAGGCACACAAACGGGTGCATACAAAACATACCAAAGCACGTATTATATTATGTCAAAGAGCGTTACAGAAATTTCATATATGACATTTTCGGAATTGATAAAACAATGACATAGTAAAAAATGACACTCAAAAATATGACAAAACTATGACATTTTATAAGGTTCACTTTCAGCCCCAGCAAATCTAAATCATATTTATGTTTATCAAAATAAATAATTAAATTCCTCCGTTTTTAATAAACCATAATTATATATGGCATTACAAAAATAACACAGAAAAAGTGAGATGTCAACAGATAAAATAAAAAATAATACAATCAGGTTACAATTCAGTTAATTACTCAAGTTGACCGTTAAAGAATAAAAAACCGTTTAAACGCATAAAACAGGAAACCTCATTTCACGATGAATCGAAAAAGTTGCGGGAATGAAAATTTTTAAAGAATCCCGACGACAAAAAGACTGTGTGAAATCTTCAAGGTTTCTATTCCTGTTCTGATAGCATCAGGATAAAATCCGGAAAAAAACCGGAAATAATTCTCATAAAGCATTATATTCCTTCCGGAAGTATAGGGCGGGAGTGATAAACAGGGTGTGTAGCGAGAGTCATTTTTTCCGTCGGAGTATAACAGGGAGACTCACAGGAACGGAGCAGATTATATAGATATATTAATAAAAATCATCCGAAAATTTATTTTTCAAATCTTCGGATGATATAAGAATTTTATTTTTTCTGAATTATCCCGGGTTGAACATGGGACAAATATTATTATTTGAGAAGGACCATACGCTTCACCTGAACGAAATCACCGGATTCGATTCGGTAGAAATATACCCCGCTCGATAAATCCGAACCGTCAAGCAAAACACTATATCTTCCCGCAGATTTTACTTCATTGACAAGATTCTTAACCTCCCTTCCCAAAACATCATATACTTTCAGATTAACGAGTC
>CAYWMV010000402.1:0-2086 GCA_964459055.1 uncultured Ignavibacteriaceae bacterium | reverse complement strand
AAGTAGGAAGGAATATGGAGCAGGGAGTAATAAATATCAAAAAAAAACTCCGTTTATAAATAAACGGAGTTTTTCATTAAAAAATTAATATTATTAACGACGTGATCTGAAACCGGATTTTTTCTGAAATCCTTCAGTTTTCTCACGAGCAACATTAACAGTGAGCGGTCTTCCGTTTAACAACTGACCGTCAAGGTTTTTAATTGCGTTTTGTGCTTCCGCCTCATCGTTCATTTCGACAAATCCAAAGCCTTTAAGCATTTTACTGTAATTATCTCTGATGAGATTAATGCTTTCTACTTTGCCGTATGTCTCGAACAATTCTTTAACTTCATTTTCAGGGGTTTCCCGCTGAATGTTTCCGACGTAAATTTTCATTTTATTTCTCCTGTCCAAAAGGACTTTTATGATAAGAATATCAGATTCTTATCAGTTATTAAAATTAAGATAGTTAAAAATTATTCCTTATGGAGTATGAAGAAAATTTTAACTGCGGGATAATCACTGAAGTAATTTCAGAAGAGTCTCGAGTAAATAAAAAAATCCTGTCCGAAAAGGAAAATAACTATTCTATATTTAATAATTTACCTAATCTATTGTTCAATAGCAATTTAAATGTGAAATTGCCAATATATCAAAAAATAACCATTTAGAACATAAAAAAGAACCCTCAACGGTAATATTTCACAGCGATAGAGGGTTCAGAGTAAAAAAAATTTTAATCGGCAAGAAGGACTTCCCGGATTTTCGGTAATGCCCCGTCAATGTCGTCTTTTGTAATAATAAGCGGCGGAGCAAAACGAATAACATTTTCGTGAGTTTCCTTGCAGAGGATTCCCCTGTCTTTAAGGGCTTCACAGAATCTTCTTGCTCCTTTTGCTTCGGGTTTAAGTTCAACTCCGATGAATAAACCTTTTCCGCGGATTTCCTTCACATGTTTACTGTTAATATCGTTTAATTTCTGTCTGAAATAATTTCCGAGTTCGAAGGATTTTTCAATCAGATTTTCCTCGACCAGCACTTTAAGTGCTTCTCTAGCAACTGCAGCACCGAGCGGATTACCGCCGAATGTTGACCCGTGGTCGCCGGGTTTAAATACGCCGAGAATTTCCTTATCTGATAATACAGCAGAAACGGGATAAAATCCGCCTGACAATGCTTTACCGATTGTTACCATATCGGGTTTTATTCCGTCGTATTCGTAAGCAAAAAGTTTACCGCTTCTGCCGAGTCCCGACTGAATTTCATCGGCAATTAATAATACATTATTCTTCCGGCAGATGTCATACACTTTTTTCATATAACCTTCCGGCGGAACGATAACGCCGCCCTCACCCTGTATAGGCTCGACAAGAAATGCAACCGTATTTGGAGTAATTGCTTTTTCGAAGTCTTCCGCATTTCCGTATTCGACAATTTTATATCCCGGAGTAAACGGTCCGAATCCGTCTTTATATTGCGCTTCGGTCGAAAAACTGATAATTGATATTGTTCTACCCGAAAAATTATTCGTGCAGGCAATAATTTCGGCTTTATCTTCAGGGACACCCTTTACTTTATATCCCCATTTTCTTGCGGCTTTCAATGCAGTTTCAACTGCTTCGGCTCCCGAGTTCATCGGCAGAACCATTGTATATCCCGTCAGTTCGCACAATTCCTTACATAGCAACGGCAACTGGTCGTTTCTGAAAGCACGGGAAGTGAGTGTAACTTTTCCCGCCTGTTCATTCATTGCTTTCATAATTCTGGGATGACAATGTCCCTGATTAACTGCGGAATACGCAGCAAGACAGTCCATATATTTTTTACCGTCAACATCCCATACCCAGATTCCTTCGGCTTTTTCAATAACAACATCGAGCGGATGATAATTATGTGCTCCATATTTATCTTCAATTGCGATGATTTCTTTTGTGTTCATAGTGATGATATTTAGATTTTACTGAATATGCAAATTTACCAAATTTAAACTCCATTTGCGATTCAATTAATCCATTAGTTCTCAAATTCTGCACAAAATGGAAAACTTTTTGGAACGCTGAAAACGCGGATTAGCGGAATATCGCAGAATACCATCATTACGCAT
>CAYWMV010000401.1:0-2088 GCA_964459055.1 uncultured Ignavibacteriaceae bacterium | reverse complement strand
GTTTTCATTTCAGTAAAATTAATTTTTTTGTTTCCGTGAAATTTTCTGTTTCCATACGATAGAAGTAAATGCCGCTCGGCAAATCTCCCGCATCAAACCTCACCTCATAAACCCCCGCCTCCAACCTCTCATCCACTAACCTCGCCACTTCTTTTCCAACTAAATCGTAAACAATTAACTTTGCAAACTTGTCACTTGCAACTTTGAACTGAATTTTTGTCACTGCATTGAACGGGTTCGGATAGTTCTGCCCCAACTCAAACGAAGCCGGCACCTCCGTCGAAATCCTCTTCACCCCGATAACTAAAACTTTAAAAAGTTTTACCCTGATGTGATATTGCTGCGCCAGCGACTTCCCGTTTGCCGGTCCGTTTACAAATGAACCCGGAATCGTATCTACCTGTACGGCAATGTTAAAATAATGATAATCGCCCTCCTCCTCGTTAATCGGAGATATCGAAGGATAAGCCCAGTCTAATCTCGGCGATTGAAAATTTATTTTTACCGCCGCATACCAGTGCAGTCCGCCGTCTTCCGATACTTTTGCCCAAATGTCTTTGTAAGGAGTACTATCCGCAATGCCTCCTGCATAATCCGACGGTACCATAAATGCACAGAATAATGTATAATTGTTCGGTGAACGTCCAATCGTAGGTCTGCATAAAGTACCCAGCACATCGTTCACTCCGAAATTCGGATGCCAGCCTACGTCGCTCGTATCCGCAAGTACAATGCTTCTGTTCGGGTCTGAACCCGGAAGTGTCGTTGACCAGAATCTGATTTTTGCAGGTGCCCCGGGAAAATAATTCCCCGATGGAGTCTGTTTTATTGTCTCAAAAACTACTTTCGGATATTCATTCTGATAAACTATAGAAAATCCCCTTAACGCTGCGAGACTGTCAGTAGTAAAATTTGCTTTGAAAATTTTTAAGGGCGCCGACCAGGTTAATCCGTCGTTCGTTGTTTCTGCAAAATATACATCCCCGTAATCCGCAGGTACGTGAACTTCATTAGCCCTGTAAACAATTCCGATTTTCTCTCCGCTTGTACTTCTCGCAATCGCATATGTCTCCGCCTGGTCGGAATTGAAATATTGCCACGGTCCGAAATTGCTGTATGCAAACGAATTTGAATATCCCCTCAATGTTGAATCCATCCCGTTTATCGCACTGATATATATAAATTTTCTTGTATTTAATATTGAAGCGGTAGCAACAACCCTCGGCCAGACGTAACCGTTAATTCCGTTATTAGGCGGGTCCAGAAATGTAAAGGAACCTAATCCCGGTGCGGCATCATAAAAAAATTGTGTCCTCGTAATTCCGCCTCCGTATGCACCGTGATTTCCGATAAGTGCGTTCCCTTCCGATGTTCCTGTTATTACACAAAAACCTGTTTTATGAGACATCACATTTGCTATGAAATCCCAGTTTGTACCTCCGTCATTGCTGAAATAATATTTTGTTCTTCTGTTAGTAAAAGTTTCATCGGAATATTCGGCAGACATGAATACAGTATGAATATTATATTGTCTCAGGGGGTCCTGCCAGATTTGCTGTGCAGTTCCGTTGGATTGCAAATCGTAAATTGTCTGCCCGCCGGTCGGTTTATACGTTATATCCCACGATAAATCCTGCATCTTTACTTCCTGCGTCATCACTCCGTTAATAACCTTTACTGACGGCAAATTCGGAATCTTCGTCATACCGGATTTATTAATTTTAACGTCAACTATTTTTTCTCCGCCTATGGCATCCCCTGTTAATTTAATCGAATATAAATTGCGTCCGAGTAATATTTTCTGCTGATTCGTTAAAGTTTGAGAATATATGTTCCCCGCAGTAAAAATTAAAATTAAAACTGTTAAATATTTTCTCATTTATTTCTCCTTTTCCCTCAAAGTCCTAACTTTAAGAAATAAGTTTTATTAACCGTATTATATATAACTTATAAATATATTTAAAATCTGTCAAGTCATTTTTCCTATTCCCCCACCCCATCTTTGACCTGGTTACGATGCTCCTGCATCGTAACCTGCTTTTTATTCTTAATTCTTAATTTTTAATTCTTAATTGAATAGCGTCTTTG
>CAYWMV010000400.1:0-2091 GCA_964459055.1 uncultured Ignavibacteriaceae bacterium | reverse complement strand
CCGCAAAGAACAAATAGCAAATAACAAAGAACAAATAGCAAATACAAAGAGCAAATAACAAATAACAAAGAACAAATAGCAAAGAGTAAATAGTAAAGAGAAAAGAGGCGATTAAAATATTTCTCGCAGAGACGCGATTCAATTTTGAATTATGAATACAACCGGATGTGGAAATTTAGCCAAATAAAAATATGTTGAAATTGAATAAATAAATTACAACATTTAGAGAAAATTCATGGAGCGAATATGAAAAAATCATTTCTACTTATTTTAATCATTTTAATTCCGGTAATAAATCTCTACCCGCAAATGGTAAACTGGGTAATATTAAACAGCGGTACATTTGAAAATTTAAATGATATAGCGATAATATCCCCTACCCAGATAATTGCAGCAGGGAACAACGGAAAATTAATCCGCACAACGAACGGCGGAAACAACTGGTCGGCAATGCCGTTTCCCGTAACGAGCGACATACTTTCTCTTTATTTCAACGGCACTACGGGATTTGCCGGATGCAGGAACAGTAAAATATACAAGACAGTAAACGGCGGTGTGAACTGGACGGAAATATCGACCAACTCTGCATATCCCGTAACGTCAATCAGTTTCGTATCGGGCACGGTCGGATATCTCGGCGACGGATACGGGACAATACAGAAGACAACAGATGCGGGACTTCACTGGTTCAATGTATATGTAATGCCCGGATATTCGGCGAAAGTATATATGCTTGACGCCACGAGAGGCTGGGCAGCGGACACATACGGTTATGTAATACGGACAACTAACGGCGGCACTAATTTTCTAAGTGTAAGAATCAACACGGACACATTATCATCAATACATTTCATTTCATCCACACTCGGATTTGCGGCGGGTGATGCGGGAAAGATATTCCGTTCGGTTAACGGCGGAGCAAACTGGACGCAATTGACAACGAGCACTACTGCAAAATTAAAATGCATACACTGCGTAAATACGAATCTGATATACGCGACAGGAAACAACGGAACAATATTATACACCACAAACGGCGGGACAAACTGGTTAAGCCAGTCGAAGACAACGAACAACCTGAACGCGGTAAAATTCATAAATAATTCGGAAGGAATCATTGCAGGTGACAACGGAACATTACTCGGCAGGCAGCCGGCGCCGGGGAATATCAGCATCGGATACGACACATTAAATGCCGGATGGCCGTTTTACACATTTTATATGGACTCGAGGACACAGATACTATATCTTGCAAACGAACTCATTGCAGGCGGCGGTTCATCGAACGGTGCAATAATTCAGAGTATCAGTTTTTATGTAAAAAGTTTTTCATCACAAATAATGAACGGATTCGAAATAAAACTTCAGAATTACACGAACAACGTTCTTTCAGGATTTGTAACCGACAACTGGACTACGGTATATCAGGTGGGAGAGGCAGTATCACAGACAGGATGGAAGACTTTCTATCTGACTTATCCTTATCTCTGGGACGGCTCAAGCAACCTGCTGATTGATATATGTTTCAATAATTCAACATATACAAGCAACTCGATAGTTGCCGCATCCAATTCACCTAACAAGGTTTTCCACCAGCATCAGGATTTAACGACAGGAAACGGATGTGAAATTATAACAGGTTCCATTCAGAATTACAGACCAAATATATCATTCGGTGCCAATGTAGTTACGAGCGGTAAAAACGAGTTAACGGTAACTCCGACCGAATACAGATTATACCAGAATTATCCGAATCCGTTCAATCCAGTAACGAAAATAAAATTTGACATACCGAAGACGGCATATACAACGCTTTTGGTTTACAATATGCTGGGACAGGAAGTAATGTCACTCGTAAACGGGACGAAGAGTGCGGGCACTTACATTGTGGATTTTAATGCAGGAAATCTTCCGAGCGGAACTTATTTTTACAAACTGATATCGGGTAATTTCAGTGAGATAAGGAAAATGGTGGTAATCAAGTGACAAGTAACGAGTAACAAGTGACAAGTAACAAGTGACAAGTAACAAGTGACAAGTGACGGGAAACGGTGAATGATTGAATTTATAATATCTCCTCTTATGCAAAGT
>CAYWMV010000399.1:0-2096 GCA_964459055.1 uncultured Ignavibacteriaceae bacterium | reverse complement strand
CGTATATATTATTTTCACACAAATGGAAAATAATTATTTGTTATATAATATCATTAAGCCCTATAATCTGCCCGTGAAATACATCTGCACTCACTGCGACGGAAAAGATGAGGGCGGGAACCACACAAGTTTCCTTGAAAAACCCTACAGCACCAATTTCCAAAAATATATCAAAGAATATAATGTAAACTGGATAGAAGGCAAAAGATTTTAGAAATTTTATGACTAACTTCTTTTCACCGGATGAGGAATCCTTCTTATATATTTGTTCTTTATTAAAAAATACTCCTTCCCAAGCTCCGGCTTGGGAAGGTTTTTGTGGTTTTTTCTGCCTGAAAATTTACTTTCACACAACCTCCACCGGCTTCGTTACCATTTTCTTCTATTACTATATTCTATTACTAAATTCTGTTCTTATCGTCGTTGCGGTTAATTAAAAATTTCTATCCGCATTAGAATTATTATAAAAAAATAACTACTATTTTAACAGAAATAAAAGGAGGTTTTATAATATATGTTTCCGGAATTTAATAAAAATTTAATTTTTGATGATTCTGCCGGTTTTTTCGGAATGGAAGAGGTGCCTCCGTACGAGGAGTTAGGCATATCAGGTTCTGACAATCATAGATTTTTATCGGATGCCATCAGAGGCACAATAGCCGAAGATTCAAGCGGGTATATCGAACAGCATCAAATCAATTGCCATTTTATGTACAATAAACAGTTTACTGCGGACTTTAATAAAGAATACATTTTTATGTATTTTAAGGGTGAAGAATTTGACGGCACTTTGCCTTACTGTGTTTTGCTTAAATTCCTTCAGCATAAAGTTATGAAACTGCTTCTTGTTTTGGAGGATATCTATTTTTATTTTGAAAAAACTCCTGAAACTTATGATATATGCGTAGAACTCGAAAACATATATAGTAATATTGATTTCTTTTACAATAATGTTATGTCTAAAAAACAGAATAGTAGTACGCTGGATGAATGTTATCTTAATCTTATAAGCGAATATATTAATAAGTCAGGCAAAAAGAATTATAAATTCATTGACGACCTCGATATTCTCATCAAACTGTTAAAACTTAAAGTAGAATGATTTTTCCTCATCCGATGAACTCTGTTCATCGGATGAGGACACCTTCTTGCATATTTGTTCTTTTTTAATTGTTTTCTTTTCGTGCGTAGCGCCGTTGCGGTAAAAATATTTTCCAATCCCGTTAGAATAATCATAACAATATTTTTTCTATTTTTACAATAAAAAGGAGGTTTAATAATATGTTCCCGGGTTTAAATGAAAATGAAGAATTTAATAGTGCTTCCGATTTCTTCGGAGGAATGGAAGTTCCGCCGTATAAAGAACTATCTGTACTGTCCGTAGATAATCCGGATTCTCTTTCTGATGAAATTAAAAAGATTGGCGCAGATTGTACCGGATTTATAGAACCGGATAAAATATGTTATCACATCGTTCATGATAAAGAATATTATTCCGATTTCTACAGGGAATACGTATTTATATATTTAAAGGATGTGAACTTCAAAGGAAATTTGCCTTACGGCATGCTTATTAAATTCCTGCAGTATAAAAGCAGTAAAATATTGTTTGTCTATGAAAATAACAGTTTCTTAATTGAAAAAACTAATGATACTTATACTGTCTGTACAGAACTCGATAAAATTTATACTGATGTCATCTTTTATTACGATAATATTATGTCAAAGATAGACAGTAAGTCTGTAAGTGAAATACTTGATGATTGCTATTCTGTCCTGATAAGTGAATATTTGAAGAAAACAGGTATTCCGGAGTTTAAACCGAAAGATGATTTTGAAGTTTTAACAAAAATCTTAAAACTGAGGGTAGGGTAATTCTCTGCCCTCTCTTTCTTAATAAATTATGTATTTTAGTGTCTCTTAGTGTAAATCTTAGTGCGCTTAGTGGTAAAATACATCCTTTTTCATTGTGTTCGTCGCGCCTTTGCGGTTATTTTTCATTGAACATTGAACATTTATCATTGAACGTAGTGTTTGTATTTCTTCCTGTATTCCTTTCCCCCTGATTTCATTACATAATCCACAGTATATCCCCA
>CAYWMV010000398.1:0-2113 GCA_964459055.1 uncultured Ignavibacteriaceae bacterium | reverse complement strand
ACCCGTAAAAGTACCTGATGTATTTCCCCATCTGTTATTGATAAATTGATTTGAATCGCAGTCAAACTGAACACCCGGAGCAACATAATACAAATAAAAACCGTACAATGCTGCCGATGTTCCCGCAGCCGTATTAGTCATCCCCTGAACAATATTTCTGCTTATTTTTAACGAATTATCTACTCCCTGGTAACCTGTGTAATAAACATAAATTCCATAGGTAGTTGATGATGTAGCCGCTACAGTATCGGAAACTACATTGTTATAAATAGTTGCACTGGAATTATATCCGTAATAAATATAAATCCCATAACTTGAAGTGGTAGTTCCTGTTCCGCCTCCGACATCGTTATTGCTTACATTTATACTATCCTGATATGATGTGTAAATACCATACGTGGAAGAAGAACTTCCTCCGAACTGCCTTATGGTATTTCCACCTTCAACACCAATTTCATTAAAGTGGTCATATAAATCATAAGGTGATGAAGCTGCATATCCATAAACATAAATACCCGAATAGCAATTCTGAATTGAATTACCGTAAAATTTATTGCTTGAATTTGTTCCCGCAAAATCCGTAACCGTCAAAGTAGATGTTGAAGCAGTTGTGTGATTTGCGGAATAAATACCTTTGGTATTTGTATTGGTTTTATTCAGAGTAATACTGCAGTTTTTAATCGTATTATTCTGAGAGCCGTCCGTACCGCTGACCTTCAGCAGTGCATAGCCCCATTCCATCTGTGTGGTGGTGGTTGTATTTCCAGTACTTTCCTGCAAATCAATTGCGTTAAAAGTAATGTAATCAGCACCCGAAAGTATGATTATTCCGTCCAGTGTAGTACTGACGCCAACCCCTGCCGTAATGAGAGGGTTCGCACCCGTACCCGACTTCTGGAAAATAATCTGATTTGCCGAAGTACCCGACGCAGTAATGATCTTATTTGCGAGGGTTTCAGTATGACCGGCCGCAACATTAAATGTCACGCCGCCCGTACCCACACCGAAAGCATTGAGAGAGTCAATTGCAACCGATATTGTGGGGTAATTTGTGCTTGGAATCGCTATCGTTCCCGATACCTGCGACTCCGCATAAGGCACAAAAATGGCAAGCATAGCCATCGCTAAAAATAGCCTTAGTAGATTTTTCATAGGAATTAAATTGTGGTTAAAAAAAATATTTTAAAGAACTTCAGAAATTCCGAATCTTAAAAATATAATAATGTAATCTTAGATTTAAAGACGAATACCCCGCGATAATGTTATTAACGTAATCCATATTCTCCAGTTATTATAATCTATAATAAAATATTCAAAATTTCAATTACAAAGTTTTACCAAAATTGCAATATTTAATGCGTTTTGAGCATATTTTCAAGGAATATTTTCAGATTTGATTTTTTTTGAGAAATGTATTACCAGTCTGAAACTTGTATAAGAAAAAAACGGAGCCACAACAACATCAATACAGTAATGCACTTTCTGTAAAATTACGAATACTCCGACCAGCACAGCCGTAACCAAAAAAATATATTTCAGTATCTTATTTTTAGCGGTGAGAAAAAGCAAAAACATAGTTGCTGTATGACCGGAAAAGAAAAGGTCCTTATGAACCGGCTGTCCCGTCCCTATAATAAATACAAGGGGGTCATCCAGAGCAATCATTCCTGCCGGAGGTTCGAGCGGGACAAGATACATTGCAAGCATCCTGAAAAGGACTAACAGAGCATAAGACTGTAAGGCAATCATCAGGTAAGAGGGGTGTTTTAAAAGAAATACAATACCGGTAACCAGACCTGCATATATCAATATGAATATTATATAGTTCAGATTTACGGCATCAAACCACCTTAAAACCGGGTCATCAAGAACAACCCCGGGTCTGTTTTCATTAAAAATCAGGAACCGGGAGAAAAAGTATAATGATAAAGCGAGAACAATCAGAGTTAAAATAAACTTATATACATTTCTTTTTTCCGAAAAAAATTCCTTCCGGTTATTCATCTTATATTGTGTTTTCTTTTAATTCTTTCGAGTTCTTCATCGATTTCATCTTCGTCGAAATACACTTCATCTGCATCGTAATGAATTTTTACATCATCCGGTGATATTC
>CAYWMV010000397.1:0-2121 GCA_964459055.1 uncultured Ignavibacteriaceae bacterium | reverse complement strand
ACTATACCGTTTTTATCTACTCTGAAATCAATTTTTCCTGCTTTTACTTCCGTAACTGCCTGCCCGACATTAGGCGTTACAGTACCACTTTTGGGATTCGGCATCAAACCTCTCGGACCTAAAATCTTTCCTAATTTGCCCAGTTCGCTCATTACATCCGGAGCCGCAATGATAACATCTATATCTGTCCATCCCTCCTTGATTTTCTGTAAATAATCTTCGTACCCAACATAGTCTGCACCAGCCTCCTTCGCTTCATCCTGCCTGTCCGGTTTAGCAATCACGAGTACTTTCACGGATTTCCCTGTTCCGTAAGGCAGTGAAACAGTTCCTCTAACAACCTGATCTGCATGTTTAGGGTCAACTCCAAGTTTAACTGCTATATCTACAGATTCATCAAATTTCGCTTTTGCAAATTGTTTTAAAATTGAAACTGCTTCGCCAATTTTATATTCCTTTTTAAGGTCAACTTGTTTACTAATTTCTTTTTGTTTTTTAGTTAGTTTCATAGTATTAAAAAATTTCTGGTTTATTTATCCTTCTATTGTTATTCCCATACTTCTTGCAGTACCTCTGACCATACTCATTGCATGCTCAACGTCTCTTGCATTCAAATCGGGCATCTTAACTTCCGCTATTTCCTTTACCTGTTTGGAATTTACTTTCCCCACCTTTGTTTTGTTGGGAATTCCCGAGCCCTTCTGCAATCCTGCTGCTTTTAATAATAATACAGCAGCGGGCGGGGTTTTCGTTATAAAGGTAAATGATTTATCGGAATATACCGTAATGACTACGGGTACCGTCAAACCTTTTTTATCCTGGGTTCTGGCGTTGAACTGCTTGCAGAACTCCATACCGTTTACTCCCCTTTGTCCCAAAGCCGGACCAACAGGAGGTGCCATAGTTGCCTGACCGCCCGGAATCTGTAGTTTAATGTATCCTGTTATTTTCTTTGCCATATATTAATTATTTATTTTTCTCTTTCAACCTGTGTAAATTCAAGTTCAATCGGTGTCTTTCTGCCGAAAATACTTACCATCACTTTAACTTTCATCTTTTCCATATTGATTTCAAGAACATTTCCGTTAAAATTATTGAATGGACCGCTTGTAACTTTTACAGGGTCTCCTACGGATAATTTAAAATCAATTTTTTCACTTTGGCTTTCTTCGTTTAATATCGCCTTTATACGCTTGACTTCGGTATCCCTGAGAGCAATCGGTTCAAGTCTGCCGGCTTTTGCATTCTTTGTACCGACCATATTGATAATTGAAGGTGCTCTCGATATAAAATTCCTAACCTCATCATCAAGTATGGCTTCAATTAAAATATATCCCGGTAAAAAATTTTTTAATTTTATTTTTTTCTTTCCGCTTTTTACCTCAAATACTTTTTCAAGCGGTAGGAGAACGTTCTTTATTTTATGAGATAAATTTTCAAGATTTATTTCACTGTCAAGATATAACTTTACTTTCTTTTCGTGACCTGATATTATCCTGACCGCATACCATTTGAATCTTTCGTCTTCCTCTGTCTCTGAAGGATTCTCAACTTTTGCTTCCTCAGTCTGCAAAGCTTCCTCTTGTTTTGTTTCTTCTGCGGCATCAGTTTCCATTTTCAGTTCATCCGGATTATCCGTTGCTTCAGAATTTTTGTCTTCGATATTTAATTCTTTATCATCTGTCATTTATGCGGTAAATATCAGTTTTAAAATTGCTTCCAAGCCTTTGTCAATTGCATATACAACTCCGGCGAAAATAAACATAGTAATAACTACAATTTTCACGGAGTCTATTAGTTCCTGTTTTTTCGGCCAGGAAACTTTCTTCATTTCTTTGAAGATGTCTTTTACGTAATTAATTATTTTATCTTTCATAAGATTACTGAATTAAAGTAATAGCACGGGAGGAGGGACTCGAACCCCCAACCGACGGTTTTGGAGACCGCTACTCTACCAATTGAGCTACACCCGTGTAATTCAACAAATAATCGTTTAATAAAATTACAGCTAGAACAGTTGTTTATTAAGTTTTTAAATATAGTTTTTTTACAACCAAAATATTTCATGAGCTGATGACCGGGATTGAACCGGTGACCTCTTCCTTACCAAGGAAGTGCTCT
>CAYWMV010000396.1:0-2123 GCA_964459055.1 uncultured Ignavibacteriaceae bacterium | reverse complement strand
TGGATTTAGTGAAAATTTTAGTGATTTTAGTGTTAACAATGAGTAATACAGAATTTTCCATTAGTTTAATTTTCTTGTCATTTTGCGCAGAATTTGAATACTAATGGAATATATAAAATAATCTGCGGTTATCTGTATAATCAGTGTCATCAGCGTGCAATTTTAATTATTCTGTTACATAAAAATTCACCGGGAAAGTATAGATACTAATTATATTATTGAAATTTCAATATTTTAATTATAGATTAAAACACTTCAACAACTAAACATAACTGCTATGAGAAAACAAATGTACTTTTTTACAATTCTAATCGGGGTTTTAATTTCTAATGTTACTTTTTCACAGGTTACATTCACTGATGTGGGAGTAACTATGGGTGTCGCTGACGCCGGTGCGGCACAGGGAGTTACTTTCGTTGATGTTAATAACGACGGATATCTCGATATTTTTCTGGCGAATAATAACACTCCGTCAAAACTGTGGATTAATTCGGCCGGAACAGCATTCACGGAATCTTCGGCTTTGTGGGGTGTAAGTTTAAGTGTACCGACGAGAGGAATTTCCTGCGGTGATTTTGATAATGACGGTTATACAGACGTAATGATTGGAAACTGGCAGCAGAATATAATGCTGTTTAAAAATACGGGAACTGCATTTGTAAATTTCACAACAAATGCGGGTGTTTCCTATATGTCTTACGGAGGTTCAATAAACTGGTTCGACTATAATAACGACGGGAAACTCGATGTACTTTTCGCTAACAACGGTATGCCGCCCAGATATAATTATTTTTTTAAAAATGTAAATCTGACTACGTTTACCGAATCCGCCATTCTTGTCGGATTTAACGACAGCAGTTCAACTCTGACACTTGCTTCAGGTGATTATGATAATGACGGCGACCTTGATATGTTTCTCGGTACACAGTCAAATCCCAATTCCCTGCTCACAGGCATACTATATAAAAATAACGGGAACGGAACTTTTACAGATGTAACACAGGCATCAGGCGTTACGACTAATTATTATACCTGGGGAGCGGAGTGGGGTGATTTTAATAACGACGGACATCTCGATTTGTTCCTTGCGGATTATACAGGATTAAATCAGTTATACAAAAATAACGGAAACGGAACGTTTACGGACGTCGGAATGGCTATGGGAGTCAATGACCCGGGACAAAGTTATTCCTGTTCCTGGCTGGACTATGATAATGACGGTGACCTTGATATATATATTGCAAGAGGTCAGACTCATGCTGACAAAATGTACAGGAATGACGGAACAGTTTTTACCGACGTGGCACCTACTATTGGACTTGTTGACGTTCAGCATTCAAGTTGTGTATCGGCAGGCGATTTCAATAACGACGGATGGGTGGATTTGTATGTAAATAATAACGGCTCCGCTAACAGACTATTTAAAAACAACGGCGGAAATTCCAATAAATGGGTTCAGTTCAAATTGCAGGGCGTTAATTCAAATCGCTCAGCAATCGGCTCACGAGTTACAGTAAAGACAAGTTCATTTTCTCAGATACGCGAAGTGGAAGGAGGCTCGGGAGGAAAAGGACAGAATTCTCTCATTCTTGAATTCGGACTCGGTACCGCTTCCGTTATTGACAGCGTAATTGTCAGATGGACAAGCGGACTGGTTCAGGGATTTGCAAATGTTGCACCAAACACTATTTATACCGTAATAGAAGGACAGCCGCTGACAGTGAAAAATATATCGAATGAAATTCCGGACAGATTTATTCTTGAACAAAATTATCCGAACCCGTTCAATGCAGTTACAAGTATAAAGTTTAAAGTTGAAAGTCAGAGATATGTAAAACTGAATGTATTTGATATCAACGGTCGTGAATTGGATTTACTTGTAAACGGATACTTGCAGCCGGGTTACTATCAGGTAAATTATGATGCGGGCAACTTACCGAGCGGAGTTTATTTTTATAAACTGACCGCAGGTAGTTTTTCTGACGTTAAAAAAATGATTTTAATCAAATAATTATTTCAAAAAAACTCCTTCCCAAGCTCCGGCTTGGGAAGGTTTTTCCCAAAAGTTATTATCCCGTCCGCCGCCGCGGACGTGATGAGAATTTCGATGTTTTAAACCTTTT
>CAYWMV010000395.1:0-2132 GCA_964459055.1 uncultured Ignavibacteriaceae bacterium | reverse complement strand
TTTTAAAAAATAATACAATTCATTATTTTGTCAATACCACTGAAAAATTATTTTTACCCGTTTTTTGCAAAAATTTTACTTTTTTAATATATTGAAATAACAATATATTAAGTCATTTTACGCCCAAAAAACCACCTTTTTTTTGTATAAATTTTGAAAAAACATCGTTTTTTTTCAAAAAAGATATTTCTTATTTTAAAAAAGTAAAATAAAAATTGAAATTAATTCATCATAATATAAAATAATAAAATTACAGGAGGAAATATGACACCGCCGGACAAGTCAGTGACAAGTAAAAATTGACAGGTTACAAGTCACGAGTTACGAGTCACAAGAATAAAGAAAAACGGATTTGAATAAATTCTCGAAATAATTTATTCCTGTTTTGAATTAAAAAAACTATCTTGAAAGCGGGAAAAGAAAAAATTAAATTAGAGGAGTAAAATTTCAATCCATGAAAAAAATTTCAAATTTAAAAACCAAGCATATGAAAACTCGAAATTCATTATTCGGCATTATTATTTCAGTATTACTTTCTGTGTTCTTTATTTCCGGCTGCGGAAAAGACAATCCTGTAAATCCGCCTCCGCCACCACCGCAGGATACGGCTGATGTATATGACTGGAGTTATATCCATACGGCAACATTAACGGGACTTTATGTTTATGATACAAATAATATATATACATCTCACGAAAATGGAATGATCTCGTGGTGGGATGGCAAAGGAAATTCTCATAGTTTTAATTTTAATGACCCTATGTTCTATTGCAGTGATGTTGATGATTATGGAAATGTCATTTATTTTGCCGGGATTAAAAGTACTTCTACTGATACTTATATCCCCTGTATAAAGAAAGTAATAGATAATAACGTCGTAGCATCTTTTGAATATCCGCAGCAGGAATCGAGTTCCGTATGGAAAGTTCTTGCAGTAGGTTATGATAAATTATGGCTTACACAATGGTATGATAACAGGGCATATTATTTCGAAAACGGAACATTCAAGAAATACGAACTTGACAGCGGAATGAAATTTTCATATATGCATCAGGATAAGTACGGAAACACCTATTTGTTTTCACATCTCGTAATATTCAATCCCCCGACTCCAAAATATTCTTTCAGATACTCATATAAATTTCAAAATGACGAATTTAACTTTTTATGCAAAGATTCGGTAAGAGGTGAGCATTATTACAGAATATTTTATTGCGGCGATGATATTGTAGCAATAAATAATGAATTCGGTCTTGATTATTTTACCGGGAATAATTGGATTGCTTATCTAAAAAAACCTAATATTGATTTTATTGAAATTGGAGGTAGCAATAAAGATTCCCTGTTTTGTTTTGGATATGAAGACTCATATTATCAGAATGGCTATGTATGGAATGGTAATTCTCTTAAGAAAGAAAAAAAATTAAGAGAAATTTTATATAATCATAATATATGGTTAACAAATTATCCAATACAAATATACCAGATAGATAATAATGTATATTTGCCTCTTTCATCTGATTATTTATTCATAGGCAGAAAAAAACAAAATTTAGAAAACTTTAAAATCAAACAAAATGAAAAATATAATATTAATAATAGCCGTTATAATAACTTTAACAAGTAGAGTTAATTCTCAAAGTCAGAACTGGCAATTTAATGAGGTTACTTTACCACCAAATTCAAATTTTATAGATCCGGGCAACAAACCATTCTTTGTAACAGCTGACGTCGGATACATATTAGCTTGTTATAACAATTGGACAAATATAAATATGCTTAAGACAACAAATTCAGGAATAAATTGGTATTTCTTGTCACAACTAAGCAACGATTTTCACACCAGTAAATATCCAACTATGTTTTTCTTTAATGAAGAAATCGGATATGCTGCGATTTGTCATACATCAGGAGAAGCAAATGAAGTTAAATTACTAAAAACATCAAACAGTGGTTTAAATTGGATAAATATTGGTTCTAATGTATTTAACAATCAAGAGGGACATATTCCGCGCAATATTAAAATTAACTTTATTAATGAAAATATTGGATTTTTACTTTTAGGTAAAGGAATGTACAAAACCACAAATGGCGGTGTAAATTGGAATAATATATATTCGCCTACATATGGC
>CAYWMV010000394.1:0-2133 GCA_964459055.1 uncultured Ignavibacteriaceae bacterium | reverse complement strand
AATTAAAAATTAAGAATTAAGAATTATGAATTTAAAAAATATAACCGCAACGGCGCTACGGACGCAAAGAAAAGCAGTGGTTAGTTATTAGTGGTTAGTGATTAGTGATTAGTGGTTAGTGGTTAGTTGTTAGTGATTAGTGGTTAGTTGTTAGTGATTAGTGGTTGGATGATTGGATGAATGTTTTAAAAATATTAAATTATTTAATATGAAAAAGATAATTTTAATTTTATTATTTTTCATTTTGCATTTCACATTGAACATAGAAGATTGTGAATGTCAGTGGGTTTCAGTAAGCAGTGGCATACCCGAAGGCGGTAATACATATTTATATCATATTAACGCAAAGATATTTGCTGCAAGTTCGGGCGGAATATATATTTCAACGGACAATGGAGTGAAATGGCAGAAAACATCATTCTCTGCAAATTTGTCTGTATTACACTATAAAGATTCCTGCTTTATCGCGGCAGGTTATGACGGAATATTTGTATCAACAAATGAAGGATTAACCTGGACGCAGACTGCAAATTCTTCCTATTACTTCTCAGAAATAATTACCGTAAACGGTAATCTTTTTGCAGCGAACAGTTATCAAATTAGAAAATCAACAAATAACGGATTTAACTGGACAACTGTTTATACAAACTGGGGTCCGATTACGTCAATTACAAATAATGATAATTACATTTTTGCAGGTTTGGGATACGGAGAATACTCGCTTGGACAAGTTATATATTCTACAAACGAAGGAGTCAACTGGAGTTCAACCGGATTAGACAGCATTGCTATTACCTCAATGAACAGTATAAACGGGATTGTATTTGCAGGAACAACTTCGAACGGAATATTCACCTCAACAAATAACGGAATTTCATGGGTAAATTCCTGCTTTCAGGGATATTATATATCGCGTATTATTAAATGTCAAAATGATATTTATGTAATATGCAGACTCGTTAATTCTTTGGGTTACGAATTATTTAAATCAACGAATTACGGCAACAACTGGACAAAAATTAATTTACCTTCAGCGAGTCAAACCTTGTCGATATTACAGGTGAATAATTTTCTTCTTTCATGTACTGAATACAACGGAATATATATTTCATCCGATAACGGTTCAAACTGGATTCATTATTTACCTTCTAGTGTAAATATTATTGCATTTCGGGAATTCAATTCAAGATTGTTTGCAGGTGCTGTAAATGACGGTATATATTGTTCGGATGACGGAGGAGCAAACTGGATACAGACAAGTATTAATCCAAGGCTGACTGTAAGATGTTTTACATCAAGCGGCTCAAAATTATTTGCGGGAGTTTATGATGATTATTCGGATACAGGGGGTGTATATATCTCATACGACAGCGGGATCAACTGGTTTATATCTTCACTAAACCGTTTATCAGTTTATTGTTTAATTAATACAAATTCAGGTTTATATGCAGGCGGTGCATACCATGGAATTTATAAATCCACAAATAACGGAATTAACTGGTTTCGTTTATCAGGATTACACGGCAGTGTTCCGTATTGTTTTTACCAAAGCGGTTTAAAATTATTTATGGGAGGATTCAGAGATAATCATTTTTTTACAACAGGATTATATTATTCGACCAACGAAGGAGAAAGCTGGGATTCGGTTATGAATTTAATTTCTATTAATGAAATCTCAGGTAACACAAATTATTTATTTGCCGCATGTAATGGCGGTCCCGGTATCCTCCGTTCAAGTAATAACGGTATGAACTGGACTGGTTCGTTGTCATTAGATGCCTCTGCAGTAACTGTTTACGATAATTATATATTTGCAGGGGCAAATTCAAACGGCGTTTATATGTCATCAAATAACGGCGAAACCTGGACAGCAAAAAACGAAGGATTAACGAGTAATGCTGTTTCGGAATTTATGATTGCAGACGGATATATTTATGCAGGACTTCCGGGTATAAACCGCAGGCTACTTTCTGATATAACTTCTGCAAAACAAATTTGTGTAGAAATTCCGGAAGTGTTTTCTCTGGGGCAGAACTATCCGAATCCGTTCAATGCAAATACGATTATAAGATTTCAGATTAAAGATTCAAGATTTGTAAATTTGAGGGTGTTTGATTTGATGGGGAGGGAGGT
>CAYWMV010000393.1:0-2134 GCA_964459055.1 uncultured Ignavibacteriaceae bacterium | reverse complement strand
GTTAGTGGTTAGTGGTTAGTTGTTAGTGGTTAGTTGTTAGTTGTTAGTTGTTAGTGGTTAGTGGTTAGTTGTTAGTGGTTAGTTGTTAGTTGTTAGTTGTTAGTTGTTAGTTGTTAGTTGTTAGTTGTTAGTGGTTAGTGGTTAGTGATTAGTTGTTAGTGGTTGGTTGTTAGTGGTTGGTTGTTAGTGGTGGCTGGTTTTTGGATTTGATAAAAATCAAATATCTGTCATGTTTATGCAATTGTTAAAATTTAAAAGTTGTTATATATTCCGTGAAAACAAATCCAAGGAGAAAATTCAAATGAGCGAGTTAATAGACAACAGCAGGAAGAGAATAGACGAATTAAAATCTTTGCTGCTGAAACTGCATGAAGGGGCAGAACTTGAGGAGGTAAAAAACGAGTTAACGGAACTTCTCGGCAGTGTTCCTTACGGTGAGGTGGTACAAGCCGAGCAGGAACTTATATCAGAGGGTCTGCCGCCTGAAGAGATACAGAAATACTGCGACCTTCATTCGGGAGCATTGAAAGACAATATTGACCTGACATACGTACAGGCAGTGCCCGACGGTCATCCAGTCCATACACTAAGGGAAGAGAACAATGCTCTTGCAAACGAAGTTGAAAAACTGAAAGAGATATTCCTGAGAGTAAACTTCGGGAAACGCGACATTAAACCCGAAGAGGAATACATGAAAATACGTGCCTCATTCAATAATTTAATGGATATTGAAAAGCATTACATCAAAAAAGAAAATCTTCTGTTTTCTTATCTCGAAAGATACGGCATCACAGGTGTATCTGCTGTTATGTGGGGAAAAGACGACGAAGTCAGGGGTTTCCTGAAATCAGCGAGAGAGGTTTTCAAGTCTGATGAAAAAATAACGCTTGAATCCCTTAAGGGGCTCATTGAATTTGTTTTCAATCCTGCCGCAGATTCGATTTTGGAGATGATTGAGAAAGAAGAAAAAATTCTATTCCCGATGTGTCTGGAAAAATTTACCGATATGAGTTGGTTTGAGATATATGAGCAGTTTGATGAAATCGGATACTGCATATATTCGCCTTCAGTTGAATGGAAAACCGAATTGCCGTTTAAGAAAACGAAAAAAAGTTTCCAGAAAGGCAGAATAAAATTGCCGACCGGTACATTCACAGCCGACGAACTCGAAGCAATGATTAATTCACTTCCCGTTGATTTAACATTCGTTGACAAGGACGACAAAGTGAAATTCTTTTCACACGGCGGCAACAGAATATTCGAGCGGAACAAGGCAATTCTCGGCAGGGATGTTCAGTTCTGTCATCCTCCGTCAAGCGTTCACATAGTGGAGAAAATTCTGAACGATTTCAAAAGCGGTGCACAGGAATCGGCTAAATTCTGGATAACAATTCAGGGAAAGTTTGTACACATAGCATACTACGCAGTAAGAAACGAAAACGGCGAATATCTCGGCACACTTGAAGTTACGCAGGACATAAACCAGTACAAGCAGGCAAAGGGCGAGAGAAGACTGCTTACTTACGATAAATAAAAAATTTCGAATGACAGAGAAAAACAAATTAATAATAACTCCTGATATAAAAATATACGAACTGCTCGAAGCATATCCGGAACTCGAGGATGTGCTCATAGAAATATCTCCGCTTTTCGTGAAATTAAAAAATCCCGTTTTAAAAAGAACAATCGCGCGTGTAACGACATTGAAACAGGCATCGGTAGTCGGGAAGGTGAGTATAAACGATATGATAAACCGGCTTCGTACGGCAGCGGGACAGGCGCCTGCCGAAATAATATCGGAAAAAGTACAGCAGGCGGAGAAACCCGATTGGGCAAATAATGAAAACATAAAAATCGAATATGATGCACGGGAAGACCTCGATAGCGGTATTCAGCCGCTGAATAAAGTAGTTCGTGAAACTAAGGGATTTAAGCCGGGAGAAAAATATTTATTGATTACCGCATTTGTTCCGGCGCCGATGCTGGAACTGCTGCAAAACAGCGGATTTGAATGTTATTCGGAGATAGTCAGTGACAGGGAAGTGCGGAATTACTTTCGGAAATCATAAAGTATTTCACGCAAAGGCGCGATTCAATTAAAAATTAAAAATTAAAAATTAAAAATTAAGTTCCG
>CAYWMV010000392.1:0-2142 GCA_964459055.1 uncultured Ignavibacteriaceae bacterium | reverse complement strand
AAAAATTAAGAATAAATAACATTTCACGCAAAGACGCAGAGAGGCAGAGACGCAATTCAATTAAAAATTAAAAATTAAAAATTAAGAATAAATAACATTTCACGCAAAGACGCAGAGAGGCAGAGACGCAATTCAATTAAAAATTAAAAATTAAAAATTAAGAATAAATAACATTTCACGCAAAGACGCAGAGAGGCAGAGACGCAATTCAATTAAAAATTAAAAATTAAAAATTAAGAATAAATAACATTTCACGCAAAGACGCAGAGAGGCAGAGACGCAAAGGTAAACATCTTTTAAAATATTTTTAGGATTTAATTTAAATTTTAGTAACTTAAGTGTTAAAATGAGTAATGCATATTAATTTTATAAATCTTAATTTTCTTGCCGGTTTGCACAGAATTTGAAAACTAATGGAATAATAGAAAAACAGAGAAACACTAAATTTGAAATTCACAGTATTTCAGAATGAGTAAATATTATATTCCGCCAGCGGATAAATGTTATTTTTGTGAATCAAAGGATTTCATTCCCCATTCCAAAGCAAAATACTGGTCAGTCGTCGAACTGAATTTCGTAGAATGCAAGAATTGCGGACTGATATTTACAAATCCTATGCCGACGCTGGAAACAATCATAAAAGGCAACGATGCACTGAACTATGTAATGAAATCAAGGGGGACTCTCTCTCAATACCGGGGCGGAAAGGAATTTACTTTCTTCCTGAAAAAAATCAAAGACAAAGGTATTCTCCTCGACGTCGGATGCGCCGAAGGATTTTTTCTAAAAGGGATTGAAGATAATTCAGAATGGAAAGCCGAAGGTGTTGATGTTATTAAAGCGGCGATTGATTTCGCTAATGAAAAATTAAAAATCAAAGCACATTTCGGAACGCTTGATACGCTTGAAGAATGCAGTAACAGATATGACTTTGTAAGAATGAATAACATCATCGAACACGTACAGAATCCGGTTACATTTCTGAAAAAAACAAATGAGATTCTGAAAACCGGCGGATTTGTTTTCTGCTCGACTCCAAACGGAGTTCAGGACGGTTCCGTTCTTAAAACCGCCAACAAACAGGGAACAGTTTTGAATTTACTTGAAAACCATTTTTTCTATTACAAACCGAAAACTTTAAAGGCGATTTTCGAATTCTGCGGATTTGAAATTGTTAGAGCATACTGCGACGGAATTAAACATTCGCTGAAAGATTTCGGATTACTGCCCTGGTCGAAAATCACTGATTCAAATAAAAATTATAAACTTAACGATTATGAAAATAAAACAAATGAAGAATTTTCCACGATGGAAGAAGAAATGCTGAATATGAGAAATCATCCTTCACTGAAAACTTCAAAAATTAAATTCAATTTATTTATAAACCGGATTTCAAAAATCAGAATCCCCTCCTCTATCCCGGTAGGTCACCAGCAGGCTATCATTGCAAAGAAAATCAGGTAAACACAGAAATTTTTCCGTATTATTCACTTAAGTTGACCTTTAAGAGATTAAAAACCGTTAAAACGGTTAACAACATTGGATTTTATTCGAATCCCCACGACTAAAGTCGTGGGTTGTAAATATTTGATATTACAATATATTATGAGCATAAACTATCAATTTAAGTTATTAAAATAAATCACATTATCATCAGAAATTAAAATTAATCCTCAAGATGATTTTTTTATAATTATCAATGAAAGGTCGTCGCTGGGATTTGAATAATTCAGGAACTGTTCGATTTCTTTCAGTATGTCTTCACCGAGTTCTTTTGAAGTTAAATGCCTGCGTGCAGAAATAAATTTAAAGAACCTTTCTTTACCGTATAAACTGCCCGAATTATTCATCGCTTCCGTAACGCCGTCGGAAAAAATAATCAGGAAGTCGCCTGAATTTAAAATTATTGTATTTGCGTTATAGTTTTCGTTTGCTATTAAACCGATAGCGGCATTGCCTTTAGGTAATTCCTCTAAACCGCTCGTCCTTAACAATACCGGCGGCAGGTGTCCTGCATTTACATATTCTATTTCATTTCTCCCGGGTTGAATTTCCGTATAAAGTAAAGAAGCGAAGATAAATCTGTATTTCTCTTTAAAAAAAATCTCGTTGACTTTTGTTACAAGTTTGTCGAGTCTTAAA
>CAYWMV010000391.1:0-2160 GCA_964459055.1 uncultured Ignavibacteriaceae bacterium | reverse complement strand
ATGATTGGAAGGTTTATGGGCTCGATTTCACTTAGCAATATGAAGAAGAATAATAAACTCTTTCTGACTCTGCTCGTTCCCGTTCTTGCTTTTCTGATAATTCTGTATCTGAAAGGAATTGATATCGCTTTGATTTATTCAATATTTCTTGTTTTGAGTCTGACTGCTTTTTTCATCGGGAAATCTTTGCCCGCAAGAACGACTTTTATTTTTTCTCTGTTTGCTGTTACGTTGTTGATAATTTCAATTTTCACAACCGGATATGTTGCATTGTGGACTGTTATCGGAATCGGTATTTTTAATTCCGTGATGTGGTCGAATATTTTCACGCTCTCTATCAGCGGGCTCGGCAGGCATACAAGCCAGGGCTCCTCCCTCCTCGTTATGGCAATCCTCGGAGGCGCCGTTCTCCCCGTCCTCCAGGGCGCAGCAGCAGATGCATTCGGAGTCCACAACTCTTTCTTTGCCCCGATTCTGTCGTACGTTTACATCGCCATCTACGGACTGAAATTGTATAAACCAAAACACCCGCAATTATGAATTATGAATTTTTAATTATGAATTATAATATTAAAAATTATTTATGAAGAAAAATATTATTGTAGAAAAAACTTATAATTTTGCTTTAATAATTATTCTGCTTTACAAAGAATTAAAAAAGGTAAATGAATTTGTTATAGGTAAACAATTACTCAGGAGTGGAACAAGTATCGGAGCAAATGTTCAGGAGAGCATATCTGCAATAAGTAAAAAAGATTTTATCAATAAAATGTCGATTGCATCTAAGGAAGCGAGAGAAACAAAATATTGGATAAATTTAATAAAGGACAGTAATTTTATTGTTTATGATTTCACGATTTTATTGAATGACCTTGATGAAATAATAAAGATATTAACAAGTATTGTAAAAACAACTTCTGAGAAATTATAAAATATGTTTTACTCAAAAATTCATAATTCAAAATTCATAATTCATAATTAAAATGAACTACGCAATAGGTATCGACATCGGCGGCACTAACACAGTATTCGGAATTGTATCCGAAAACGGCGACTGCATTGCCGAAGACAGAATCCGTACCGACGCATTCGAAGATGCGGATGAGTACGTCAGAGTATTAACGGCCGGTATAAAAGTACTCCTAAAAAAAGAAAAACTCGAAGACAATATAATCGGTATCGGCATCGGCGCTCCAAACGGTAATTACTATAAAGGCACCGTCGAGAACGCTCCGAACCTTAACTGGAAAGGAATTATTCCTCTCGCCGGTATGATAAAAGAATTTTTTAATATTCCCGTCGTCCTGACAAATGATGCTAACGCTGCCGCAATCGGTGAAATGATTTTTGGCGCCGCAAAAGGTATGAAGGATTTTTTAGTTGTTACCCTCGGAACCGGACTCGGAAGCGGATTCGTTGCGAACGGTGAATTGATTTATGGTCACACCGGATTTGCAGGTGAACTTGGTCATACTATAATATTTCAAAACGGCAGGACTTGCGGTTGCGGCAGGAAAGGATGTCTGGAAACTTATGCTTCGGCAACCGGAATCGTAAAGACTGTAAAGAAAATACTGAGGAATTCTGACGAAAAAAGTATTTTAAGAGATATTGATTTTGAAGAGCTCACTTCGAAGAAAATTTATGAAGCCGCTGTTGAAGGAGATAAGATTGCATTGGATGCATTTGATTATACAGGAAAGATTCTCGCACTGGGTCTTGCAAATGCCGTCGCAATTACAAGCCCGGAAGCAATTATTTTATTCGGCGGTCTGGCTCTCGCAGGCGATTACATCTTTAATCCAACTAAGAAATATCTGGAAGATTATCTCCTGAACAATTTCAAGGGTACGGTAAAACTCCTTCCCTCTGCAATCTCCGGGAAAAATGCTGCCGTCCTCGGCGCTGCCGCCCTTATCTTTAATTTTTGTCCCCCTTTGGAGGGGGTAGGGGGGGGTAGTTAAGAGATGTTTTTTTACTTTTATTCTTTTTTCTTTGCGTTCGTTACGCCTTTGCGGTAAAAGATATTTTTATTCTTAGTTCTTAATTGTAAAGCATCTTTGCGATAAAAGATATTTTTATTCTTAATTCTTAATTTTTAATTCTTAATTGTAAAGCGTCTTTGCGTGAAATACGTAATAAAAAAATAATATATGAAAA
>CAYWMV010000390.1:0-2171 GCA_964459055.1 uncultured Ignavibacteriaceae bacterium | reverse complement strand
TAAGACAGTAACATTTTAAGTTCGAATGATTATAAAATACATGTTTTTTTAAGGGATGAAATCTGTCAAGTTTCGAGAGTCCCCTCATCTGTTCGCCCCGTCGAATCAGAAAAGACTCGCGTTGTCCTTCACAACTGCAAATAGACAAGGACGGATTCGGGAGACTCAACGAAACAAAAGTGGATCTGATTAACGGAAGCAAACGGAATTTTTAGATCCCGAAATAATCCGCAGCGGCGGACGGTATGACAAGTAGGATTCCTAAAAACTTTATATTTTAAATCCGCCGTGGCGGAAACTTTAAAAACTTTACGAATTTGTCACTGTTTTCCATAGTTGTTAAAGTTCATTTTTCCTATTTTTGCATATCATTCGATAAATAAATTCTAAAAAATAAAATATATAAATTATGAGATTTAAACTTTTTTTAATGCTAATCGCATTTACTTTCAGCGGCTTAACGGCGCAGGATAATCCGTTATTAAAATCTTATGATACTCCTTACAAAGTTCCTCCATTCGATAAAATAAAAATTGAACATTTTATTCCAGCATTCGAGGAAGGGATTAAGCAGCAGGAGCATGCTATCCAGGAAATTATATCAAACACCGAAGGACCAACCTTCGAAAATACTATTGCGGCTCTCGAATACAGCGGACATTTGCTGGGAGAAGTTTCGAGTGTATTTTACAATATGCTTTCGGCAAATACAAGCAAGGAACTGCAGGAAGCGGCAAAGGAAGTTGCACCTATACTTTCGAAACACAACGACAATATTCTTTTAAACAAGCAATTATTCGAACGCGTCAAAATCGCACGCTCCAATAAAATTGAACTTGAACCCGATGAAAAAATGCTTGTTGAGGAAACTTACAAAATGTTTGTAAGAGGAGGAGCGGATTTAAGCGATGTTGACCAGGCAAAATTAAGGGAAATAAATCAGAAACTTTCTGTTTTAAGCCTGAAATTCGGTGAAAACCTTCTTGCAGAAACAAATAATTTTAAATTAATCATAACAAGTGAAAAAGACCTCGCCGGCTTACCGCAAACTTTAGTTGATGCGGCATATGAAGCGGCTAAGAAAGCAGGCTATGAAGCCAAATGGCTCTTCACTCTACAGAATCCGATCATAATGCCTTTCCTGACTTACGCAAAAAACAGAGAACTGAGGGAAGAAATCCTTACGGCATATATGAACAGAGGAAATAACAATAATGAGCACGATAACAAAGAAATTATAAAAGAAATTGTTAATCTCAGAATCAAACGCGCAAATCTGCTCGGTTATAATACTCACGCCGAATTCATACTGGAAGAAAATATGGCAAAGACTCCCGAAAAAGTTATCAGTTTTTTAAATGAACTATGGACTCCCTCGATTGATATGGCAAAGAAAGAAGCGGCAGACCTGCAGTCACTGATTGAGAAAGAAGGAAAAGATTTCAAACTTCAACCCTGGGACTGGAGATATTACACAGAAAAACTGCGTAAAGAAAAGTATGACATTGACGAGGAAACGTTAAGACAGTATTTTGAACTAAATAATGTGAAAAACGGTGTCTTTACACTTGTAAATAAACTATACGGTATAACCTTTAAAGAAGTTCCTGATATTCCCAAACTGCACGAAGAGGCAACCGCATATGAAGTAAATGATTTTGACGGCTCGTACATCGGTATTTTATATATTGATTTTCATACGAGAGCAAGCAAAAGAGGCGGTGCGTGGATGAGCAGTTACAGGAAACAATATATGACTATTGACGGAAAGAATGTTAATCCTATCATTACAGTAACCTGCAATTTTTCAAGACCGACAGGAAATACACCTTCACTTTTAACATTTGATGAAGCAGAAACATTTTTCCACGAATTCGGTCACGCATTGCACGGATTGCTTTCGAAAGGAAAATTTCCTACTCTGACGGGCACAAGTGTTCCGAGAGACTTTGTTGAACTGCCTTCACAGATTATGGAAAACTGGGCATCGGAAAAAGATGTCCTTGCTTTCTATGCGAAGCATTACAAAACCGGTGAAACCATTCCCGATGAACTCGTAACGAAAATGGAAAACAGTTCGAAATTCAATCAGGGATTCATAACAACGGAATACCTTGCCGCATCATTTCTCGATATGGCTTATCATACGCTTTATACGGAACTTAATACCG
>CAYWMV010000389.1:0-2181 GCA_964459055.1 uncultured Ignavibacteriaceae bacterium | reverse complement strand
TTTATGTCTTTATAATATTCAATTTGAATTCCTTCCGACATTAATCTTCCACCAACTCCTCCGACTAACTTATTTTTTGAAACTAAAATTGCAATTGATTCATTTTTCAGCATCCTTTCTTTTATTAATTCAATCATTCTATTATTTAATAAATTATAATCCGATGATGCTGCAATATAAGGAACTTGATTTTCTAAAAGTGGTTTTCTGTTTTGATTTAAGAAATATTCTTTTTCTTTCTTATCGTCTATAAATTCCGCTGCAAGTTTAACTATATAAGGCGAACATCTCCATGCCTCAAGAATATTATTAGATTCATAGGACTTAATACCCAACAATTTTTCTACTTTTGTTCTGTCAATTTTTGTTTCGTATATCTGCTGCTTATCGTCCAGACATACAGTAATATGACCGGAAATAATTTTTAGAATCTCATATGTTGTTTCATCTAAATCCTGACCTTCGTCAACAAGTACAAAATCATAAAAACGGTTATTATTTTTTTGTAACTTTTTTAATATTTGTTTTCTAATCTCCTCGTAATCCGGAGCTTTTTCTTTTCGGGGATAATTTCTTGAAATATTGATAGAGTAATATTTAAAACACCACTTATCAAAATTAATTACACACTCATCAGGGATATTTAATAATTTTATTGAAGATTTAATATACTCCCTCAAAGAAGTAGTATAAACAAATAATCTGACTTTTGATGCAGGGATTTTTAGGTCTTCCAGAAAATATTTTAATCTATAAACAAGAACAAGTGTTTTGCCGGAACCCGGTGCACCTGTAATTATTCTGTTTCTATCGGTTGATTGCTTAATCGCAGATACTTGCTCGTTTGTTAATTCCGATTTATGCGCCAGCCAGTTTGCCATATGAATAATAATTTATTTTGTTGGTAAAATCCCCGGTGTATCTGTTTCAAATGTTCTGCCTGTTTTTTCACAACGGGATTTTATTTCATTTCTTGCTTTTTTTTCTTCTTCTGTATCGTTTTTCATTTTACAATAGGTTAAATACCATCCCAATTCCCAGTCGGTCATGAATTCAATATCACGGAAAGAATCATTCGCATCGTCTAAAGTCTCTTTTGTTTCTTCCTCTCTTTGCATTTTCTCGAATATCATCGCCTTTAAAACTAAATATGGTCCTTCGTCTCCCGAAAACAATGCAATTTCAATATTTTCAAGTGCTTCCGAAAATTTCTTTAAATTATATTGTTTTAAAGCCAGATTAAACATAAGTCCGTTCCAACCGGTTTTCCTGTATCCCTCTTTATACATCATTTCCATTTTTTCTAAATCCCCTGTTTTATCATATAATCCTCCTAATTTATTAAATAAATCGTCGCTTTCTCCCTGAAAATGATTTAATATTTTTAAATAAAGTGCTATTGATTTTTCGTAGTAACCTATTTCGTTATATAAATTAGCAAGAGAATAGAATTTTTCATACTTTTCATCTTCAGTTAAGTTCTCTGTCTTCAAAATATGTTCAAGTTCTTCTATTTGAATTTTTTTGGTATCAGGAATTATAGTATTCATAAAGGGATTTTCAATTGTCTTTTTAAATTTCTTATCCGGATAATTTAAAAGCGAAAATCTCATCTCAATTATCCCGTTCGTGTTCATCCTGTATTCAAGAACTATTTTCTCTCCAAGATACGTTTCATTGTCTATCTCCCAATTCCCCCGGGTAAGGAGCATTTCTGTATCTGTATCAAAAATTTCCACGGATAGTTTAAACGGAATATTGTCAACTTTATCCGGAATTTTTAAATCATAATTTTTTGCAACTGTGTTTTCAGATGGGTAAGGTAAAGTAACATTGCGCGGAACTAATTCTACAAGACCTTTTTGTGTATTGATTGAAATACCATAGTGATTTACTTGTTCTATAAGTCCGGTTCCGTTTATAAATTTGAAAAAACTATGATATGCCGCACCTATAGCAATGGATGTATGATACTTTTCCTCGTCTTCAAATTCAAGTAAACCTGCATTTTTGAAATAATATTGTACTTTTTCTTTAATAAACGGTATATAACTGCTCCCGCCTGTCAGCAAAACAAAATCTATATCTTCTTCTTCAAGATTACATCTGTCGAGTGAATCCTGTATAGGAGCAAAAATTGAATTAACAAGTTTATATTCTGTCTCTCTTGCATATAATAAA
>CAYWMV010000388.1:0-2210 GCA_964459055.1 uncultured Ignavibacteriaceae bacterium | reverse complement strand
TTATGAAAAAATCATCTGAAAAACTTATTAATCTTATTTTCAATTTCCGTTAACATTCTGTCTAAGCTTTCAGGTGTTTTCCCTCCGATATGATTCGTCAATAATACGTTTTTCAGGCTTAAAAATCTTTTATCTATACAGGGTTCATTTTTGAAGACATCAAGACCGGCATACCTGATTTTCCGCGAATTCAGATTTCTTATCAGCGATTCTTCGTCAATAACTCCTCCTCTTGATGTATTAATAAGTATTACTCCGTTTTTCATCAAACCGATTTTAAACCCGTCTATGAAATTAATGTTTTTCTTCTCGAGCGGAATATGAATTGTTATGATATCGGATTTTTTCAGCAAGAAATCCAGACTCCTGAATGAAAAATCGGTGTGTTTAAGTGTAACACTCCGTTTTGTATCATTAGCAATCACTTTTCCGCCGAATGCCTTTATAAGTTTACCGGTATATGAGCCTACCCTGCCGAAGCCTATTATTCCTACAGTTTTTCCGCGCAGGTCGCTGCGGCGGAAATCATAAAATCCGAATTTATGTTCCCTGACAAGTTCATCCGAAAGATTTATATTTTTTAAAATATTAAGAATAAGACCCAGTGTAAGTTCTGCTGCGGATATTGTATTGCCCGATTCCGAATTTATTATCCCGATATTTCTTTTTTTTGCAAAATCTTTGTCAATATGGTCTATGCCTTTCGATACTGTAGCAATAACTTTAAAGCCGCATTCTGAAAGAAAATTATCATCAATTTTCCTGATGCTTCTGATTAACAGACAGTCAATATTACGATATCTGTTCAGAATAGTTCTGCCGCTGATTCCGTAATTTTCGTGTAATATATATTTTTGGGGATGAAAGTATTTCCTGAGGTCGGCGTTAATTTTATCGGCAACTAATATTTGAATCTTACCGGATTTGATTTTTAATCTTTATTAAGATATTCGTCAATAATCTTAATTAATTCCTCTTTACCCTCGCCGGTAATTATTGAAAACGGGATGTAATCGATACATAGTTCATCGTTTTTTACAATCTTCGCAATTCTGTAAATCTGTTTTTCCATTTTGTTTCTCGATATCTTGTCTGCCTTTGTCAGGACGACAGCATACGGTATCTCATAATACTCCAGCCAGCTTATCATAAGTTCATCCAGATAAGTAGGTTCATTCCGCGAATCTATCAGGACGAAAACGACCTTGACGTTCTGCCTTTCACTGATATAATCCTCAACGAGTTTACGCCAACCTGCTCTTATCTGTTCAGGAACCTTGGCATATCCGTAACCCGGTAAATCCACCAAATAGAATTTCTCATTAATCAGGAAATAATTAAGTTGTTTTGTTTTACCCGGGACAGAACCTATTTTAGCAAGATTCTTTTTATTGCAGATTTTGTTAATCATCGAAGATTTACCTACATTAGACCTTCCGACGAAAACAAATTCGGACAAAACAGACGAGGGTAATGTCCTTAAATCATAAATGCTGTTTATAAACTCTGCTGAAATAATTTTCATAATAATTCTCTGTAATAAAAAAACCTTAACTTTTCAATGACCGTCAATATTTTAAGTTAAGGTATTTATAATTTTATGATTTATTTTAAATTATTGTAATTTAGTAATAAAATAAATCTTAAAAAATGCAATAATTATTTCTTTTCCTTGCTTTCCTGTTTCTCTTTTTCTTTTCCTTTTTTCTTTGCTGCTTTTTCTTTTGCTTTCAGGTCTGCTGCAACGTCATAATCAACGAATTCAATAATTGCCGTGTCTGCTCCGTCACCCTGCCTGAAACCGGTTTTTAAAATCCTTGTATAGCCACCGTTTCTTTTCTTTACTTTTTCTGCAATTTCAGTAAATAATATGTTTAATGCTTCCTTGTCGTTTATAAATTTTCTTGCCTCACGTCTCAGGTGAATACTCTTTTCGGGTACAGAATTTTTTAAAGCAGTTTTCGCTTTTGTTACAACCGGCTCAATGTATGTTCTTAATTCTTTGGCTTTTGCCTCAGTTGTCTCTATCCTTTTATGTTTGATTAAAGATATTGCAAGATTCGATAACATCGCCTTTTTATGACTTGCCGTTCTTTTTAATTTTCTTCCTTTTTTTCTGTGTTCCATTTTTGCTTTTTAGATTTTTACGCGGTTATTTACTTTGCTCTTCCTCAAGATATTTTGACACATCCATTCCGAAATTCAATCCG
>CAYWMV010000387.1:0-2223 GCA_964459055.1 uncultured Ignavibacteriaceae bacterium | reverse complement strand
TTCAGAAAAAATATCATATTTTGTTGTATCACCAAGCATTACTCGATCCCATTTTGAGACATTTCTTCTGTTTTATATTAAAAAATATTCATCGAAATTTATACTGTCAATTCTTACCTTTAATATTTCACCGTCGCCTGCATTTCTGGATGAATAATCTCCAAGAGATTCGTAATTCCCGTAAGAGCCGTATCTTGGTTTCATATATCCATTAAGTATCATCTCATAAGGACTGTAAAAATAATCGAATCCACATATATATACCATTTTCCCGTGCACCAAATGTCCTGAGGCATATAAGTAATGACCGTGTTCATGTGTGATTGTCCCTATAATATCATTCTTTTTATGTAATCTGCTTACTGTAAGTCCAGAACCGGATTGATACCAACCGTATAGAATATAAATGGAGTCTTGAACAATGAATGAACTATTTAAATTACTCTCCGTAGCAAGTGAAGAATATCCATCATAATTTTTAAGGCAATTACCGACCGTTTTATGAATTTTATAAATCATATCAATTTTATTATCTCTTTGATAAATAAATTTAATTTCATTATTTACACTTGTATATGACCACTTATCATAAGCAGACCAATCCTGTATATATCCATCAAGTTTTTGCCAAATTTCCGCGTTAATAGTAATTTCGGCAACCTGATTGCCTAATGAATTATAATAATTGACATCTGAATCAAGAACTATTGAATAAGCATTTCCGATAATATGTAGTTTTCCTCTTGATACTTCTGCCCAGTAACTGCTTATTGATTGTGTTTCGGGATTATATGCTTCCCACCAACTAGGATTATTATTTCGAACTTGTGCAATCATTGTTGAATAATATGAAGGAGCCGAGTCAGTTTTCCAATCTGAATAATTAATATCATTTTTAAATTGTACAAATACAATAATCACAGGAAAAACAGCATCAGAAGGAGTTACACCGTTATATGCGGTATCTGTTCTGATTGTTTTATATAAACCGTAGAACGGATTTGACAATTGTTCGGAATTATTTGATACAGTCCCGCATTCAATTCCGAATAACTCTTGCGAATTTAATTTTGTTGATAGAAATAATACAGCAATTATCAATAAAATAATTTTGAATTGTTTCATAATTAATCCTCTCTTACTTTTTTTAAAGATAATTATTTAATTATAACAAATTTTTTTGTTTGAATTATTTTATCATTTAAATAGAGTGAATAAAAATAAATCCCGCTCTGCATACAGTTACCGTCAAATCTCGTTTCATATGTCCCCGCCAGTTTAAACTCGTCCACAAGTGTTTTTACTTCTTTTCCTAATAAGTCATATACAACTAACTTTACAAACTTTGAACTTGGGACTTGGAACTGAATTATTGTCATTGAGTTGAACGGATTAGGATAGTTCTGCCCTAATATAAATTTTTCTGATATTTCTTCTTTGTTATTTATTATTTGAGTCAACGGCTCACCCCCTGTAGTTGTATGCATAATTCTACCCTGCGTTTGAGTCAACCACCCGGTTAAAGAATCATAAAAGTGCAGTCCGCTTATACCGTTCATAGTTGGTCCTGTATTTTCCTGTCTCCAGGTGATTCCGCCGTTAGTTGTTTTATACAATCTGTTTAAATCTCCGCCTGTCCATCCTGTGTGTTCATTTACAAATTCAATACAAGCAAGTGTATAGTTTGATAAATATGCTAAACTATCCCAGTCCTCACCGAAATTCGTTGATTTATAATTGACGCTTCCTCCTAACCAACAATATAAATTATTGACAATAGATAATTCGTAAAAATCATAGAGCCAGTAATTTGTATTAATATTAACTTCATACCAATTATATCCTCCGTTATAGGTTTTTTCTACGTCAGCTCCAAATCCACATTTTATACCGTACAATGAATCTTTGAAGTAAATATCCTGAGTGTCCCATTCTAAAATCGGTATTGAATCAAATGTCTGACATCCGTTTGTTGTTTTTAACATATAGGGAAGGTTTCCAGCCATCCAGCCTGTTTTATCATTCAGAAAGAACAATGATTCAAAAAAATTGTAACCTGTTATACTCGGGCCGTTTCGTATTATTATCCAGTTATTACCGCCGTTTGTAGTTTTTAATATAGTCTCAAAAATTCCAACACAATAAATAATATTAGAATCTACCGGAAAAATTCTGTTTAACTTCTTGCCGACAGCAGGATTATATTGTTGAAACCAGTTAACT
>CAYWMV010000386.1:0-2238 GCA_964459055.1 uncultured Ignavibacteriaceae bacterium | reverse complement strand
GGAACAAACCAAAATTGCCAATTTCCTTTCTGCCATAGATAAAAAAATCAAAAATACTCAAACGCAGATTGAAAAGGTGGAAATGTGGAAAAAAGGACTTTTACAAAAAATGTTTTGTTAATAATCCTATATTAAAAACTTTTTACCAACAATAAGCGTTTTTTACCGTTATAACCGTTTTGTAAGCATTTTTTACCAATTATAAGTGTTTTTTTACATCATACCCATTTTGTAAGTGTTTTTTACCAGCAATACGCGTTTTTTTCGACAGCATCAATTTGAAGCGTTTTCGACAATAATAAGCGTTTATTTACATCATACCTGCTATATAAGTGGTTTTTTACAAAATAATTATTTAATAAGCATTTTTTAGCAAATATAAAATTATTATATTGAGAATATAACAAAATTAGAAACAAAAGAAAATCTGCAATATGTAATTAACTGATTATTCATAAAGATGGAAAAAAAATTAATATCAAAAAAAATCTCTTTTATTCAAGGGCGAACAGCACCGGAAGAGGCATTGCTGGTAGGATATGGTGCGATAATTGAGGCTTATAATTTAACTATGCCGATACCAAAGACATTAACATTGATAAGTTTGGCACAGAAACGAAAATATGCGACAGTGGGATGGAGAGTATTTCCGGTAAGTTACACACCAAAAGACGAATTATACAATCATTTAGTCTTTGCCATTAAATATGAAGGTATCGATTTGTTATTTTTTAAGAAATTGTTTGAGAAATTAGAGCCCGAAACTATTGAAGCGTGGATTAAAAACGAACCGATTAGTCAATACAGCCGAAAGATTTGGTTCTTATATGAATGGCTGATGCAGAGACAGTTATCCATACCTGACACAAAATCAGGAAATTATTTTACAATAATAGATGAAAAAATACAATATGGAACGTCAAAAAGTATTAATTCAAGCAGACATCGAATAAAAAATAATTTACCCGGAACGGTAGATTTTTGTCCGCTGATATACAAAACACCGAAACTGGAACAATATATTTCAGAGAATCTTCAGGAAAAAACTAATGAACTGATTAGTAATATACACAATGATATACTATTACGCACCTCTGCATTTCTATTGCTAAAAGATTCAAAAGCATCGTTTACCATTGAGAGCGAAAAACCTGTTCATAACAGAGCCGTCAGATGGGGAAAAGCTATAGGACAGGCAGGAAACAAACCATTAAGCAAGGAAGAACTTTTGCGGCTGCAACAAATCGTAATTGAAAACAGCAGATTCCTTAAAATGGGATACAGAACGGAGGGAGGATTTATAGGTGAACACGACCGCACATCGGGCGAGCCAATACCTGAGCATATTTCCGCACGTTCGCAGGATGTAGAAAAATTAATGTCAGGACTAATAAATACAGCAAAGAAAATGGAAGAAGATAAATTTCATCCGATACTTACTTCCGCAATTATTGCATTCGGTTTTGTTTTCATTCATCCGTTTGTTGACGGAAACGGAAGAATACACAGATATATAATCCATCATTTACTTGCAAGTATGAGATTTACACCTAAAGGAATTATCTTTCCGGTTTCGGCAGCGATATTGGAACGTATAGAAGATTACCGAAAAATATTAGAGAGTTATTCGCAGCCTCTTCTCGACTTTATTGAATGGGAAAAGACACCGGAAAACAATATAAATGTTCTGAACGAAACTATTGATTATTACAGATACTTTGATGCAACAATTCAATCTGAATTTTTATTTGAATGTGTGGAATATACAATAAAAAATATATTACCGGATGAGATAAGGTATATTGAAAATTATGACAAAATGAAAATCTGGCTGGATGACAATTTTCAAATGCCGGATAAATTTGTTGCATTAATAATTCGATTTTTAGGACAAAACAATGGTAAGCTATCCAAAAGGGCAAAGGAAAAAGAATTTTCAGAATTGACGGATGATGAAATTTATGAAATTGAAAATCATTATAAATCAGTTTTCATGTAAAAATGGGGAAGCAATCAGAACAAATATTAGAAGAGCAATTAGTCGAGCAACTGAAGAAGTTGGGATATGAACTTGTACTTATTAAAGATGAAAAGGAACTAATTGCCAATCTTAAAAATCAGATAGAGAAACACAACAAAATAAAATTCAGCGATAAGGAATTTGAGAAAGTTCTAAATATATTAAGCAAAGGTTCCGTATTTGAAAAAGCAAAAACATTAAGAGAAAAACAGCACATT
>CAYWMV010000385.1:0-2240 GCA_964459055.1 uncultured Ignavibacteriaceae bacterium | reverse complement strand
GGAATTTATTTCTACAGAATGCAAACAGAAAATTTCACATCAACTAAAAAATTAATCCTTCTAAAATGAAAAATATACACTTAGTGATTTTCGTGAAAAATTTAGTTCTCTTAGTGTTAAAACAAACTTCCTGTTTGCTTCGCGCCCGCAGCGTCTTTGCGGTTTTATCAGTCGGTATTTATTTTTTCAGAATGCAAACAGAAAATTTCACATCAACTAAAAAATTAATTTTACTGAAATGAAAAATAAACACTTAGTGATTTTCGTGAGATTTTTAGTTCTCTTAGTGTTAAAACAAACTTCCGGGTTGCTTCGCGCCCGCAGCGCCTTTGCGGTTTTATTGTTTATCATTTTAAATCTAACATTTAACACTGAAAATTGTGTATGCCAGTGGACCTGGCAGAATCCTTTGCCTCAGGGAAATCATTTGTATAATCTATATTTAACAGGTAATAACAAACTGTTTGGTGCCGGTGATTTCGGAACTGTAATAAGCACGTCGAATATGGGATTAAACTGGAATGTTACGAATACTATAAATAATGTTACGGAAAAAATTTCTCATATAGAAATGATTGATAACAACACTTTTTATCTTTGTATTTTTTCCGGTGGTATTTACAAATCTACAAATGCAGGACTTAACTGGATGTTATTTTACAATAATCCCGGTCATTCTTTTCTTAAAATGGATTTTATCGGGGAAAATATCGGGTATGCTAATTCGTACACTAAAATATTTAAGACAACGAACGGAGGAATAAACTGGGCAGCGGTCTTTGACAATACAAATTTGTACACAATAGATGATATATATTTTATTAATGAAAACACGGGATTTCATGCATCGCATTTTTTACCGGATAATAATGTACCGGATATATTGTACAGAACGACGAACGCCGGACTAAACTGGACTCTCATACAACCGTGTCCCCCTTTTATAACAGAATTCATAAATCAGACCACAGGATTCGGATACAATACAAATATTATAATGAAATCTACAAACAGCGGTGAAAACTGGTTTACTGTTCCAAACGGAAATATAAATAACATTTCGAAATTACTTACTGTAAGTGAAGACATTCATTATGCCGTGATAAAGAATTATATTTTTAAAGTCACAACAAACGGAGGATATAACTGGATTGATAAAGTATCGCCTGTTTATGAATGCAATAGTATTAAATTTTTAAATTCGAATACCGGATATATAATGGGGGATACCCGCGAAATATTCGTTACGACGAATGCCGGAACAAACTGGACTTCGATAGCCCGGAAGACAGAAGGCGGCTGGCTGAAGGATTATGATTTTATAGATAACAATACCGGATTTGTAGTAGGAGGAAATGCTAATTTATTAAAAACAACAAACGGCGGATTAAACTGGATTAATCTGGCGGAGAACGGAAATCTTAATAGTTACGCATTTACGGGAATAGATTTTATTAATATGCAGACAGGGTATTGTCTGGGATTTATTTCAACCCAAAATATGCTGTTTAAAACTACTAATTCCGGAATTAACTGGACGTTAATGGATACGATAGATAATAATACAGGTAAGATAAGATTCTTCGACAGCAGTACCGGATTTGCAACAACAGGAAATAATAAAGTATTAAGAACAACAAATTCGGGATTGAACTGGAGCGAGACAATTCTGCCTCTCGCAACAAACAGTTACGGTGCATTCGTACTGAATTCCGCTACGGGATATATTACGTCTGCTACAGGGTCAAACAGCCGTACAATTTTCAGAACAACTGATAAGGGATTATCCTGGACAGTTTTGTTTTCGGATAATACAACTAAATATGATATTATATTTATTAATTCAAACACCGGATTTTACGCAAGCAACGGTATATATAAAACAACAAACGGAGGGATTAACTGGTGGCAAACATTTGCCGGACCTTCATTCCCGTTTTTAGCGGGAATCGAGGTTGTTCAGGACACAATTATATATGCATCGGGATACGAGAAAATTTATAAATCTATAAACGGAGGATTGAACTGGTATAATGTATATTGTCCTACAAATGTACGACTTGAAAGAATTAAATTTTTTAATGCAAATACCGGTTTAATTTTCGGTGAGAATTCAGTTATAATCAGAACAACAAACGGCGGAGGAAATTTCATATCCGGTTTAAATATAATAAAGTCGGAAGTCCCGGATTCATATTCATTGGAGCAGAACTATCCTAACCCCTTCAATTCAATTACAA
>CAYWMV010000384.1:0-2241 GCA_964459055.1 uncultured Ignavibacteriaceae bacterium | reverse complement strand
GGGCCTATAGCTCAGTTGGTTAGAGCGCACGCCTGATAAGCGTGAGGTCAGTGGTTCAACTCCACTTAGGCCCACTCTTATTCAGTGCGGGGTTATAGCTCAATTGGTAGAGCATCTGATTTGCATTCAGAAGGTTAGCGGTTCGATTCCGCTTAACTCCACAATAATTGTTCTTTGAAAATATTTAAGATCTATAACGATCTTTAGTCCAAGTTTAATAATTTCAGATTTGATGCACTTTATATGCTATTTGTGGCAATAAAAGATTTTTTGGTGAAGTTACTAAGAGCGTATGGCGGATGCCTTGGCACTAACAGCCGATGAAGGACGTGGCTACCTGCGATAAGCCCCGGTAAGATGGTAACAATCTTAGACCCGGGGATTTCCGAATGGGACAACCCGCCTGACGGAACGGTCAGGCATACTGTACTGAATTCATAGGTGCAGTAAGGTAACTCAGGGAACTGAAATATCTAAGTACCTGAAGGAATAGAAAATAAATATGATTTCCTCAGTAGCGACGAGCGAACGGGAAAAAGCCTAAACCGTGTAGCGTGTCAAGCGTGCTTGCGTTGCGTTACCGGTGTTGAGGGACTATTTGACTGATAAGCACTAAGTCGAAGAGTTAAAAATTTTGGTCTTAACCGAATAATTTGGAAAGATTAACCACAGAAGGTGAAAGTCCTGTAAGTGAAAAGACCGGAACTCTTTATAGTATCCCAAGTACCGCGGAACACGTGAGATTTTGCGGGAATCTGTCAGAACCATCTGATAAGGCTAAATACTAGTTAGTGACCGATAGTGAACAAGTACCGTGAGGGAAAGGTGAAAAGTACTCCTAGCCGGAGAATGAAATAGTACCTGAAACCATATGCTTACAAACGGTAGTAGTCCTCATGGGACTTCGGTCCCGGAAAGGATGACTGCGTGCCTTTTGTTTAATGAGCCAACGAGTTACTCGTGTGTTGCCGGCTAAGGCTTTAAGAGCCGCAACCATAGCGAAAGCGAGTCCGAAATGGGCGACTTATGGTAACACGCGGTAGACGCGAAACCGAGTGATCTACCCTTGACCAGGATGAAGTACCGGTAATACGGTATGGAGGTCCGAACCAGTGTGGGTTGAAAACCGCTTGGATGAGTTGAGGGTAGGAGCGAAAGACCAATCAAACTCGGAGATAGCTCGTACTCCCCGAAATAGCTTTAGGGCTAGCCTCGGGTAATAATATGTCGGAGGTAGAGCACTAATTGGGCTAGGGCTGTCACAACGGTACCAAACCCAGATAAACTCCGAATTCCGATCATATGTTTCCCGGGAGTCAGGCAGTGGGGGATAAGCTTCATTGCCGAGAGGGGAATAACCCAGACCGTCAATTAAGGTCCCCAAGTGTTCGTTAACAGACTAAGGATGTTAAGTTGCTTAGACAACTAGGATGTTGGCTTAGAAGCAGCCATTCATTTAAAGAGTGCGTAATAGCTCACTAGTCAAGCGACTTAGCGCCGATAATACACGGGACTTAAACGAACCACCGAAATTACGGATTCCTACCGGAGTGGTAGGGGAGCATTCTATTTGCGACTGAAGGTGACAGGCGACTGTTGCTGGAGTGAATAGAAAAGAAAATGTTGGCATGAGTAACGATAATGCCGATGAAAAATCGGCACACCGAAAATCCAAGGTTTCCTGAGCAATGTTAATCAACTCAGGGTTAGTCGGTCCCTAAGCCGAGGCCGAAAGGCGTAGGTAATGGGAAACAGGTTGAATATTCCTGTACCACCGAAATTTAATCTTGAAGGACGCAGAAGTGAAAGGAGAGCCGTCTGATGGAATAGACGGTCTAACGGCGTAGTCCGCAAGGGTGAAACCGGAACGGGAGGGCGTAAGCCCACAAACTTTCCCTAATCATGCTGCCAAGAAAAGTTCAAGTGTATAATAAGGTGACCGTACCGTAAACCGACACAGGTAGATGAGGAGAGTATCCTAAGGTGCTCGAGTGAGCCGTGGTCAAGGAACTCGGCAAATTGACCCCGTAACTTCGGGATAAGGGGTGCCCGCCTAGGCGGGCCGCAGAGAAATGGGCCAAGCGACTGTTTATCAAAAACACATGTCTATGCAAAGTCGTAAGACGAAGTATATGGACTGACACCTGCCCGGTGCTGGAAGGTTAAGAGGAGAGGTTAGCTTTCGGGCGAAGCTTTGAATCGAAGCCCCAGTAAACGGCGGCCGTAACTATAACGGTCCTA
>CAYWMV010000383.1:0-2256 GCA_964459055.1 uncultured Ignavibacteriaceae bacterium | reverse complement strand
AATTTCACCTCCACACGGAACCCTCGGGACGACTCAAACTCCGACTTTAACATGGAGTAATATGTCGGGTATTTTAAATTACCGTGTTCAGATTTCCACAGTCCCTGATTTTGCCTTTATAACAGATTCATCTACACGCATGACAAATCAATACACTGTACCTGCGGGCAAATTAAGTATGAATATAACATATTACTGGAGAGTATGCGCAAGAAATTCTTTCGGATGGGGACCCTATTCAGGTGTATGGTATTTTATTCCGATGACATCAAGTTTCAATCTTATTAGTTCTGAAATTCCGGATAAATTTATGCTGTATCCCAATTATCCGAATCCGTTTAATCCGGATACTAAAATTAATTTCGACGTTGCACAGTCATCAAATGTAAAAATAACTGTTTATGACATCTCCGGCAGAGTTGTGGCAAATTTACTTAATCACCGGATGAGCCCCGGTAAATATAGTTTTACATTTTCCGGAAAAGATTTATGTTCGGGTATGTATTTTTTAAGACTTAGCAGCGAATATTTTTCGAATTTAATTAGATTAGTTCTTATTAAATAAATATTGATTTATACCAGATAATTTAAATATTTTTAATAAAAAAGTCTGATTTGTAAAAATCAGACTTTTTTTTAAATTGAATTACAAATAAATATTATAAGTTTTATATTTTAGATAAATACTTTTCTATGATAAAAATAAAAGATCTAAAAACTGATTGTAGATTTTTTAAAGGTGATATTCCTTGTTTACCTTCAAAGCTTCACGGAGTTTATTGTAATAATTGTAACTTCTATAAGCAAACAAAAGAAAAAATTTTGATAATTAAGTTAGGAGCTGCTGGCGATGTTATCAGAACAACCCCTTTATTATACCCTCTTAAAAAATTATATCCTGATTCCTTTATTTACTGGTTGACTTATTATCCCGACTTAATTCCACAGTATAATAAAGATCATGATAACGTTATAGCAGATAAAATATGTGAATTTTCTTTACAAAATGTTCTTTATTTAAAAGAAATTGATTTTGATTTATTAATAAACTTAGATAAAGACAATGAAGCTATATCATTAACAAATTCAATATCTGCAAAAGAAAAATTAGGTTATACTATCAAAAACGGCTTATGTTATCCACTCACAAATGGTTCTTCATCAAAATATCTAACCGGACTTTTTGATGATGCTTCAAAGAGAAATACAAAAAGTTATTTAAGTGAAATATTCGAGGTCTGTGGATTTAAATTCAACAAAGAAAAATATATTCTCAACATAGATGATACCTTTAGTATTGATTGGGATATTAATAAAAATAATACTGTTGTAGGACTTAATACAGGTTGTGGTAGCAGGTGGACATCTCGTTTATGGAAAGATGAATATTGGATAGAATTAATAAATATCTTGACTGCCAATAATTATGAGGTAATTCTTCTTGGCGGGGAGCAAGAGGATAATAAAAACAAATTTTATAAACAACACACTCAAGCTAAATATTTTGGTTGTTACAATTTAAAAACATTTATTAATCTTGTAAATAAATGTGATGTAATTGTTACTCAGGTTACAATGGCATTGCATATCGCTATCGGGTTGCAAAAAAAAGTGATCTTATTAAATAATATTTTTAATAAAAATGAATTTGAACTTTATGATAAAGGTGTGATAATAGAACCAAATAAAGTCTGTAAGTGTTATTACTCCCCTATATGCACCAATGAAAAATACAAATGTATGGATTATTTAATACCCAAAACAGTTTTTTCTAACATAGAAAATTTAATAAAATAATGAAAATTATTTTAGTCGGAACAGCATTTCCGATGAGAGGGGGAATAGCACAATATATAGCACTGTTGTTTAACGAATTATCAAAAAAACATGATATAAAAATATATTCTTTTAAAAGACAATATCCTGAGTTCCTGTTTCCCGGAAAAACACAATTCGAAACAGGTGAGCCTGCCTTAAAGGTTCCCGATGATAAAAATATTATAACTATCGATTCTATTAATCCCTTCAACTGGATTATTACCGGTTTAAGAATTCGTAGAGAAAAGCCTAATCTGATAATTTATAAATACTGGATACCCTTTTTTGCAATCCAATATTCAGTTATTTCTTTTTTTGCAAAATTATTCAAAAAAACAAAAGTATTATACATATGTGATAATGTAATTCCGCACGAGAAACGGTTTGGAGATAATTTGCTGACAAAAATTGCTTTTTATTTTGTGGATTATTTTTTAG
>CAYWMV010000382.1:0-2260 GCA_964459055.1 uncultured Ignavibacteriaceae bacterium | reverse complement strand
ATTAAGAATAAATTCATCCGGCGAAACAGTCTGGTATAAAAACTATACTGAAAGTCCGGGTGCGATTTGCTATCGGATTATAAGGACATCGGATAATAAATTCGTTGCCTGCGGAAGAATATCTTATGGTACGGCTTATTACGGATACATAATGAAACTTGATTCAAACGGAAATATGATATGGCAGAAACACATTCCTGCAAACTTAACAAGAATTTACAAATCGTTAATTGAAACAAATGAAGGAGAATATATTGCCGGCGGCTCGGTATCAGATATAGTTTATAAAAGCGACGGCGTTATTACAAAAGTTGATACATCAGGTAATATTATCTGGGAAAAAATATGTGATTCAAATAATTATTCAATGTGGAACGTGACATCAGTTAATAATATTAACAACGAATTATTAATAACAGGAGATACATATGATTCCAACACGGTAAATTATGGATTCAGATTTAACCGACTCGATGAAAACGGCAATGTTATATTTTCGAAATTTTATCCACAACCCAATAATCTTAATTACAGGGTAAATGATTTGCAAGTAATTAATAATAACAAATATTTAATATGTTATAGAAGATATAATTTCCCGACAGATACATTGTTGGCAAATGCAATTATTACCGATTCCACGGGATATATAATTAAGCATAAGGAATTTGCTGGAATTGATTACACAATATTTTATCATTCGCAATTAATTGATAACGGAGATATAATTTTTATCGGAAATTCAAACCATATAAATTCAAGTTTAGAGAATATATTTTCAGCAAGAGTGGACAGCAATCTAAACGTACAACCGATAGGAATAAATAATTCAAATTTATTAATACCTGAAGAATTTAAATTATACCAGAATTACCCGAACCCTTTCAACTTAAATACCAATGTTAAATTTGAAATGCTAAATGCGGGAATGGTGGAAATAAAGGTTTTTGATTTACTGGGAAGAGAGGTGAGAACACTTTTGAATGAGTATAAGCAGGCGGGAGCATATCATGTGAGATTTAATGCAGATGATTTACCGAGCGGAATATATTTTTATCGTATGCAAACGGAAAAATACACTGAGACAAAGAAATTAATTTTACTGAAATGATTTTAATAAAACAAAAAAGAATAATATGAAAATATATAAAATATATTTGTCAATAATCTTTGTTTTATCGATTAACTGTGCAGTAGAAAGTCAGTGGATTCAGAAATACGCGAATAATGATGCTTTGTTTTATTCAATAATTTTTTCAGACAAAAATACAGGATATGCAGTAGGAGAATCTTTATTTAATTACTATAGTTTCTTTTGTAAGACTACTAATACCGGGGAAAACTGGGAAAGATTAATTTTAAATTTATATTTCGATACATATATTTATGATATAGATTTCATTGATAATAACACCGGATTTATTTGCGGACATACTAATTTTATTTATAAAACTACAAACGGAGGTTTAAATTGGGTTTATTCCATTGCTCCTGCAATAGGAACTCAAACTTATAATTGTATTCAATTTGTAAATGAACAAACAGGATATTTAGCCGGAAGATACGGTATGATATCAAAAACTACGGATAGCGGTTTAAACTGGTTTGCTCTCGACACGACATATACCGGTTTTAGTAGTATGTATTTTTATAATATTAATACGGGATTTATTGGTAATACATATGGTGGAATATACAAAACAACTGACGGCGGAAATAGTTGGGAATACAGATTTATTACAGATACGCTTGGAGGTGTATATGTAATTAATGAAATAAAATTCGCAAATAATTCTACCGGATATGCAGTCGGAGGGAATGTTCAGCATGGTGCAATCTTTAAAACAATAAATAATGGAGTTGATTGGATTAATAATTCAATTCTACCAAATAATCCTTTGTATTCATTGTATGTAATAAATGACAAAATAATTTACTGTGGCGGAGATTTAAAAATAATATTAAAATCAACTGATGGAGGATTAACCTGGTCAAATCAGCAATTAATTTCAAATTTATTAAATATTCATTCTATATTTTTCTTAAATCAGGATACAGGTTTTTGTGTAAATTCCAATTACATTCATAAAACATGCAATGGCGGAAGTGTCTTTATAGGTAATAATAATCAAATATATCCTGACAAATTTGAACTATATCAGAATTACCCCAACCCGTTCAACTCAATAACAAATGTTAAATTTGAAATTATAAATTCCTCCCCCTACCCCCTCCAAAGGGGGACACAGGTGGTGTTGAG
>CAYWMV010000381.1:0-2267 GCA_964459055.1 uncultured Ignavibacteriaceae bacterium | reverse complement strand
AGTAAACTCAGACTGTTATCCCTCGCGTATACATGAAACTGTTCATTCGTAACAACAACGACGTGAAGCGGTCCTACCGCTATGTCGGCGTCAGCCGGTTGCCATCCGTTTTGATTTGGTCCTGCCCAGCCTTTGGTGAATAATGATGCGCCCTCTGTCGGTTTATCAACTTGAGGTGTCAGCATCGGGGCTATGTAGTCCCTGATTGCATCTTCAGGTAAAGGTCCTCTTTGATGGGTTTCACCAAATAAAGGAGAATAAACCGGAGGAGGAAGTGTTGATAAATCAACTGATATAGGATGGACTTCCTGTCCGGGAGCATTTGAGGTGCCGTAAGGGTCGCCGGCAAATGCATTGAGGGCAACTGCTATAATCGCCATCAGGAATGTAATTTTCTTTTTCATTGCTTCTTTCTGTTAAGTTAGTAAATGTTTTTTAAAAGAAAATTTATTATATATGTTTCATATTAATTAAAAATTTTTCTAACACTTGTTTGTCATAACAATATAGTGCTAAAAAAGTTTCACATTTAAAAATATTTTTTTAAAAAATATTTCGTATGTAAAATTCGGTCTTAAATCTTTCAAATAGAGTTAAGTGAGATATTCCTTTTTCCTATTGAATAACTTTATATGATTTGATTACTTTGCTTATCTGTTTATCATTGAACAATTATATTCTTATAATTAATTTTTCAAAAATAATTGATATGTTCAGAAAAGGAAGGTTGTGCATTCTGTTTTTATTCCTGCCCGGAATTATTCTTTCTCAGTGGTTTCATCAGTATTCGGGAACAAATTCATTCCTGTCAAAAGTCCGTATGTTAGATGAAGATACCGGTTACGTTATCGGCGACAGTTCACACGTTTTAAAAACAACAAACGGCGGAGTCAACTGGATAAATTTAAATACAGGTACTACTCCCAATGATTATTTCACGGGTATTCATTTTATAAATTATCTGACAGGTTATCTCTGCGGCGGTTTTATGAACGGAATTGGCACGAGCAAAATTCTGAAAACTACAAATGCAGGCCTTAACTGGACAATACAGCATCAGAACGGATTTGAATTTTATTTTGCAATACATTTCGTAAATCCTGATACGGGGTTTGCCGGAGGGTACGACGGAAAATTTTACAAAACTACAAACGGAGGATTAAACTGGTATGATATGTATGTAACAGGAGTCTCAGTTTGGACTATTTCATTTCTGAACAGGGATACAGGTTTCATTGCTGGCGACCTCGGGATGCTGAGACGAACGACTGACTGCGGACTATCCTGGATTCTGATGCCGTCAGGAACGAATCAGCGGATTGCATCGCTTTTCTTTACAGATTATTATAACGGTTACGGTGTATGCGACAGCGAAGTCGTAATCAAAACCACAAACGGCGGGTTGAACTGGACTTCTCAGAAACTCGGAACGGTTATCGGCTATGAATCTGTATATTTTGTAAATCAATTTACCGGCTTTGCCGTCGGGAACTGGTGGGAAGTCGCAACATACAAATTAATAAGAACAACGAATGCAGGAGCGAACTGGCATACTCTCGCTCAGGGAGAGGGCGACCCTTACTTTGATATATTTTTTGCTAATGAAAACACAGGCTGGATTACAGGATATAACGGACTTATTCTTAAAACTACAAACGGTGGTTCGACATTTATTAAAAATCAAAATACACACGCGGAAAGTTATTATCTCGGACAGAACTATCCTAATCCCTTCAACTCAATTACAGTTATTAAATTTTCTGTCCCCGGGACAGGAGGATTTACAGGAGTGAAAGTTTCAATTAAAGTATTCGACATATCAGGCAGGAAAGTAGCAACGCTTGTTAATGAAGAGATAAAGCCCGGCACCTATGAAGTCCGTTTCGATGTCTTCAGTGGTAAGGAACTTCCGACCGGTATTTACTATTATAGAATGGAAACGGAAAAATTTTCGGAAACAAAAAAAATGATTTACCTGAAATAAAAATTATGGAGAAAAATTCAAACATCGGGAAATATATAATATACGCCATAGCGGTAATATTTTTCGGAGCGTTGGTATATTCCGCAGTAACGGAAACCCTAATTCCGCTCCGGGAGGAAGGCAAAAAGGACGAATTCTTTCACAATCTTATAGGAATACCCGTGATATTTGCTGGAACAGCCATATTCATTTACGGCGGTTACAGAATCGTTAAAGATACGTTTGCTGTTTTGAACAATGAGAAACTGATAAGCAACACATCAAAAATTCGTACGAATGAAGT
>CAYWMV010000380.1:0-2276 GCA_964459055.1 uncultured Ignavibacteriaceae bacterium | reverse complement strand
CTAAGCGACAGTCCGCCAGAACCATCCGGGTCTTCAGGCACGAACACAGACACTGTGCATGGGCCTGACCTAAGCGGGCTAGGCAAAGCTGAAGTTGACCAGGTATGATAATCGGATTGGGTGGCAGTGTTGGAACGGTAGAATGTGTGATAGCCGTTACCGCGATTGCTCACCTGCCAGTTGTCCCCAAAGTAAGCAACGGCCCCGGCCCCGGCATCTTCCACGATGGTATCCGCGCACGAGATGGAATCCTCATCACGGCTACGCCAGAGACAAGTGGATACCTTGCCATTATGGTTGAACAGTGGATCTCGTTCAGTTCCGCGCCAACCGAAAGGATCAACCGCATAGTTAGTGTTGGCATAACCCCCTTGACGCACACCGAAATGTAAGTGTGCGGCGGTCGTGCCGCTGCTTCCACTTTCGGCGATATGCTGCCCCGCCGTTACTAGTGCTCCCGATATCACCAAGCGTTGACTCAGATGCGAGTACATCGTGTAGTAACCATTGTCATGGGCGATGATGATTGTGTGTCCATAGCCTCCATAGTCGTTTTGTGATATAACAACTTGTCCCGCTGCGGCAGCCAAGACATCTATTCCAGTCACCATAGACCAATCCCAACCATCGTGCCCATCATACGGATAGGGATTGCCTGTGCAAGGAGGATTGTCATTCTGGCTGTTTGCAGGTCTGCGCTCTCCGTTGTAAATCCAAATGTAGTTGTTGTCACCATAGTTGGGATTTTCATGGTCAAAATATGATGTGACCCGATATGTTCCGTCAAACGGGGGGCGTAGCACAACGCCCCCGTTTGCCTGAACTGGCTGAACAGGCAGAATAGCAAGTCCAAGCATGACTGCTGTCAGAATGCAAGCCATAGCAGCTTCGAGGAGTACTTTCCGTTTCATGTCTCAGCTCATTCCTCAGAAGAGACAGGCGGTAACCAGGTCAGAGCATTACCCCATCTGACAGTTCCTGAAAGGGTATATCGCTGGCCACCATCGGTGCTAACCACCCACAGTTCTCCGGGTAGAATTTGCTCGCCTGAGGGAATGGTGATAGACACAAAGGCCACAAATCTACCATCCGGTGACCAGATGGGATATGTGACATCTCGGTTTTCGAACGATGATAGTTTGACAACCCGTCCTGTGACTGTGTCCACGAAATAAGCATTGCCTGGCACCAACGCAAGAGTAGGATGAAATGTGGGATGACTATCTAGCTGCACAAAGGCAATATAGCGATCATCGGGGGACCAGACAGGGCAATACCGCGATTCACCCGGCATAGGCAGGTCAGTAGCAAGTAGTCTGTCACTGCTATCATCAATATTCAGGAGATGCAGCTCGCCGGGAAAGAACTGACCAGATATACTTTGATATACATAGAGTATCTGACTTCCATTGGGTGACCACGAGAGACAACTGACTCCACCCCTGACGCTGTGTATCAGTCGTTTGTCCTGTCCATCCATTTGCATTGTCCAGACTTCGGTAATTTCCTCTCCGTCTTCTACCACAACGACAGAATAAACAAGCCTGGCCCCATCCGGACTGGGTGATACACCATGAGCGAGCGAGTAGCCCCACTCAGGCTCAATGGGCAAATCCAACGGGCGGTACTGGCCTGTTGTCAGGTCTAGTATTATGACACCCATTGGAACCACTCCTTCAGGTGGGACATCGAACGACTGAAACAGAAACTGGTTATCTGGCATCCACCCTCGAAAGCCTCCCCAACAACTTGCTGGCTCCCTGAGTGGGCACCAAGTTTGTCCGGACGACCGTTCCATAATGTTAACCTCGCCGTACCCGTCACCGAGGAATTCTAAAGCCAAGTAGCTGCCGCTCGGAGACAAGTGTAGGCCCGTCAACCTCGTCCTCCCAAGAGTCCCATTGATAACCACGAATTCGGATTGCTTTCTCCCCTGTGCATCCATGCCGACCGCGTGGAGTTCAGGATAACCGACATTGTCGGCTACGTAGTACAGCGATTCTACATCATCTGGCGGGAAGCCAAGAGGCGCTAGACTTGGCGGGCGCAGTGGTGTTGGTTGTGGCGGCTCTGGGGTTACCTGTGGCGGCCACGGCACGCCTGTTGGGTAACCAGGTGGGGGAGGAACTGTGGGTATAGCAGTGGCAACAGGTATGGGGGTCGCCGTCCATTGGGGGAGGGGCACAGGCGTTCCCAATGGCGATGATTGAAGTCCACGCAATGGCGTCGGTGATGATGGTGGCGCAAGCGGAGAAAAGGAAAAGAATCTCGCAACA
>CAYWMV010000379.1:0-2281 GCA_964459055.1 uncultured Ignavibacteriaceae bacterium | reverse complement strand
TTTATAAATGTGTAAAAATCCTATCATTGAATTTAGTTTTGATTTTTTTTATCTTTAATGCTTAATAAAAATATACTTAGCTCCCATCGTCTAGGGGTTAGGACACCACTCTTTCACAGTGAAAACACGAGTTCGAATCTCGTTGGGAGCGCAAAAGAATGCTATCTTGTTATTCAGGGTAGCATTTTTTTATACCACTGCTGATCTCGTATTCTTTCACTTGCAAAGTTTAAAATATTTGTTTAGATTTTGATTTTAAATAATTGCAATCTTAAAATGGTTAAACTCACAAAAGAACAAATAAAACAAATTGCAGATGAAGTTGATTCAGGTTTCATTTGCTATTACAATGTTAAGACAAATGAGATATTTTCATTACCGGATTTTGACCGTGGTTGTTATGACGATGAAGAATTATGGAAAGATGAAATTAAGAAAGTAAAATCACAGTTAAAATACTGCATTACATTTGAAAATATGCCAACGAGTCAATCATTCCAGATAATGGAAGATTTTGCATATTCTGTTGAAGATGAAGCAATTAAAGATCGGCTGTTAAAAATATTAGACCGTGCAAAACCTTTCAGAAATTTCAAATACGAAATTGATGATTATCCTGACCTAAGAGAAAAGTGGTTTGATTTTAAATCTGACAGAGTCTGCAAATACATTGAAGATGAAATCGAATACTTTAACGATTCGGACGAATATGAAAAAATGAAGAAGCGCCTGAAAAAATAATTTAAAATTTTCTATAAGCCAATTTCCAACTAACCAAATTATTATAGATTAAGGGAAACCAAAGTTTAATAGTATTAAATTATTTAGCAATACAATATTTTTAAATCAATTTTAGGAATGCCCTCTCACTCTGAAAAAAAGAGTTAAAAAGGACTTCTAATCACACATTCATAATCAAAAATAAAACACACAAACTTTAACAATTAAATCAAAACCTTTTTGTAAAAAATAAAAGGGTTGAGTTTAACACTCAACCCTTTATTTAAATAAAACTATATTATCAATTACTTGGTTCTCTTGAATTCAATTCTTCTGTTCTTGTACATATTTTCAGGTGTATCATTCGGTGCTACCGGATCATCCGGTCCGTATCCGACAGTTGTTAATCTGCTCGGATCAACACCCTTGTCAACTAACCATTGTTTCACTGATTCTGCTCTGCCTTGTGATAAATTCATATTATGTTTCCTCGAGCCTCTTGAATCCGTGTGACCGCTAATTTCGTATGACTCATTCGGATGCTGCTGAATATATTTCAATGAAGTCTGCAGGATGTCCTCTGAATCGGGGGTGATAACAGTACTGTTGGTCTCAAAGTTAATTCCTTCAAGAACAACTTTTTCACCGACTTCCAGTTGTTTTTCCTTAACAACGTCATCTTCCGGATTGAGCGGGTCTGTACCTCTTCCAACCTCGACTCCGTCATTAATTGTACCGCCGTCTGTATCAGGTTTCAAGGGATTCGTACGGTATTTATTGACTTCGTCACCGTCATTTAATCCGTCATTATCGGAATCTGCTCTTGTTGGATTGGTTGTGTAAATTGTTACTTCGTCACCGTCGGTTAAGCCATCACCATCAGTATCAACTAACAGTGGATCTGTTTTATATTTTAATACTTCATCACCGTCTGTTAATCCGTCACCGTCTGTATCAACCATTTTCGGATTTGTTTTGTACGTGTTTACTTCCTCACCGTCTTTGAGTCCGTCGCCGTCAGTATCAGGATTCATCGGATTGGTAGTATGTTTCATTACTTCATCATAATCATTGAGACCGTCATTATCGGAATCTTTGTTTAATGGGTCAGTTTTATAAGTTTTTACTTCCTGACCGTCTTTTAAACCATCACCATCTGTATCAGGATTATTTGGGTCAGTTCCGATTTGTTCTTCATAAGAAGTTAACAGACCGTCTTTATCATCGTCACCATCAGGAATTCCACCAAAAGTGAATCCTATGCCCAAATTCAATTGCGCATCATTTAAATCACCCCATGCAACATTATTTACTAAATCATCAAAATAATAATTAAATCCAGCATTTACATCAAACAAAATTCCGTCTGCAAGTTTTACTTCCAAACCTGTACCTATAGTTCCGTTTGGTGCCCAGCCGCTCTGTTTTTTGATTTCAGATGTTCTAACTCCGATAATTCCCGGTTCTATATCATTATGAGAATATTCACCTTGTTTAACAATATACCTCATAACACCACCGCCTAACCAGAAATACGGATTCACACTTTTTGAATTAAACG
>CAYWMV010000378.1:0-2291 GCA_964459055.1 uncultured Ignavibacteriaceae bacterium | reverse complement strand
AGAAAATCTGCAAAGTAATGGATAAGGCAATGCAGGTAGGAGCACCGATTATCGGAATAAATGACAGCGGCGGTGCGAGAATACAGGAAGGTGTTAAGTCGCTCGGAGGTTATGCCGAAATTTTCAAAAGAAATGTTCTCGCATCGGGTGTTGTTCCCCAGATTTCGGCGGTATTCGGTCCCTGCGCGGGAGGTGCGGTATATTCACCTGCATTGACGGATTTCATAGTGATGTCAAAAGGTTCGGGCTATATGTTTATTACTGGTCCTAAAGTAGTGAAAACAGTTACGGGAGAAGTGGTTACTGACGAAGAACTCGGCGGTGCCTATATACACAGTTCAAAATCAGGCGTTACTCATTATGTTGCGGATGATGAAGAAGAAGGAATTCTTGTAATAAGAAAATTACTCAGTTATATGCCGCAGAACAATCTTGAAGAGCCGCCTTTATATCCCAGCAGTGACCCCGTTGACAGAGTAGAAGATGGTCTTAATGATATTGTCCCCGATAATCCCAATAAACCTTATGATGTACTCGATGTTATAGAAACGATAGTTGACAACCACGAGTTTCTCGAAATTCAGGAAAACTATGCACAGAATATCGTTATCGGTTTTGCAAAAATGAACGGTGCTCCGGTTGGAATAGTTGCAAATCAGCCGAATTATCTTGCAGGTGTACTCGACATAAATGCATCCAGGAAAGCAGCAAGGTTCGTAAGATTCTGCGACTGCTTTAATATTCCTATACTGACTTTGGTTGACGTTCCGGGTTATCTGCCGGGTACGGTTCAGGAATACGGCGGTATAATTGTTCACGGCGCCAAACTGCTTTATGCTTATGCTGAAGCAACGGTTCCGAAAATTACAATTATATTGAGAAAAGCATACGGCGGTGCTTATGATGTTATGGGCTCGAAACATCTGAGAGGTGATATAAACTATGCCTGGCCAAGTGCGGAAATTTCTGTTATGGGTCCGAAAGGCGCCATAGAAGTTCTGTATTACAAAGATATTTCGGAAATTCAGGATGAAAAAGATAAGATAGCATTCATAGCGCAGAAGGAACAGGATTACAGGGAAAAATTTGCTACACCATACGAAGCGGCAAAATACGGATATATTGATGACGTTATTGAACCGAGAAATACGAGATTCAGAATAATCAGGGCTATGCAGATGCTTGCTACTAAAAAAGATATTAATCCTCCTAAAAAACATTCTAATTTACCACTTTAAAAATAAATAAAATGAGTTTATTAAACAGAATATTCGGGAATCTGGGTGAAGAAGAAGATGAAAAAACTCCTGATGTAAAAGTTCCTTTGAAAGCGGGTGCGGAAGACGAAATTGCCGTTGCTATTTCAGCAGCAATACACCTTTTTACACAGGAAGTTCACGACAGCGAAAATTACGTACTCACGATTAACAGAATTCAAAAACCTTACTCACCCTGGAGTTCCAAGATATACGGCTTGAGAGTATCGCCGAAACTTCACAGGTCTTATTAATTAAGAAAATTATTCACAATGAAAAATTTTAAATTTAAAATAAACGAAAATACATACGAAGTAAACGTATCGAGTTTTGAAGGTAATAAAGTAAAACTCGAAGTCAACGGAAATCATTACGAAGTTGAAGTTGATAAAAGCCTTGAACCCATAAAAACACCTCAGATTGTAAGAACAAAATCCGAACCTTCTACCGAAACACATAAAGCAACCGCAAAAACTTCAAGTCCTTCTGAAAAGAAAGGTGCGGGAGTTATTAAAGCACCGCTTCCGGGAACGATTATAAGCGTATTTGTAAACGTCGGAGATAAAGTAAATACAGGACAGAAATTATTAACATGGGAAGCGATGAAAATGGAGAACAATCTGACTTCCGACAGGGAAGGAACAATCAAAACAATTAAGGTTAAGCCGGGAGATACGATACTTGAAGGGGATGTGCTGGTAGAAATAGAATGATTTTAGTAGTAAGTAGACAGTAGTAAGTAGTAAGTAGATTGTTTTAGAATCTTCATCCAATGACCTGCGTGCATGGGATGAGAATGGATGAGTAAATAAAAAAGGCTGTCTGAAGTCAGGCAGTCTTTTTTAATAAAACGGCAACGTAGTTGCCAAATCTTTGTAGATAATTACAGGCAGAAAAATCAGCCGCGTAGCGGCGAAACCATCGTAGAATTAATATTTAATATCTAACCCGGCTTAACCGGAACCAAAATGTTTTTATATTTAATAAAATCTGCGTTAATCTGCGAAATCTGCGTGCCAAATTCGTAATGTTTGC
>CAYWMV010000377.1:0-2295 GCA_964459055.1 uncultured Ignavibacteriaceae bacterium | reverse complement strand
CAAGCCAAGCCTGAACCAAACTACTTGTCCGTTCCGGAGAGTCTCCCGAGTTCGCACTAGCAAACGAGGGGACTCTCGGAATTTAAAGTTATAAAATTTCTTTGCCGGTTTGCGTAGAATTTTAGGAGTATTGGAATAATTCAAAATTCATAATTCAAAATCTATAATTCAAAATTCATAATTCAAAATTCATAATTAAACCTGTATTACCCCAGTCTTAAACTCCCTCCTCTCATGATTGTTATTACAGAATTCTATGCAGTCCGAAACCACTTCCCGTGTCTTTATTCATAATTCAAAATCTATAATTCAAAATTCATAATTCAAAATTCATAATTAAACCTGTATTACCCCAGTCTTAAACTCCCTCCTCTCAGGATTGTTATTACAGAATTCTATGCAGTCCGAAACCACTTCCCGTGTCTTTGCAGGGTCAATTATCCCGTCTATCCACAACCTTGCCGCCGCATACAATACATTCATCTGTGCTTTATATTTAGATGACAATTCTTCCAGAAATATTTCCTTTTCCTTATCGGAAATCGTTTTTCCCTGCTTTTTTAACTGTCCGAGTTTGATATCCAGCAGTACATTGCTCGCCTGACTTCCGCCCATCACCGCTATCTGTGCGTTCGGATAGGCGAATATAAATTTCGGGTCGTATGCTTTTCCGCACATTGCGTAATTGCCCGCACCGTAACTGTTGCCCGTTATAATGGTAATTTTCGGAACAACTGTATTCGCTACAACATTCACTAGTTTCGCTCCGTCTTTTATAATTCCGTTGTATTCAGACTGTGAACCGACCATAAATCCCGTAACATCCTGAAGAAATAGTATTGGTATGTTCCTCTGATTGCAGTTCATAATGAATCTCGCCGCTTTGTCCGCACTGTCTGAATAAATTACTCCTCCGAACTGCATTTCAGTTCCGCCTTTTGGCGTTTTTTTCTTTACGATGTTCCGCTGGTTCGCTACTATCCCGACTGCCCATCCGTCTATCCTTCCGTATCCGGTTATTAATGTCTGTCCGTATCCCGGCTTATATTCGTCAAATTCGCTGTTGTCAAGTATTCTCGCAAGCAGTTCGTACGTATTGTATTGTTTCGTATTATCTCTCGGAATTACTCCGTAAATTTCTTCAATACCAAAATCAGGCAGTGAAGGTTTTTCTCTGTTAAAACCGGCTTTCGGTGCATTTCCGAATTTCGAGACGAGAGAACGGATTTTTTTAAGACTACTTTTATCGTCCGGCATTATTTCATCTGTAATACCCGATATATTCGCTGTTACGTCAGCTCCGCCGAGCGATTCGTTGTCAATAGATTCGCCGATTGCTGCCTTGACAAGATGTGAACCCGCTAAAAATACACTCCCTGTTTTGTTTATGATTAAAATTTCATCGCTCATTATAGGAAGATATGCACCGCCGGCAACGCAGGGACCCATTATAGCCGCTATCTGCGGTATGCCCATCGAACTCATAATTGCGTTGTTTCTGAATATCCTTCCGAAGTGCTCTTTGTCAGGGAAAATTTCATCCTGAAGAGGTAGAAATACACCTGCCGAATCAACAAGGTATATAATCGGTATTCTGTTCTCCATCGCAATTTCCTGAGCCCGCAGATTTTTCTTAACTGTAACGGGAAACCAGGCACCCGCTTTTACAGTGGCATCGTTTGCTACTATAACGCAGTCGCGGTTGTGAATTTTTCCTATACCGAAGATAGTGCCGGATGACGGTGCGCCGCCGTATTCTTCGTACATTCCGTAAGCAGTGAACTGACCAATTTCAAAAAACTTCGTGTTCTTATCTATGAGCAATTCAATTCTCTCACGGCAGTGCAGTTTTTCATTTTGATGAAGTTTTTCAATTGCTTTTTTCCCGCCGCCGAGTTTGATTTTTTCGCCGAGCGAATTTATTTCCTCTAAAGCTTTTTTGTGAAATCCGGTTCTATCTTCAAATAAGGAATCCTTTTTAAGCGATGACTTAATCTTACTCATATAATATTATGTTAATTTGATATTTATAACAATAATAATTTTAAAATAATTACCTGAAAATTAATAATTACCTGTATTCTTATACAATGGGCGTAGCGCATCTGATGAGTATAAACGATTTATATTAACTTAATTCTTAATTAATAACCCGGTCAAGCCTGAACCAAAATGTTTTTATATCTTAATAAAATCTGCGTTAATCTGTGTAATCTGCGTGCCAAATTCGTAATACTTGCCTTGTCACTTTCAACTTGTCACTTTTCTTTTTGAGGCAACGTAGTTGCCAAACCT
>CAYWMV010000376.1:0-2298 GCA_964459055.1 uncultured Ignavibacteriaceae bacterium | reverse complement strand
AAATGGGCCTTAATTACGAATTGCCGAGACTTACGTATATTAATAACCTGTTCATAGACTGGGAAATAAGAAATGACAGATATACCGTTGATTCACCTCTTGATTCAGTTAACGGTGTTTCGGGCTTCCGGACAAACTTATTCTCTTCAGTAATCGGTATAACAGCTGTGCACAATAATACTGATAATTTCATTTTTCCGACAAGCGGAAATTACCAGTCCTATCTTGTTCAGGAAAGCGGACTGCTGAGTATGATGATAGAAAAGCTGTTCAGCACATCTACTTATAAGTATATTAAACTGATGAACGTCAGTAAGTTTTATTATAATTTGTATCCCGACCGGGCGACATCAGTTCTGGCATCGAAATTCCTCTTAGGCTTTATTTTTGAATACGGGCAGAATCCTCTTAGAATTTCCGAATTAAACAGAGAAACTAATATTAACAGAATTCCTATAGAATGGCGTTTTATTGCAGGAGGAAGCGTCAGCGTTCGCGGATGGGGCGGAAGAAAACTCGGGACATTTCCTGAACGCGAATTCGGAGGTAACTTTATTCTCGAAGGAAGTTTCGAACACAGAACAAGGCCTTTCCTTGATACGAAAGGTTTATTCAAAGACCTTGGGTTTGTTACATTTCTGGATTTCGGGAATTTATGGGAACGTCCGTCCAATTTCAGAATTTCGGATATTGCAATCGCAATCGGAGCAGGAATCAGATACTATACTGTCGTAGGACCTGTCAGATTCGATGTCGGATTTAAATTTTATGATTATGAAGCAAATGATAATAAATGGTTATTCCAAAACAGTCTTAATAATATTTTTAAATATAAAATAGCTTTTCAGTTTGGCATAGGACATACATTCTAATATGTGGGAAAATATCATAGGGCAGTCGCAGGTTATCAACACTTTGAAAAGTATTGCAAAGAGCAATAAACTCGCACACTCATATATCTTTTTCGGACCGGAGGGAACAGGCAAAGATGCAGTTGCAATAGAATTTGCCAAAATGGTAAACTGCAACAATTTATCTGATGATTATAATCCGTGCGGCAAATGCAGAAGCTGCAGGTCAATTTCCACACTAACTTCTTCTGAATTTAAATTCATAACCGCGCTTCCTACATCGGAAAAAGATGACGATAAATCCGACAGTCCCGTTGATTTCCTTTCGAAAGAAGATTATGAAATTTATTTAAGTGAACTGTCTTTAAAAAGTGCCGACCCGTATTACAAAATTTCCGTTCCAAAAGCTAATTTCATCAGAATAGACAGTATCCGGCAGATTAAGAAAGAAGTATATCTGACGGGTTTCGGCGGGAAAAAGAAAATTTTTCTGATTTCAAACTGCGATGCAATGAGTTCCGTGAGCGCTAACTCGTTCCTTAAAATTCTGGAGGACCCTCCCGGAAATTCCCTTATGATACTTACAACGTCACGTCTGAACGCATTGCTTCCTACGATTATTGGACGCTGCCAGAAAATTAAATTTTCGTATCTTTCAGTCGATGACCTGAAATTATATCTCAGCACGAGAAATCCCGAATTGTCCTCAAAGGAAACCGAACTTTATTCAAGATTATGTGAAGGAAGTATAACGAAGTTAAGAAAAATAATTGATTCCGACTATATGCAGATAAGGGATTTAATGATTGAGATTCTGCGGTCTCTCGTTACGAATAAAAACGCCAGATTGCAGAAAGATATGAAAATTATAACCGAAGAAAAAAATAAAGACAGAATTAAACAGTTTTTTCAGTTGATGCAGGTATGGTTCAGAGATGTCATTTATTATACTCAAGGAATGAAAGACAAGGTTATTAACATTGACAAGTTCGACGTTCTCGATAAGTTCACGAATAATATTATATCGGATAATTATGCTGTGGTAAAACTGATGGAAAATTCAACCGAACTGATTAATATGAACATTAATCCCGATACTGTTTTATATCAGACATTTCAGGGATTAAAAACAATCATCAGACAAACCTGACGTATAACGAATTATGAGACAATTCATATCACGCTAAAAAGTCACACCGAAATTTTCTATTGTCCAGCCGCCCTTAATAACCACATCTTCAGGATGAAAATAAAACTTTTCTGCAGGTTCAAATGGAAAATAATTTCCGAAGTCATAATAACCGTTTCCGTTTGAATCTTCAAAAGCAAATAATATGTAATCACCCGCTGTTACATCTTTAAAATCAGATTTAAATTCCTTTTCCACAACTTTTCTTGCAAATATCAGTTCGGATGCTTTATTTATAAGGTAAACCGTGTATTTTTT
>CAYWMV010000375.1:0-2302 GCA_964459055.1 uncultured Ignavibacteriaceae bacterium | reverse complement strand
GATTTGTGGCTGTTGGGTTCTCCGAGAAATTCCTTATAGAGTATTTTGATTGATTCGTTCTCATAAGATTTTCTGTGCATCATTTTTTCGTCTATGCTGTACAGTGCCTGAACTCTTTTCATTACCTTCTCGGGTTTCTGATGAATGGGCTGTCCGCCGCCGTTTATACAACCGCCGGGACAAGCCATTACTTCTACAAAGTGATATTTACAGGTTCCGTTTTCAATTTCATCCAGTATCTTTCCGACGTGACCAACTCCGTTAACCACGGCAAAATTCAATTTAAGTCCGTCTATGTTTAAAGTTATTTCCTTAATGCCTTCCGGTCCTCTTATATTTTCAAATTCAAGTTTATCGAGTTCCTTTCCCGTCAGCATAAAATATGCGGTTCTCAATGCGGCTTCCATCACTCCTCCGGAAGTTCCGAAAATTGCCGCTGCACCCGTTGATTCGCCGAGCGGATTATCAAATTCAGAGTCGGGTAAATCGGAAAAATCAATTCCGCGTATATTGAATAAGCGTACAAGTTCCCGTGTCGTTAGTACTGCATCCACATCCTGAATTCTGTTGTCGGATAATTCAGGTCTTGATGCTTCGAATTTTTTAACCGTGCAGGGCATAATCGAAGTAACGAACATATCCCTCGGGTCAACTCCCATTTTCTTTGCATAATATGATTTCAGGACTGCACCTTCCATTTCGTGTGGAGATTTGCAGGTTGACACGTGATGAAGCAGGTTCGGACGTTTATGCTCGATATATTTCACCCAGCCCGGACAACAACTCGTGAACATAGGCAACGGACCTTTCTCTTTCACTCTTTTTATAAGTTCCGTTGCTTCTTCCATTATGGTAAGGTCGGCTGCGAAATTTGTATCAAAAACCTTTTTAAATCCTAATCGTCTTAATCCGGTAATTATTTTACCTGTTACGTCTGTTCCCAAAGGCATCTGGTATTCTTCACCGAGCGATGCCCTTACGGCAGGTGCGATTTGTGCTATTGTAAACTTGTGTTTATTTGCCGGATTCATTACATCTTTTATATGGCTCTTTTCTCTTAATGCAGCGGTCGGACACACCAGAATACACTGTCCGCATAATATACAATCACTTATATTCAGTCCTTTATTGTAAGGAGTTGACACTATGCTCTGGAATCCTCTTTTAATAAAATCAATTGCACCTACATTCTGAACTTCATTACAGACTCTGACGCATCTTCCGCAGAGAATACATTTAGCAGGGTCTCTTTCCATAGAGGGACTTGAGATATCTATAGCGTGGTCTTTTTTCTCGCCGACAAATCTGTGCTCCCGCAATCCGTATCTTTCCGCCAAATCCTGAAGTTCGCAGTTTTTATTCCTTACGCAGATTAAGCAATCCTGCGGATGGTTTTCGACAAGGAGTTCAACTATAGTTTTTCTTGCTCTCTGGACTCTTGTTGAATCGGTTTCTACTACCATTCCCTGAAAGATCGGATAGGCACAGGCGGGAATTAATCCGCGCTGACCTTCAACTTCAACGGAGCAGATTCTGCACGCACCCGTCGGAAATAAATTTTTTAAATGACATAAAGTCGGAATGTGAATACCGACAGATTTTGCCGCATCGAGGATTGTCATTCCGTCCTCTGCGTTTACCTTTATGCTGTTAATCGTTAACTGAACCACTTGTCTGTCTCTTTTATTTATAATTATATTGTTTTTTATTGTTTGTTTTATGTTGCAACTTTATAAACTTAATAAACTTTCTACTTCTTTATACTTTAAGAACTTTAAGAACTTTAAGAACTTTATAAACTTTCTGCTTATTACAGTTTTTTTATGAAACCTGACAGCATTTTTGAAATTTCCGTTACATTATTTATTAATGTATCATAAGTTGACTTATCAAAATATTTCAAGTCGTTACCCAAATGCAACATGCTTCTGACTTCTCCAGCACTTCCTTTTGCAATAAATAGAAATTGTTTAAATTCTTTATTAGATTTTCTTTCAAATCCTTCAGCGATATTATTCATTACCGAAACGGATGCCCTTAAAATTTGATTCTTAAAGGTGTAATCATTCATAGCAGAAAATATTTTATGTAATTCAAGGGTCAGTTCTTTAGCTTTTTTCCAGCATTCAATATCTTCAAATTTTTCAATGGTCATATTAATTGTTAATTTTATTTAATTCGCTTTCGTATTTTTTTGTCATTAAGAACATTAATAAATTTCTATTTCTTATTTCTTTTTTCAACTTTATAAACTTTATAAACTTTAAGAACTTTATAAACTTTAAGAACTTTATAAACTTTA
>CAYWMV010000374.1:0-2307 GCA_964459055.1 uncultured Ignavibacteriaceae bacterium | reverse complement strand
TTATAAGTGACAAGTTGAAAGTGACAAGTGGAAAAAATACAGGATGCATAGAAAAAAGGTTACGACGCCGGAATTGCGTAAAAAAAGTTAATTTTAAAAAATGAAAAAATATATTTTATTTGTCTTTTTATTGCTTTCCTTCAAGTTGTTTTCGCAAAATATTTATTTTGTTCAGACTAACGGACCAAAGGGCGGAACGATTTCTTCAATTATTTCGACTGATAACGGAAATCTGATTGCAAGCGGAAACGGAGGATTGTTTATCAGTACGAACGGAGGTAATTCATGGAATCACAGCGGAATTGCGGATTATTTCGGGATAAAAGTGATTAAGTACAACAACGGAAACTTAGTATCGGCAGGCAATCAGGAGATAAAATATTCAACAAATAACGGGCAGACGTGGCAATATTCAATACAATGGAGTTCTTATAAAATAAATGATATTACAAAAACTCCTAACGGATATTTGTTTACAGCCGCAAACAACGGAATTTATAAATCAACAAATTCCGGATTGAACTGGTCATCTGCCGGATTAACGAATTTTGACTGTGAAGTAATTGCCTCAAATTCATCCGGAACAATATTTGCAACGTCTAATACAAGTTTAATTTACCGTTCATACGATTACGGACAATCCTGGCAATCATCAGGATTCGGTTATTATTCAGTAACATCAATCGCAGTTACCTCCAACGATTATATCTATCTGATGACAAATGCAAATAATGGTGTTTACAGGTCAACAGACAACGGTATAAGTTATACGAACCTTGCTTTTCAGACGGGAGCAAATTCATCAGGATATCTTTCAGCAATAAACGGAACTGATATTTATGCCGGAACAGTTAACGGACTGTTCAGGTCAACAAATTACGGAACGAACTGGATATATCTCGGATTAAATCAGAAAGGAGGTGTGAGAAGTGCTTTCTTATCCAACAACATATTATTCGCGTGTACGGAAAACGGTGTATGGAAATCAACGAATAACGGAACAAACTGGATTGAATCAAATTCGGGTTTGATAAACAGTGATATTACGGCATTAGCCATTGATGAACAGGGAAATATTTTTGCCGGAACAAAAAATAACGGACTTTACTGTTCAACAAATCAGGGAAATCTCTGGGAATATTCAGGATTTTCGAGGCACAAAATTTCGGATTTCGATATATCCGGCATCACAATATATATGGCAACAACGGATACCGGTATTTACAAAACTTCTAATGACGGCAATGTCTGGGTGAAAATCAGGCAGGAAGGTGCGAGCAGCATAAGAGTTAATTCTAATAATGATATTTACATTTGCAGTGAAACGAGCGGGTTTTATAAATCAACAAACAACGGATTGAACTGGCTGCAAATAATTATAAATTCATCAAGTCCTCAATGCAAGGATGTTGCTTTCAAGAATACTAATGCAATATTTCTTGTACTGAAAAATGGCGGAATTATGCGGTCAACAAACGGAGGTATAAACTGGACATCAACAAACAACGGTTTAATTTCAACAAATGCAGAGCGAATATCCGTAAGAAGCGACGGTACGCTTTTTTGCACAGACCAAAACAGGATATATCGTTCAACAAATGACGGTGACAACTGGCTTTTGGTTTACGGTTCGCAGTATTTAAATAATACCAGACCACAATATAATTCAAGCGGCGGAATATTTATCGGAGCGGGTAACGGAATATTGTATTCAAAAAATAACGGTATAGACTGGATTACACTTAACCACGGTTATAGTAATGCTGCTGTGAATTGTATTAGTTTAACCGCTAATGATTTTATATATTTAGGAACAAATTGTTTTGGAGTGTTGAAGTCATCCACTCCGGTAAATTATACTAATTTAATTGCTGAAATTCCAAATGAGTTTTCTCTGGAGCAGAATTATCCGAACCCGTTCAATGCAAATACGATTATAAGATTTCAGATTAAAGATTCAAGATTTGTAAATTTGAGGGTGTTTGATTTGTTGGGGAGGGAGGTGACGACGTTAGTGAATGAGAGGCTGGAGGCGGGGAATTATGAAGTGAGGTTTGATGCGGGTAACTTACCTTCAGGAATATATTTTTATAGGATGGAGACGGGAAGATTCACAGAAACAAAGAAATTAATTCTTTTAAAATGAAAACAACAATATGTATATCACGCAAAGATGCGAAGGATTATATCTTGCAGAGACGCGGAAAAATCAAATGATATTATAAAAAAAATAATTATGAATACAAGTATTACGTATCAGGAACGCGGAACACACGGATTAAGCGGAATAACACGGAATAAAAAATA
>CAYWMV010000373.1:0-2322 GCA_964459055.1 uncultured Ignavibacteriaceae bacterium | reverse complement strand
ATGGCAAACTTTATCAGACCGTCCCGATAAATCGGGATAAACTCCAATACGCGGAACAGTCCCGTGGACACGGGACGGAATACCAGCATTATGCATTAGATTCACGGATGGACACGGAAAAAACACGGAAGAACACGGAACAAAACAGTGACAAGTGACAAGGCAGACATAACGAATGTGGCACGCTGATGACGCAGATTACGCAGATTAACGCAGATTTTATTAAGATATAAAAACATTTTGGTTCTGGCTTGCTTGGTTACGAATTAGGAATTAAGAATTAAGAATACAAGCATTACGAATATGGTACGCAGATTAACGCAGATTATGCAGATTAACGCAGATTATGCAGATTAACGCAGAACATATTCAATGTTCAATTTTAAATTTTAAATGTTAAATGAATATGAAATTGGATAAAGCAAAAATTGAGGAGGAATTAGGAAAACTGGAGGGATGGAAGGTGAAGGGGGATTCAATAGTGAAGGTGTATAAGACGAAAGGGTATGCGCATACATTGGGGATAGCGATGGCGATAGGTTTGCTGTGTCAGCAATTTGACCATCACCCTGATTATATGACTTTAAAATATGCTGAAATTGAAGTATCATTCTCTACACATTCCGAAGGCGGAATAACGGAAAAAGATATAAACATTGTAAAAGAAATCGAACTGCTGAATATTGCTTAACAAAATTTTCAAATATTTTCTGTATCTCGGGTTTGCAGGATTCGGAGGTCCGCTTGCCGTTATCGAAATGATGAGGAAGGACGTCGTTGTAAAGAAAAAATGGATAGAGCCCGAAGAGTTTGAATCAATACTCGGATACGCACAGATTGCACCCGGACCTTATGCATATCAGGTTGCGATGTATATCGGATTCAGAAAATCGGGATATGCGGGAGCAGTGCTTGCGGGATTTCTTCTAGTACTGCCTTCATTCCTGATTGTGCTGATTTTTTCAATATTTTATTCCTATTACAAAGATATTACGTACGTAAAATATGCGTTGTACGGATTAAGTCCGGTAATTGCGGCATTGATATTTCAATCGGGGTTCAGTCTTGGCAAGTCAATTTTCAAAAAAGACATATTCCTTTATTTTCTGTTTTTCGGTTCCATAATGCTGACGATTTTATTCAGAATTCACATTATTTATATTATTATCGCATCGGCATTACTGGCGCTGATTTACTACTCATTCATAAACAAAAACAGGGTTTTCAGTATTGCGGCTATTTTGTTTCTACCCATACTGCTTCAGATTAAAACAGAAATATCGATTTCACTACAGCAAATCGGACTTCTGTTTCTGAAAGTAGGGGCGTTAACATACGGGAGCGGATTCGTGATTGTGGGTGTTCTCCGTCAGGAGGTTGTAGAGAGACTTAACTGGCTGACGGGACAGGAATTCATAGACGGGCTTGCATTCGGACAGATAACTCCGGGTCCTGTCGTAATAACTTCAACATTTATCGGTTATCTTACGAGTGGATTTTCAGGTGCAGTTGTTGCGACATTCTGCATATTTCTTCCTTCGACGCTGATAGTTCTTGCTATCGTAAAGCACATAGACAAAATAAAAAACAATTTTTACGTAAAGTCATTAATCAAGGGTGCGAATGCCGCGGCAATAGGTGCGATTCTTGCGACTGCGTATTTTATCTCGAGGGATGCAATTATGGATGTTTACACATTGTTATTCTTTTTGTCCGGTCTGTCATTATTGTTATGGACGGAGATAAAACCGATTTTTCTTCTGGGGGCATTTGCAGGTCTGGGGATACTGGTGAGGTTTCTTTAGGATAAAGCAAGTAAAAAGGCGAGTGTTACGCATCAGAAACACGGATTACACGGAAAAAACACGGAGTAACACGGAACATGTTAAATGTTTATCAAAAAATATTTTGGTGACAGGTTGACCGGATTATACTATAAGATATCAAATTTTGTATAAAGGGTAAACAATTTTGATAAAAAGCAAAGCCCTTCGAGCTTTCGATCCCGACCTGTCGGGAGAAGACTGTCCTACCTTATAATGCATTTTGATTTGGGATTGTTTGGGTTATGAAAGTTTATTCATTTTTTAGAGAACGAAATCTCTTTAATATTTGTTATAAAAGATGTTAGTCAATTAAAAAAAATAAAATGAAAAATCTATTTTATCTTATCTTATCGGTTTTTTTCCTGACAACTGCGGCAAACGCACAGTTTGATGACCTCCTGAAAGAGGCGCAGAAGAAAATCGCAATCGTAGAATTACTAGAAGAAAAGAATGTGACAACGTCAATTTATGACGCATTTCCGGTAGCATTCTGGCT
>CAYWMV010000372.1:0-2341 GCA_964459055.1 uncultured Ignavibacteriaceae bacterium | reverse complement strand
AGCAGTAAAAAACCGCAAAAACCTTCCCAAGCCGGAGCTTGGGAAGGAGTATTTTCGAGTTTTTACACATACTCCTTGTTCATCGGATGAGAAATAACACATTATAATTTATTTATCTTCGTCTTTAGGTCTGAGGAACCAGATTTCGCCGAAATTCACGCCTGCAGTAATCCTAAAAACATCATCTTTAATCAGACCATTTTCAGTTTTTCCGCGCGTGACATACGAAACAGCAAAATCAATAGAGTTAAACTGAGAAATCGGAATTCCGATACCGAGACTAGCGCCGAAGCCGTTAACACTTTCGCTGTTAATCATATACTTAGTTTTTTCGTAGAAGAAACCGAATCTGTAATATTTATTTTCCCAGAATCCGAGGTCTTCCATTTTTGATGACGGAGGAGTAATTTCCAAACCTATACCCGCTCTAAACGAATTCTGCAGATTCGGCTGGAGTTTATTTCCGACTTTGAATTTGCTCCAGTCCTGGAACAGAGCATCGGCGGAGACCAAATATCTGTTTCCAAATCTATTCATAATGCCAACGCCTAATAATTCAGGTAACTCCAAATCATCTGCGGAAAAAGCAGTAGTATCAAATCCGAGACTTGTTCCGTAAATATTGTCAATATCGGAAGACAATTTAAGTTTTGTCTGATACAGGAACCCCAGAGTAAGTTCCTCCGCTTTCAATTCTTTAAAAATTCTGCCGAGATTAACAACGAGACCTCCTTTAACGAATGAGCCCCGCAAATTATTTTCTACTTTTCTATAGGAGTTTGAATATTCAGGGTTATTAAAATCCAGAGCGGCAAGTTTTTTTACATTACCGAACGTATAATTAAATTCAAATCCGAGGCTGACATTTTTCAGTCCGGCAAAACTCATACCTGCATTAAGCCGTGAGAGACCTCCGCCTCCTGCATAAGTTTGTTTAACCGGCAATCCGTTAGAGACAGTATTATTAACTATTTTGTAATTAATCTGATTCATCGGATTAAATCCGAGATTCAGCACCCAACCCAAGTCTTTCTCCATAGGGATACCGATATTAAATCCCGTAATATTACCGTCTGAAGTTTCGGCATTTTTAAATCCATCCGAAGACCTCAGGAAAGAATACTTAAAACCGAGAGAGAAAACCGTATAATTCATTCTGAAATTCGCAGCCGGGTTCATACTATTTACGAAATTGCCCGTGAGCGAAATTCCGGTAATACCCATTCCGTCCGTTCTGTTGCTAATGAAGTATTGCTGGTCACCGAGACCGTTAATTGTATAAGGCGAGCCGATACTAAACTCATCCTGTGCGAGTGCATTAACAGACAACACAAACAAGAGAAATATTAATATATATAAATTCAGATTTTTCATATTCATAAACTTTTAATTCACAGTTATTAAACTTAATTTCTCGGAGTATATCTGATTCTCAACTTCGGCCGTTTCGATACATCCGAAGCATCCGGGGCATAAAAGACATACTTATCAATACCATTTTTTTCATAAATATAATTAACAAGAATTCCAAGATTCGGATTAATATTAAGGCTCCATTTCTGGAAGATTGGCTGAACCCTCACATAGAAAATGCTTTTATCGGCATCTTTTCTCGAAGTATAATAATAAAACCCGTCTGAAGTTTTTTGAGCCGAATCGGTAATCATACTGAAAGCAATTCTTGTTTCGTTAGAATTTTTAATAAAGGAAGCATTACTATCGAGAGTTAATTCAAGATATGCTTCATTAACAGTAACGCGGGGCGGCAATTTAGAAATATCAAATTTGAGCAGGTTTTTAAAACTTACACCTGCCTGAACAACGAATCTTTCACCAAGCATAATACTTTCGGGAGCAGAAGTAAACGTTACACTTTCGCTGTTTCTGATAAAAATCGTGTCAATATCGGAATTTTTCTGAACGATTGCCCTGATAACAGGTTTCAAACTGTCGGCGACATAAATACCGGGAAGGAAGCCTTTTATTGAAGTTGAAGACGAGTTAGGGACAAGAGCGATTCCATAATTATTGAAAGAGTAATTTGAATTTGCCGCTTTCCAAATCCACTGTCTGACAACAGAAGTATCAAGCGGGAAACTAATTCTTGCGGAATCAACCGGCGCACCGGAATAAGTTCCGAGGACATTTGTGCCAATAATTGAAGAGGGCAGATTATCAACGGTAGCATTTGCGAACGTAATTGTATCAAGCAGCGGGTAAACATTAAAAGACAACTGACCATTAGAATCCTGAAAGTAGTAATTATTATATGACAAATACAACTGAGCAGCCAATACGGAGCAGGTATCATAACTTCCGAAATCTCCCGTAAACTTCAAAA
>CAYWMV010000371.1:0-2354 GCA_964459055.1 uncultured Ignavibacteriaceae bacterium | reverse complement strand
AGAATGCAAATAAATAATTTCACATCAACTAAAAAATTAATTCTATTAAAATGAAAAATATAAACTTAGTGAATTTAGTGAAAAATTTAGTTCTCTTAGTGTTAAAAAAAACCTTCGGTTTGCTTTGCGTCCGTAGCGTCTTTGCGGTTTTATCAGTTGGAATTTACTTTTACAGAATGCAAACAGAAAATTTCACATATTCTAAAAAAATGATTTTACAAAAATAACAAATTGAAGTGCAACGTAAATCCCGATAGCGAAGCGTATCGGGGAAAATTAATATTAATGAAATGAAAAAGAATATTTTTAATCTCATCACAGTTTTTATTATTCTTAATTCTTCATTCTTAATTCTTAGTTGTCCGTGTCAGTGGGTACGAACAAACGGACCAAACGCAGGGAATAACAGTTGCATTGTCTTTAAAGATAATATCCTTTTCGCTGGAACTTACAGCGGGGGAGTCTATAGAACAACAAACAACGGATTGAACTGGGTTTCATCCGGAATAACAAGCCACCCTGTAATATCATTATATGCGCAGGGTGCAAATCTTTTTGCAGGGACATACAACGGCGGGATATTTTTATCAACCAATAACGGCGTTAACTGGACGAACGTTAACAACGGATTGAGCGGATATGCATTACAGGTTCGTTCAATCATCAGCATAAATTCAATTCTGTTAGCAGGTACAGCAGCAGGTGTTTTCAAATCTACTAATAACGGAGCCAACTGGACAGTCTCAAGTTCAGGATTTACGAACACAAATATTCTTTTACTTAAAATATCAGGAACAAACATATACGCGGGAACAAATCAAGGAGCTTATGTGTCAACAAATAATGGTGCATCATGGGCATCAATCGGGTTACAGGACTGGGCAATTCCGGCATTAGAATTTATGGGAAATAATATATTCGCCGCTGCTTTCATTAATGTATTTATGTCTTCAAATAACGGAATGAGCTGGATTGCTGTCAGTAGTGGACTCAACGGTAAACTCGTAAATTATTTTGCAGTTTCAGGTAATACATTGATTGCGGGAACGTCAGAAGGTGTATATTTAACAACCAATATGGGAACACTCTGGCAGGAACAAAATCTGGGATTTACGATTATACCTTCAGTTTACTCTTTGAAAATAGCGAATGATTATATTTTTGCGGGAACATCGAATTATGTTTGGCGTCGTTTTCTCACAGAAATAGTGTATATAGAAAATATCAGTATAGAGTCACCGTCGGAATTTATGCTTGGACAGAATTATCCCAACCCGTTTAATTCAGTTACAAGTTTAAAGTTTAAAATTCCTGCGGTAGGACAGTCTTCCCGGACTGTAACAATCAAAATATTCGATCTACTCGGTCGTGAAATCAAAACCCTTGTAAATGAAAAACTAAATCCCGGAACATACGAAGTAAGATTCGATGCAGGAAATATGCCTTCCGGAATTTATTTCTACAGAATGGAATCGGAAAAATTTTCGGATACGAAAAATTTAATTTTACTGAAATGAATTATTGAATGATTGGATGATTGAATAAGATTATTTAAATGTATTATTACAACAAAATAATATTTAAAGAATAAAAAATTTATATCAAATATAAAAATTATGAAAACAAAAAAAATAAGTTTTTTAATCGTAATACTAATTCTGTTTTTGATTGGTGTAAGCAGTTCTTTCGGACAGTTGCCGCCGAAGTATTTCTGGAAGCAGTTGCAGTCGCCGGTTACATCGAATTTGAGGGGGATGAGTTTTTATTACATAGTCGGTGAGAATGGTACATTCCTGAGAAAACAATCGAATTATGTTTACACAATCATTCCCGGAATTCCGAATTATTCTTTAAACAGTGTTTCTGCTTTGAATGAAACTAACCTCATTACCGTGGTCGGCGATAATGGAATTATATATTATACGCAGAATTATCAGTCAACCTGGTCACAGCAATCAAGCGGTACTACAGTTAATCTGAATTCAGTATCAACTGCATTTACTTTTTCTCCTATTGCCGCAAGAATTGCCGTTGGAGACGGCGGAACTATTCTCAAATCCGTTTTATCAGGTACACCGTCAAACTGGACACAATGGTCGCCGGTTACTTCCGGTACAACATATAATCTTAACAGTGTTGCATTCGATACTAATGTAGCGCTGATAGCAGGTGATAACGGAACAATTCTCCGTTCAACAAATAAGGGAAATAACTGGTCTGCAATTAATTCCGGATTTACAAACAATCTGAATTTCGTTTATATAGACAGGTATGATTTCCAGAAGTGCTGGATTACAGGTGACAACGGATTAATATTGAAATCCACGAATGCAGGTCTGAACTGGATTCAGGTT
>CAYWMV010000370.1:0-2356 GCA_964459055.1 uncultured Ignavibacteriaceae bacterium | reverse complement strand
TCTTTGCGGTCTTTGCGTGAAATGCGAATCAGTTTCAGACAAACAGGTCTATCTTCGAAAGGAATTCCTCCGGTGAAGTTCCGGAAAAGAATTTAAATTCCTTGATTAGGTGGGACTGGTCGTAAAAATTATACTTGCTGACTATTGACATCCAGTCAACTTCGTTTAATGTGCGCAGTTCGTTGTGAATACTTTCAAATCTTATCATACGCGAGTATAATTTAGGTGAAATACCGAGATAATCGTGAAATGTTCTCTGGACTTTTTTATAAGTTCCCCCGGAGTAATCGCAAACTTCCTGCAGTGATAATATTCCCTTTGCCCTTGTAATAGTTTGAACGGCACCTGTTACCGGAATGTCGGATGATTTCCTGTCTCTGAATAATTCAGTGAGCCAGTTTTCGATAATTGAAATTTTTTTATCGGGGTCGGATTCCTCGTAAACCTGCTCCTCTATTTCCGATATAACATTTCCAAAAATATCTTTTGCATATGTGGGTTTGCAGGTCAGTTCTTTTTCCGGAATGTTCATCAGTTTACTGAATCCGAGAGGAAGAAATCTGACTCCTATAATATTGATATTTTTTCCGAATATGAATGTAAGAGGTTCTCTTCTTATTCCCTGCATCAGACTTTTCGTGATTTTCTTTTTCTCATTTTTTTCGTCAAAGAAATACAGATTCGAAGAGAAATTCAGCATTAAGTCCGTCTTACCGTCAGGTAAAAGTTTTCTTGCAATATCATTTGAATTGCCTATGTATAAATAAATAGACTCAATGTATTTTGAAAGGGGAATATCGGGTTTTATAAATCTTACTATCATCTTTTGCTTAACAAAAATATTAATTCATATTCTTAAAAAGAATGCAATCGGTATTAATTTATTACAACTGAGGGCAGTAAGTGGCACTAAGAAATGCATAATTGATTAAATTCTTCAGCATTGAGAATATTAATCAGCGGAAACGACTTGTTTTTTAAAACATCAAAATGCTTATCATTTGTTACCAGATAATCAGCATTTGCTGCCAGATAACAATCTGAAAATTTATTGTCATCTTTATCCATTTCGATTAAGTCCCATCTGTAATGAATATTAATTAATTTTGTATATTTTAAATTTAACAGGAGTATGATTAAATTGTCTGAAATCTCGGAACTCATTTTCTTCGAGATAATTTCTCTGTACTCACTTAAAATTTCATTTGATACGGCAAGTGAAAATTTGTGATTAATTAAAGATTCAAAAATATTTCTGTATTTTGATTTTCTCGGTAGGGAAACTAATAATATGTTAGTATCAAGGACAACTGTTTTATTCATATTTTAACCTGTTATGCTCACGCAGGATATTCTCGATTTCTGCTTCACTCCAGTTGTTTTTCTCGTAAATTTTATCTGCTCCTGATGTTATTTTCTCTGCAAAGAATTTGACAAGAACTTCTTTTAATTCAAGTAATTCCTGTTCTGTTAATTCAAAACTGAATATTTTTAGAAGTTCAAGTTGTATGTTTGATAATTTTTTATTTTCCATTTCGTTTATTTTTTATAAATATACGACAATTTAAGAAATTGTTCAACGTATATTTAAGACTTTGCTCAAACAGCCAGGGGAATAATTCCGGCTCGCTGAATGCATTGTTCCAACTTCCGTGTCCGACATTCGGATACAGAGTAAATTTCGGATTTCCTCCTGTTTTTCTAACGGCTTCAATCATATTAACCGAGCGGGACGGTAACACTACTTTATCGAGTTTCCCGTGAAAAGCCCATATAGGAATATTCACAAGGTTTTCCGCCTGCTGTTCATCTCCTCCTCCGCAAACGGGAACTGCCGCCGCAAATTTTTGCGGGTAGCGGCTGATTAAATCCCACACTCCGAACCCCCCCATAGAAAGTCCCATTATATATAATCTGGTCGTGTCAATACTATAAGAAGAAATAATTTTGTCAATCATTGGAATCAGCAGAACGAAAGGTTGGGACGGCGATTCAGGCATTTTATGATTTTCCAATCCCCAGTCCACTTCCACCCATCTGTATTCTTCCGGACATTGCGGCAATAAAACGAATGCAGGATATTTTTTCATAAATTTTTCGTCAGAAAACACCTTACCTGCAAAACTCAACTGCGATTCATTATCATTCCCGCGTTCGCCTGCTCCGTGAAGAAATATTACCAGCGGGTAAATTTTTGATGAATCATAATCCGCCGGGAATAAAAATCTAAAAAGCATTGTATCATTTTTTTCATCTCTGTAAATGCAGTACCTGAAATTTTCCGAATAATCCGGATTGTAAAATATAATGCTGTCCTTTGAGGATGAATAATTTATTTTTTCAGGTTGCTCATCGT
>CAYWMV010000369.1:0-2358 GCA_964459055.1 uncultured Ignavibacteriaceae bacterium | reverse complement strand
GAAAAAATGTTCTGAAAGCGGTTAAAAAAGGAGGAAATGGAAGCAGGACGAATTCGAAACACTGAAGACACGGATTGAACACGGAAGGACACAGAAGATTTATTTTATGAGAACTTTAAAAAACTTTAAGGACTTTAAGGACTTTAAGAACTTTATGAACTTTATGAACTTTATGAACTTTACGAACTTTAAGGACTTTAAGAACTTTACGAACTTTAAGGACTTTAAGGACTTTAAGAACTTTAAAAACTTTAGAAATTTAAGGGTTTGATGAACTTATGCGTTGAATAAATAAATTATTTTTAACAACTTGAAGAAAACAGTAAGGAAAAAAATGAGGAAAGCAATTTTAATTTTTGTCATTCTTTCAGCTGTAACGGGAAATCTATTCAGTCAAAATTTCTCAATAATAAAATTTACGGGAAATAATGTATGCAGTTATTTTACAGATGACGGTACATTTAACAGGTATTATGAAACCGGCTATTCTATGCCCGGATTAGAATGGATATGCGGAACACACAATTATTTCGTTTTTACAACGGGAATTAATCTCGGCTGCTATATCGACGGAAGACTCGCGATTGTTAATGCTTCTTATATAGGAGAATTTTCACCGGGTATTATTAAGAATTTAAAATTAGTAACAGGAAGTGATTTTAAATTATATCGTGTAAGGGGGAATGATAATAATACAAATCCCGATTATGAAAACTGGTATAAGATGGTTCCTTACGGGGCACCTTATGATGATTTAAATCATAACTGCATTTTCGATATTGGCATAGACAAACCCGGAATGAAAGATGCTAATGTTACAATATTTATTTGCCTCACTGATGCAGATTCAAACAGCAGGCATATAGGGAACGGATTCGGCGGGGGATTAACAAATCCTTTATTAATGGCGGATATCAGAGTGACTGCATGGGCTTATATAAATCCGACACTTGAAGATGTTCAGTTTATGAAATTTAAAATTATAAACCAGAATACAAAACGCTGGGACAGCGTACATTTTGCGGTTTTTAATGATCCTGATGTTATGGAAAATCCAAATGATGACAGAATAGGATGCGATACAATACGGCATCTGGGATATTCATATAATACTCCGGCGAATGAGCCGGATGTTTACGGAATGATGTTTTTAAGAGGGTTGGTAAACAGGAATACAAATGATACATTGATGATGACATCATATAACTGGAGCAGGCTACATAATTCTGCTTGCGAGTGGGAAGCAACGGGTGAACCTTATGCGGCTTATAATTATATGAGAGGTTATAAAAAAGACGGTACAGCGTACCTTGACCCGACTTATTTTCCTCCGAGAAAAACGAAATTTATATTTTACGGTGACCCTGAAACACAGCAGGGCTGGACATACGACAAGGGATATATATACAATTGCGGAGGGAGCGATACGGGTACTGTTTATCCGGCGGGTATTGCAGATGCAAAATTTCATATGGGATGCGGGGCAGGGAATATGAGTATTACGCCGGGTGATACACAGGTAATTGTTATGGCACAATTGCTGGCATCGGGAACGAGTAACGTAAAGTCAGTAACTAATCTGAAAAAACTTGCAGACAGGGTGAATACTATTTATGCAACGATTAAGAATATTGTGGAGAATGATTACTGTCAGCAGGTCGGGGTTGTGGTACCGAAAGAATTTTGGCTCTCGGAAAATTTTCCGAATCCTTTTAATTCGATTACGAATATCAGGTATAATATTCCGAGATATTCGAATATAAAAATTACTTTGTTCGATATGAGGGGGAGGGAAGTAGCGGTGGTTTTAAATTCGGAGGTGATGCCGGGATCATATACTTTTACTTATGATGCGAGGAGTTTATCTTCGGGGGTGTATTTTATGAAGATTAATGTTACGGATTTAGAATCGAATTCGTTAGAGGAGATTACGGCGGTCAGGAAAATCGTGCTGGTGAAGTGAGGTGATGATTATTCAATCCGGATGTTTTGTTTCACGCAAAGAGCGCAAAGGACTTAAATTTCTCGCAGAGACGCAGAGACACGAAGCATATTCAATGTTCAATGTTAAATGAAAATATTTTAATTCAGGCAATGACGGGTTATTAATTAATAGTTAAGAATTTACGCAAGACGTATTTCATGCAAAGAGCGCAAAGGAACCAAGACGCGATTCAATTAAAAATTAAGAATTAAGAATGAAGAGTTAAGAATAAAACATAAAGATTAATTTCTCGCAGAGACGCAGAGACGCAGAGAAAAACTTTATGATCTTTAGAAACTTTATGAACTTTATGAACTTAATGAACTTTATGAACTTTATGAACTTTATGAACTTTATGAACTTTATGAACTTTA
>CAYWMV010000368.1:0-2368 GCA_964459055.1 uncultured Ignavibacteriaceae bacterium | reverse complement strand
TTCGATGCGGGTGCACTTGCAAGCGGAATTTATTTCTACAGATTAACCGCAGGTGATTTTTCGGAGACGAAGAAATTAGTTCTGATGAAATAATAAGTTTCGACAACATTATTAAGATTTGAGCGTATATAAAATAAACTTAAATAAAATTGCCGTTATGAAAAGAATAATACCATTTTTCACACTGCTTCTGCTTGTCTTTGTAAATGCCCATTCCCAGAAAATTGATTATGCAAAACTTGATTCTGCTATTTCCAAGGCGGATAAATTAATTGAGACCGATTCACGCGTGTTCTTTAAAAATGTTGAGAGTATGATTGTTTATTCACAGGGGAACATAATATTTGAAAAATATTATAACGGAACCTGCAAAGATTCCCTTCACCCGATTCAATCGCAGACAAAAAGTATAACAGGCATTCTGACGGGAATTGCGATTGACAAAGGATTCATAAAAAGTGAAAATGAACCCGTTGCTTCTTTCTTCCCCGAATATTTCAGTACGGATGATTTGCTGAAATCCGGTCTGACGATTAAAGACCTTCTTACAATGTCATCAGGTTTAAAATGGGAGGAACTGGCACTGCCTATTGATGACCCGGGAAATGACAATATGAATATGTATAACAGCGGAAAATACCTTGAGTATGTGTTGTCGCACCCGATGGAAAAAAAACCATTTACGGAATTTAAATACAACAGCGGATGTCCGGTGATTATTGCCGGAATAATCGAGAAATCTTCAAATATGCCGCTTGATAAATTTGCGGAAGAGTATCTTTTCAAACCGCTGGACATTTCAGATTATTACTGGATTAAAGATATGAAGGGGTTATGTCACGCAGGAGGAGGACTCTTTCTGAAACCTTCGGATATGCTCAAAATCGGTGTGATGATTCTCAATAAAGGTGTGTGGAATGATAAAATAATTGTTTCTGAAGACTGGATTCATAAATCGACGCAATCGTATTTTCAGACTTCATTCGATATAAGCGAATACGGTTATTTCCTCTGGATAAGAGAAATGCAGGTTAATGCCGGCAAAACAACGAAAGTAATAAGCGCCGAAGGTGCAGGCGGACAGAGAATTTATATATTTCCTGAGTATAATCTTGTAATATCATTCACGGAACGAAACTATAATACTCCGCAGGTAAGTCCGCTTTTTATAAGAGAATCGGTATTGCCATGTTTTCAATAAAATATTTTACTGATTTAATAACAGTAATATAAAAAAATAATATTGAAACTTTTAAAAATATCATGAAATACAAATTTTTAGTAATAATTGTGTTTCTAATTATTCTTAATTCTTCATTCTTAATTCATAATTGTCCTTGCCAGTGGTCGCAGGTCTTAAACAATTCAGGCGGGACAAATACTTTTCTTGCTTCTGCAAGTGATTCCGATTTCGTTTATGCATCCACGATTAACGGAGATATGTACTCGGGACTTTACAGAAGTTCAAATAACGGTGTTAACTGGTCACTTATTTCTCTTCAATCTATCGGGGGCAGATTTCTTGAAAAATCCGGAAGTAATCTTGCCGCAATAACAAGTATCCCGGGCTCACTATATGTATCAACTAATCAGGGTGCGGGATGGATTGCTATCGGAATGTCTAATTGTCTCGATTTATATTCCTCAGGGAATATTGTATTTTGTATTAACCTTCCTTTTATTTCAAAATCTACAAACTCCGGAATTAACTGGATTCAACTTCCTTTAACAGGTGTATCATATCCGCGATGCATCGCATCAAAAGACACTTTTGTATTTGCAGGAAATCAATACGGTTCAATGTTTAGAATTTCCCAGAATACATCATCCTGGATAACCGTAAATAGCGGATTACCGGCTACACCTGACTATTCCATCTGGGATGTAAAAACTCTCGGACAATCCGTGTTTTGCTCTATTTACGCAACAGAAGGAACGGGAATCTATTCCGGTATCTACAGAACAACAAACAACGGCGGCAACTGGATTAAAGTAACATCGCCCTCCGGTTATACTTACAATCTCGGGCATAATATTTATGTTATGGATTCGGCTGTATTATACTGTGCCTTGAATACTCTGTACCTCTCAACTAACAACGGAAATAACTGGACTTCAAAGTTCGCTAATCTGCCTAATAATACTTCAGTATATACATTTACTCATAAAGGCGATTACGTTTTTATAGGGACATCAAACGGAGTATGGAGAATGCCAAAAACCGGTTTCCTGACCGGAATTAAAAATATTTCGAATACGGTTCCGGAGAACTTTGTACTGGAGCAGAATTATCCAAATCCTTTCAATGCAGTGACAAGTATAAGGTTTCATCTTCCAATGGATTCCCGCTTACGCGGGAATGACAAGG
>CAYWMV010000367.1:0-2377 GCA_964459055.1 uncultured Ignavibacteriaceae bacterium | reverse complement strand
AGAAAATGAATAATGAGTTCAAAAGTGAAATACCAATGAAGATTCAGATAGAATTCACATTCGTTTCCAAAAGAATAAGGATACTTGCCGTTGCGATTCTTGCGGGAATAGTAATTATTTTCGCGGCGGGAATCATTACATCATCAATGAATGTATATCCTATAAAAGAATATTATAATCTGATAGCCGTAATTATCAGCGCCGTGCTGTGTATTTTGTCGTTTCCCGTAAAACGTATAATGCTTAAAAGAGTAAACGAAAAGAAATTTATGCCTTCTTATTTTAATGCATCCATTATTCCTCTGGCGTTATGCGATGTAGGCGGATTGTTTGGTATTGTGACGAATCTGTTTATCAGCGTGAATATTGTTTATGCCGTTGCCTGCCTGTTTATATCGGTGCTTTTTATTTTTCTTGTTTTTCCGAACTCAAAAGACCTTGACCTGATTAATTTTGAAAAAGATAAGGTTAAAGTGGTTTAATAAGTGTCAAGTGACAAGTAGCAAGTGACAAGTGAAGTATTAAATATCAGGGGTGCTGTTTGTTTATTTACGGTTAACCTTATTCGGTAATAAATAATTTAAAATATTATATTTCGGTAATTTTATTAAAATTCATTAACAGAAGGGTTAATGAAAAACCGTCTTTTATTTCTCCGTTTTTTATAAGTTCGGTAATTTCCTCTCTTGAAAACCACCTTGCATCAAGTATCTCATTCGTATCAAGTTGTTCCGTAACTCGCGTAACGCTTTTTGCGTAATAACAGTGAAACACTTGCGAACTCGAACCTATTGACGGATAATAATTCCCCGCATAAAATAAATTTTCAGGCGATACTTCACACCCCGATTCCTCTTTCAGTTCCTGAAGAATACATTCCGAATGATGCTGATCAGGCGGAACAGTACCTGCAGGAACTTCCCATCCTGTATAATCATTAATAAAACGGTAACTTTTAACGAGCATAATTTTACCATCGCAATTTTCCGCCACTATTCCGACTCCTGCCCTGTGATAGTGAAGAGCCTCATATTCAATATGTTTTCCGTCCGGAAGTTCAACTTTATCAACATTTAAATCTATCCAGTTACCTTTAAATCCTTTTTTCGATTCGATTATTTTCCAGTGTTTCATTCCGTCAGTAAAAATTTTTAATTATAAGTTTTCCGAATTCGGAACATTTCACTTCCTTTGCGCCCGGCATCTGCTCCGCAAAATCAAATGTAACCGTTTTATTTTCGATGGTTCTTCTCAGCCCCTTTTCAATCAGGTCAGCGGCTTCATTCCATCCAATATATTCCAGCATCATTTTTCCCGATAAAATAAGTGAAGACGGATTAACTTTATCGAGATTTGCAAATGCAGGTGCAGTCCCGTGTGTTGCTTCAAAAATTGCAGCTCCTTTAACAAAATTGATATTTCCGCCGGGAGCAATTCCAATACCTCCCACCTGTGCCGCAATTGCGTCGGACAGGTAATCCCCGTTTAAATTTTCAGTGGCAATAATATCAAAATCTTCAGGGGTGATTAAAACTTTCTGAAGTGCATTATCAGCAATAATATCATTTACAAATAATTTACCTTCTTCCAGTGCTTTATTTTTCGCTTTATTTGCCGTTTCTTTTCCGTCCGCATCAAAAATTTTTGCGTACTGCTTCATTGTAAAAACTTTATCTCCGAATTTCTTTTCCGCAAGGTCATACGCCCAGTTTTCAAATGCACCCGACGTAAATTTCATTATATTGCCCTTGTGGACAATCGTTATCTTTTTTCTGTTGTGTTTTATTGCATAATCCAGTGCTGCTGTCATTAACCTTTCAGTGCCGGGTTTTGATATAATTTTAATTCCTATTCCGAGTTCAACTTCACTGACGGCATCCTGTCCTGTCTCCCTGAAATACCGGTTAACTGCATTTATATCGCCGAAACGTATTTTCTTGAATTGTGAACGGAAATTAGTTTTGAGAAATTCAAGAACGGCATTATTTCCGTCCGTCAGGGCTTCAAATTCAATACCCGTATAAATATCCTCAGTGTTTTCACGAAAAACCACCATATCAACCTTTCCGGGATATCTTGTCGGGGTGTCTATTCCGCCGTAATATTTTACAGGTCTCAGGCACACATATAAATCGAGAGTCTGCCGGAGTGCAACATTTAAAGACCTTATACCGCCGCCGACAGGGGTTGTAAGGGGTCCCTTAATTCCCACAAGATATTCCTTAAATGTTTCAAGAGTGTCCCCGGGCAGCCACTTGTAAAATTTATCAAATGCCTTTTCACCCGCATACGTTTCAATCCATTCGATTTTTCTTTTCCCTTTATATGCCTTATTAACTGCTTCATTAAACACCGGCATTGCTGCACGCCATATGTC
>CAYWMV010000366.1:1268-2389 GCA_964459055.1 uncultured Ignavibacteriaceae bacterium | reverse complement strand
TGTAAATCATCCCAGTCAAATCCCACTTTCGATGCTTTCTCCTGAATTCTGTATGCCCTGAAAAGCGAAGGCAGTTCTTTCGGAACACCGTCAAGCAGCGACTTCCTGCCCTCCTTTATTTTCAATGCCTCCCAGTTCGCTTTCACTTCATCGCTGTTCGCTACTTTCACATCTCCGAATATATGCGGATGCCGTGAAATTAACTTCTTCATTTCATTGTTCAATATGTCTTCCAGTGTAAAACTGTTCGTTTCTTCCGCCATCACTGAATGAAATACCACCTGCAGCAACAAATCACCGAGTTCTTTTTTCAGTTCCGTCATATCCTTATTGTCAATCGCTTCAAGAACCTCGTACGATTCTTCAAGCAGGCATCTCCGCAGACTCTCGTGCGTCTGCTCCCTGTCCCACGGGCATTCTTTCCTTAACTTCCTTACAATTTCAATAAATTTATCAAATTCTTTCATTATTGTTAAATAGCAATAAACCGTTAAAACGGTTTAATGATTTGTGTATTCTTTTTAATCCCCAGTACTGAAGTACTGGGCTGTAAATTTCTTATATATTCAATAAAAGCTAATCTTCTTCAAAACTTCAACTTAGGAAAATTTACAACATCCATTTAATTATTCATTCACCCATTCATCCAATCACCCATTCATCCAATCACCCATTCATCCAATCATCCAATCATCCAATCACCCAATCATCCAATCATCCAATCCTTCAATCACCCATTCACTCATTCACTCATTCACTTATTCACCCATTCACCCAATCACCCAATCACCCATTCACTCATTCACCCATCCACCCATTCACCCTCTCACCCTCTTCACATAACTCAAATGAAACGTCCTCATCTTATCCACGAGCGACTGCATATCCTCCTTCGGCGGGAGGAACGTCGTCCGGAAATGCAGCGTTCCCGGCATCTGTCCGAAACCCGAACCCGGAACCACGCATATTCCCGTTTCCTCGAGCAATGCAAGACAGTAATTGAAATCTCTTTTACCTTCGTATTCACGTCGATCCTTATCAGACATATTTTTCACATCAATACCTTTTTCTTCCGGCAGTTCAAACCTCACGAATGCATACATTGCACCCTGCGGAACTTC
>CAYWMV010000366.1:0-1168 GCA_964459055.1 uncultured Ignavibacteriaceae bacterium | reverse complement strand
CACTTTAGCAAATGAATAAAACTTCGCTCCTTCTTTATAAACATTTTCCTGATAAACTTCATCCGCAAGCAAAGAAAGATTATACTTCTTTGCGAAATTAATTATCATTTTAATATTATCATAATCAAGCACCGCACCCGTAGGATTGCCGGGATTAATTATCACAAGTGCTACGGGATTAACACCTTCGGATTTTGCATTCTCTATACTTTCCGTTAAAATCTTCTCGTTCAACTGCCAAGAATTATTTTCATCGAGATAATATCCGATTTGCTTGCCGCCGTATAGTGTCAGTGTTGCACTGTACAAAGGATACTGCGGTATCGGTATCATTATTCCGTCGTTTTCATTTTTAAGCAAAGCCATCAATACCGACTGAACTCCCTTGCTGGCGCCGTCGGTTAATATAATCCTGTTGCTGTCAACTTTTATTCCGTCTCTCTTTTCTATAAATTCTGCAATTGCTTTTCGGATAAAAGGAATTCCGGCACTTTGTGAATAGGCGCCGACTCCCTCCGGAATCTTTGACAATATGAATTTCGCTCTCTCAACGCTGTCCTTGTGAAATCCTATAAGGCTTTCCTCTGACTTCAGCAAATCAGGAAATTCCACCAGACTCAAAACTTCCCTCACATAAGTAAGAGGTTTTTGTTTCAGTGCCTGCGGATTTCCGATATTGCAATAAATAATTTTCTTCCCCTGTGCTTCGAGTTCCTGCGCCCTTATTACAATTTTCCCCCTGACGGCGTACTGGGCATCGAGAACTTTCCTGCTTAAATCATTAACTGTTATCATAAAATTTTGTTTTATTTATATTCAAAAATAGAGGTTTAACTTTTTAGAAAAAATCTAAAAGATGCTTTAATTTTTCACCTCGATACTGTACCCGGTGCATTGTAATCGAACTGCAACTCCAATAATAAATATCGCCCCTCTATACTTCGCTCAAGCGTAGTTTCGGATAGTAACAGATAATGCAACCACTCCTCGATACCGCGCTCCGAGTAGCATCGGACAGAACAAAACATCTGTCCGGTTTTTACGATAAGGTTAATTTTAATCAGCGTTAACTTAAATTATACAATATATTTTATTTTGGAGTTAATATATGATAAATCAAATTATACTAAATTTTTTCTTGTTTTTATTTTTTTTTTTTTTGTAAATT
>CAYWMV010000365.1:0-2392 GCA_964459055.1 uncultured Ignavibacteriaceae bacterium | reverse complement strand
TGTTGAATATTGGTACTGCGGATTTGATTACCATCCCGTTTGTCTCTACACTGTCTGTGCTCGGTTTTGATTTTTCGGTAGGTAAAATCGGGATTTTTACTCTCTCTGCCAAATCAGGCGACTCTTTCAACAGTTCGTCGTACGTCATTATATCTGTTCCGGAAACCTCCTTTTTATTCTTTAACACTTTGCCGATAAAATCATCCGATAATATTATGTCCCCCCTTGCATTTTTATTTCCCGTCCTGCATATCACCTTTCCCTTTCTGTCAACAATCGTGAATATATCAAGCCCCTCGCTCTCCATTGTCTGTTCCAGTTCCTTTTGTAATGTGTCTGCTTTCTCTTCCATTACTGCCGAAATGATAAAACCTCTCGCGGCGGTTAATTTTGTTATGCTTTCCAGTTGAGCGATGCGGTTACGGTATATCTCGGCGGCGGAATTTATGTCCGAAAAGGATTTCATTTCTGCCTGCTTGATTGTCTGATTGTATATGAACTTTATCCCGATTATGCTTAATATTATCGCGGGACTTAATATCGCTATCGCAAAGTGAATTATTAACTGGGAATGTATGCTCTTCGCTGTTATTTTTTTCATTTCCGCGTTTGTTGTTTTATGTCAGATGTCTGAACTATTGATAAAATTGTAAATTTATTTCTTGTCCTTTTCTGCAAGCGGCAGGATGATTTTGAAACACGTTCCCTTGCCTTTGTCATCGGCTAATCTTGACGGACTCTGGAATGAAATTTTTCCGTGATGCTGCTCTACTATTTGCTTTACTACCGTAAGGCCTAATCCTGTTCCCTCGTAACTTTTCTGTTTGACGTTTCCTGCTCTGAAAAATTCATTGAATATTTTTGACTGGTCACTTTCAGGTATCCCGATTCCGTTGTCGCATACCTCTATCAGAAGTTCCTTGTTGTTCCTGATGTTGTCAAGTACTACTTCTATTGTTCCGCCCGAATTGGTGTATTTTAATGCATTTCCTATTAAATTCGATATTGCAAGTTCCAGCATATACAGGTCGCCTGATATCGGCTTCTTATCGTGCCGTAAATCGTATAAATATAAAGACTGATTGCCGTATTCCGCCTGAGACTTTCTGTTCGCTATTACCTTTTCGGTTAATGCGGATATGTCTATGTATTCTTTTTTTATTTCTTCGGTCAGTTTCAGTTTTGATATCTTTAATATGTCGTTTATTATCTGTATTGCCTCGTCTGTCCTTACTCTTGCCCTCGTTAATTTTTCCTCGACGGAAGGACTTATCGGACCTACGTATTTCTGAAGTACTATGTCCAGATTGGATTGTACTGCGCTTATCGGTGTCTTGATTTCGTGTACTACTCCGATTGTGTATTTCTGCTTGATTTTTTCGGCTTCGCTTAATTTGTTCAGGGCTATGCTTAGTTCCTGCTCGCGCAGTGACCATGAACGCGCGATGGAATTTGCCAGATATACGCTCGCAAACATTACTACGCTGAATGCCGATAAAAATATTATTATGTAATAGATGTTGTCGTATAAGGAAAAATCAAATAATCCGGCAATTTTATGGTGCGGTATTATACTCAGATATTCCAGAACTGAATTAAGTGAAAACCAGAGTACTATTATTATTGCAAGTGAATAGATTACAAACCAGGGAAGCAGCAGACTCCCTATTATCATGTGAAGTACGAAAAATATGAAAAACGGACTCTCGATTCCTCCCGTGAAATATGTTAGTATCCCTAAGCATAAAAGGTCAAGAACTATCTGAAGTAAAGAAAAATGAAGTGGATTGAATCCGTCTTTTTCTGTTTTGATAATATCTGATTCGTTTATTATGTTGAATACTATATTATAAAACAGTATGAATATGTTCGTTATAAAAAGCGCCAGTAACTGACTGCTCGTGAAGTTAATTTCGAGTATGAAATATGAAAATATTATGAACATCCCGATGCCCGCAGATGCATAGTACCGCAAACGTATAAGAAGTTCGTTTCTCTTTATTATAAATCTGAAGAGTTGATTTACATCGTAGGTGTAAGAAGGTATCAGATTAAACATAATAATTCACAATATTGTTTAGTATTGTAACTCTAAACTATCTAAATATCAACTGTATATTAAGTTATACATTTCTGAATAAAATAAAAACATAAATAAAAAATCCTATAAGCACAATTTAATGTTCCTTACTCCGGCATTTGTAAAATTCCCTCTTTGAGTTCATAAGCTGGCATAGCCAGAACCAAAATGTTTTTATATCTTAATAAAATCTGCGTTAATCTGCGTAATCTGCGTGCCAAATTCGTAATGCTTGACTTGTCACTTTCAACTTGTCACTTGTCACTGTTTTGTTCCGTGTTCTTCCGTTTCAATCCGTGTCCATCCGTGAAT
>CAYWMV010000364.1:0-2401 GCA_964459055.1 uncultured Ignavibacteriaceae bacterium | reverse complement strand
TACTATTTTATCCATTTTAAGAATAAATTTATGAGGTGTCTTATTTATTTAAACTATATTAAATATTACTCATGTTGACTGTTACGAAATAAATAAACCGTTAAAACGGTTATAAACAGGTTCCCGCATTCGCGAGAATGACAATTTAAAGAATTCCCACGACTAAAGTCGTGGGTTGTAAATATATGATATTACAATACATTATAAGGATAAACGGTCAATATAAGTAAATTATTATTCCCGTTAATTTTAAATACACTTTAAATAATCGGTCTTATCCAAACTGAAAAATCTCTTTCCTCACATCACATTATACATTTAACATCTATATTTCTTTGCGTTCGCCGCGCCTTTGCGGTAAATTTTATCACTTTGCTTTCTTTACTAATCCCGTTCCACCCGGAACATAATTCCGGATTATTTTGTGTTTTTCCGTGAATTCCTTAATAAATATATCTATATGTTATAACAATATATAATTACTTTTTCAGTAAACCCTAATTAACAGGACAGGGGTTCAAATCCCCTCGCTAGCTCGAAATGAAAAAGGTTCTAATCATTAGAACTTTTATAAATTTTGGATTGGTTACGATTTTATTACACGATTAAGTTTTTATAATAAAAAAATATAAGTACTCTTCACATACTCAAAAGCATCTTTTAAATTATAATCAGCACTATTTCGAATTAATGGTTTAATGTCATTATCAAAAATGGGGTCGTCAATTTTAGCAGTTAAATTATCAAGATATTCCTTTTTTGTGATGCTCAAATTTTCCTTATCGAGGCAGGCTTTTAATATTTCTACAGTCCTTGCAAAATCAGGTTTTAATTCCTTTGCAATCCATAAATCGAATAAATCCCTGCCTTTTTTTCTTTGATATAATGCACGGAGTTTTGTTGCAAGCATTTCTTCGGTAGAAAAAGTATTAATATCAGCAGAACCGGTAAACCAGTCAGATTTGCATTCAAATTTTAAACTCCTGATTCCGTCAACAGCGAAATGTTCTCTTGTGTTAATTTCAATCTTAATTTTCATTTTTGGATATGGCGGATTTTCGGCATTATAAGAATATATCAATGTATTATTGTTTTTTGATTTCTTATATTTCGGTGTTGTTGGAATTAAACGTCTTATGATTTTTCTGAGTTCTGTTAAAATAACACCAATATCTCCCGATTTAATTTGTACAAAATCTAAATCTTCAGAATACCGGTATGGTATTTTAAGAAATAACTTATGTAATGCTGTCCCTCCTCTGAATGCTACACTTTCTGATATTAATTTATTTGAATATAATTCGATAAGAAGTCTTGATAGTATTAAATCCTGCTCTACAAATTCATCCTGTTGCCAGGGCGAATTGATTTTCCACTGCTCTATATATGCTTTAGGGAGCAATGAATTCCTTCCAATTTACGTTTTCAATAATTTTCCATTTAGCATTTTTATTGCCGCATTTTCTTCCTAATCGGGATAACGGAATATAAGCAGTTGCCTTTTTAGAGTATTCAAAAAGAGGATTAATTAATTCGTTTGCATCGAACTTTTCAAGAATAAAACCAAGACGTTGAATGTAGGTTACTTCCAGATTGTTCTTCAATAAATTTTTTATGTCGCTGATTTTGATTTGAGACAGCATATCGGAAATTACAAGAAAAATATTGCTGATGGTCCCGCTTTCATTTTCGTATTTAATTAAATCGTAAGCAGTTAGTGCCGGTGAAGAATAGTTTATATATCCGTAGTTTCCTTTCTGCCTGATGATGCAATATTCAGGAAAATATTTTTTTCTGTGAAAATTAATTCCTTCTAAAATGTTTTTTGCAATACGTACTTGCTTATCAGTAATGACTTGAAAAACTGCAGGACGAAAATGAGTTGAACCGTAAAAAGCAGATGCAGATAATAAGCCGGTGTAATAATTAATGTTTTTGAAATTCATCAGTTGTTCAATAATATCTGCCGGTGGTATATTTCCTGAATCTTTCTCTGAGGGGGAAAAAATAGCATAAAAACTTTCGGATAAGTTTTTTATTAATTTTCTGCTTATAGAGTATTTAATATATTGTTTAGCAGCATTTTCATTATTACCTTTAAAATTTACCAATTCATTTAAAGAAAAGGTTTTTCTGCCGTTTTTTAAATTATATTCAATATAATCAATATTTAAGTTACTTTTGTTATCCATATAACGTATCAGTCAGGTGTCATTTTTTGACACTTCAAGGATACGATATATAAATCTAAAAAGAAAGGAAAATTTAATGTAAATATTTAAATAAAGAAATTAGAAATTAAGTCCCGAGTGAATCGGGATCGGAAAAGAAATAAAAAATGAACCGCAACGGCGCGAAGAACGCGATTCAATTAAAAATTAAAAATAAACCGCAACGGCGC
>CAYWMV010000363.1:0-2411 GCA_964459055.1 uncultured Ignavibacteriaceae bacterium | reverse complement strand
CAATTTCGGATGAAAATCCGGACGAATATACGATAAATAAATACTGGTTTGAATATAGTACAGATTCAACCTTTGCTACATTAATCGGCAGGGATACAACACTGACTGATACGACTAAAATAATATCCGGATTAAATAATTTAACAAAGTATTACTGGAGAGTGAAAGCAAAAAATCAAATTGGTTGGGGTATATTCAGCAGTGTCTGGAATTTCACCACAATAATTCCATTACCCTCTGCACCAGTTCTCATATCGCCGGCTAATAACTCATTAGGTGTTTCACTTACTCCTCTTCTTGACTGGAATGACGTCACCTACGCTGCAGGCTACAGAGTGCAAGTGTCGGCGGATTCATTATTCGGAACGACTTTATGGGATACTTCATCCGTAACACCTTCACAGGTAACAGTCCCCCCGGGTAAACTTACAGGTCTGACTAAGTATTACTGGCGCGTTAATGCATCAAACATTGGAGGAACAGGTCCATGGTCTGCAGTATGGAATTTCAGAACTCTTCAGAATCTTTCAATAAATCTGAAAGTATATCTTGAAGGATTTTGGGACGGAAGTTCACAGGTGGTTGATACCGCTAAAATATATCTTGCAAATTCAACTTCTCCGTATAGTTTTGCCGATAGTTCTGTAGTAGTATTGTCATCTACTGGTACCGCAAGTCCGTCGTTTACAAAAACAGCAAACGGAAATTATTATATTGTTGTTATGCACAGAAATCACCTTGAAACCTGGAGTAAACTCCCGCAGGCATTTGTTACCGGCGCACCTGTTAGTTATGATTTTACTACTGCGGCAAATAAAGCATACGGCGACAATATGAAACTTTCAAACGGTGCGTGGGTACTGTATGCAGGTGATGCTAATCAGGACGGAGCGGTTGATGCACTCGATGTTGGAATATTTATTACACAGTTCGGTAATCTTGGATATTTAAGTTGTGATTTCAACGGAGACGGCTCAGTTGATGCACTTGACGTTATGATATTTATCGGAGATTTTGGTGTGACAAAAGCAATGCCGACTCTCGATAATATACCTTTTGAACGCAGAACAAAAGAACAGATAATGCAAGAAATAAAAAGTAAATTTGGATATATGTTAAATAAAGAAAACAATAATTCACAATAAAATAAGAAGATCTTGTTCCGGGGATTTATTACCCGGAACAGGAGAAATTTAAAACTGGATAAATGAAAAATTTTTAAAATATATAAGAAAGCAAAATGAAAAAACTATTAATAGCAATGTTAATGCTAATTCTTCTGACGGGGTCTGTCGAAAGTCAGGTAAAAGTCACATTATCACTTGCAAATCCGAGAATACAAACCGGATATTTTATGTATGATTTAACCGCTTCTGTTCCTGCGGGACAATCCTGGAGAGTAGGAGCCTGCAATATCAGAATTAACTTCACCGGTACACCGGCGAATGCATTAACGGTAAAAACGGATAATCCCGTTATTAATGCAAATCCGAATATAAGCGGAGCAAACGGATATCAGAATATGACGACGACATCCATTGTCAACGGCACCGCGATATCGTTAAACATTCTTACATTTAACACGAGCGGATTCTACAGATTCAATCCGGGGACATATATTCTCGGAACATTGAGATGGACAGTAACCGGAACTCTAAATAATACCAATATGTCGTTCAGAGTACCGCCTTCAACATATCCGACGTTGATTTTCGACAGTACGGTTCAACTGACACATCCTACGCAATTCACTGTAGTGAATCCAACACCGACAAATATCAGTATGCTGGAAATTCCGACTGAATATCAGTTGTACCAGAACTATCCGAATCCGTTCAATCCGGTTACATTGATAAAATATGACATACCAAAACAAACGAAAGTTGAAATAAGCGTGTTTGACATAACCGGCAGAAAAGTAGCCGATTTAGTAAACACTGAAGTAGAAGCCGGAAAATACGAAGTTTACTGGAACGCAGGAAATAAGTCCAGCGGTATATATTTCTACAGAATAAAGTCAACGGATTTCAATGAAGTTAAACGAATGATTTTACTGAAGTGACTATTATATTGACACTTTTTATTATAATTGAATGTATTCTGAGTATTTTCTAAATTATGATATAATATTTTTATCAGTGTGAAAAAATTAATATGTGTAATTATAGTTTTTACGTTTTTTTTAGAAATAAATTATGCACAAACATCATACTGGCAACAGGTATCATCAATATCAGGTAATTATTTTAGAATTGTAAAAGCAAACAACAATCATTATCTGGTAGCATCTCAGGCAAATGCTGCACTATATGAATCAATCAATTTAACCAACTGGAGCCCGCTTCCTGTAACTTTTCCTTCTGCTGTTTTCCTTGCATTCAATAAAGATAACTTTGGTAAATTATTTATAT
>CAYWMV010000362.1:0-2430 GCA_964459055.1 uncultured Ignavibacteriaceae bacterium | reverse complement strand
TTTTGGAATTCGGACTCATCCGATGAACGAGTTCATCGGATGAGCAGATTGGTTCAGGCTTAACTTGGTTACGAATTGGGAATTAATCGCAACGGCGCAGAGGACGCAAAGGAAAGTGACAAGTTTAAAGTGACAAGTGAAAAGGCAGACATTACGAATTTGGAACGCTGAGCACGCGGAACAGTCCCGTGGACACGGGACGGAAAACAAGTATTACGCATTCGGAACACTGATTACACAGATTAGACAGATTAACACTGATTTTTTTATAATAGAAAAAAACAATTCCGGATTTATACTTATCCGATGAACAAGTTCATCGGATGAGAAGATTTGTATTTTGATTATTCATTTTATTTTTTAGAACAGGGTGTTTGAGTTGTATTCTAATATGTGAAAGTGTATCTTATAAGATAAGAACTTTTTAGAAATTTAACATTGCAGATGTCCAATATAAATAACATACATACGTTTCATATTCCCGTAATGGGGATAGGATACACAATTGATACTCCGATAAAAGTAGCGCATCTCGGGATATCATCGGCAATTTCGCTCGTAGATGATATTCTGATAGAAAGAATGAGGGCGTACTATACCGCAAAATACAATTACGAATATACAAATATTCCCGACACAGAAAAAGACCACAGGGCTAAACGAATCACAGAATATCTGAATCTTGTCAATAAAATCGTACAGAATAAATTCAGCGAACTGAAAAAACTGAGATACGAAAAAGGCAACGAATTAAAAAAATATTTTGATATTCTGCCCTCAAGTTCCCCTCTGAAAGAAAAATTATTAAGGGCTATGAACTGCAATTTAGAAGCAGAGCATTTTGCCAAATGGCTTGATAAAAATCTGGCGGCAGGCAAAGTGAATGTGAACATTATGACAAAACTTGACAGGGAAACATACTACAACGATGAGAAATTACCCGTAGAATTCAATGATGCGCACGCGGCACTGAGGGGTTACGCCAACAGCGACCTTGAATCTTCATTAATTTTATCGGCAGGAATGAATCCGAGACTATTCGGTTACATGGAAAATTTCGATGATTTTTATCCTGACGAAAGCGGCAACATTAAAAAGAAAATAACATTAAAAATAAGTGATTACAGGTCTGCACTTATTCAGGGGAAATATCTGGCAAAGAAGGGCTTATGGATATCGGAATACAGAGTGGAATCGGGGCTCAACTGCGGCGGGCACGCATTTGCGACAGACGGAAATTTACTCGGACCGATACTTGAGGAATTAAAACGAAACAGGGAAAGTCTAATTCAGACGATGCATACATTATTTGCTCAGGCACTTAAAGATAAAAAGCGATTTTTACCCGATGAAATACCCGGAGTATCATTCACCGCACAGGGAGGAATCGGGACGGCAGAAGAGCATAATTTTTTGCTCCGGCAATACGACCTTGATTCAATCGGATGGGGAACACCATTACTGCTTTGTCCGGAAGTTACAAATGTAGATACAGAGACTTTGAAATTATTATCAGATTCAAAGGAAGTAGATTTATATCTCAGCAACATATCACCTCTCGGGATACCGTTCAACAGTCTAAGAAACAACACAATGGATTTAGACAAAAACAGTTTGATAGAAATCGGCAATCCCGGCAGTACCTGTCCGAAAAAATTCGGTTCACTGAATTCAGAATTTACGGAAAAAGCAATTTGCACGGGTTCACGTCAATATCAGTATCTCAAAATAAAAGAACTGAATGAAAAAGAACTTTCTCAAAATGAGTATGATGAAGAATACAACAAGATTGTTGAAAAGGCGTGCATATGTGTCGGACTGGGCACATCGGCGCTCATGGTAAACAACATTAACAACGGCACAGATGTAACGGGTGTTTCGGTTTGTCCGGGACCGAACATGGCTTATTTTTCCGAAATCGTTTCGCTTAAGAAAATGACCGACCACATTTATGCGAGAATAAATCTGATAAAACGAAAAGACAGACCGAATATTTTCATAAAAGAGATTGATTTATACGTGGATTATTTTAAAAAGATGATAGAGAAATTTCCCGTAAATCTAACCGAAATGCATACAAAGCAAATTCAGAGTTTCAGAAAAAATATCAGTGAAGGGATTACGTATTACAAGGGATTATTTGCGGAACTGAAGTCGGATTTTACGGAGATAAAGGATAAAATGATAAGTGAACTTGAGGAATTCGAGAAAGAGATAAATGAACTTAGTTTGAATTTCGCTAATGCGTGATGATGTTCAAGTAACAAGGCAAACGTTACGAATTTGGAACGCTGAGCACGCGGAACAGTCCCGTGGACACGGGACGGAAAACAAGTATTACGCATTCGGAACACTGATTACACAGATTAGACAGATTAACACTGATTTTTGGAATTCGGACTCATCCGATGAACGAGTTCATCGGATGAG
>CAYWMV010000361.1:0-2441 GCA_964459055.1 uncultured Ignavibacteriaceae bacterium | reverse complement strand
TCTTTGCGCCTTTGCGTGAAACCCTGCTTTGTTACCTGTCACTTGTCACTAATCAACGTGATATTTTTTTTATTTTAAAATTCTAAATTTTCTCTGCGTCTCTGCGTCTCCGCGAGAAATATTTCCTTGTGGTTTTCAAAAATACTCCTTCCCAAGCTCCGGCTTGGGAAGGTTTTTGCGTTTTTTACTGCTTGACAATCTATTTTCACACAACCTCTTCTGCTTATTCGATGAGAAAAAAAGGCTGTCAGAAACCTGACAGCCTTTTATAATTTTGATAAAGATTATTTTTATTTGATGTATAACATCTTCTTCGTATCGGTGAAATTCCCTGCCGTAATTTTATAGAAGTAAACTCCCGATGTCAGTTTTGATGCATCGAATGTAACTTCGTAAGTTCCTGCATTGAAATCGCTGTTGACGATTTCCGAAACTTCTTTACCGAGTGTGTTATAAATCTTAATACTGACTTTACTGTTCTGCGGAATTGCAAAACTTATTTTAGTGCTCGGGTTGAACGGATTCGGATAATTCTGTGATAATTCGAATTTATCCGGTACTGTTGTAGTTATGTTCTTGGTTTCGGTTGTAATGCCTGAGCCGTTAAACCACACATTCGAAGGACCGTTTCCTGCATAAATAACTCCGCCCGCACCTCCGGAACCGCCGGGAGAATATCCCGTTACCGCCGGTGCTAAAACGCCTGTACTGGTATTAACCCTTGAAACTATTGTTCTGCCGGAAAATCCTGATGCTACGTTGGAAGTGCTCATATAGACTACTGTATCAAAAGATGTACCTTCAGATACAAATACAACTCTGAATGCTCCGCTTTGCTGGGAACTGCCGTGAATGTGAGAGCGGGTTTCAGCATTAGAGTTACCTGATAATGTATTCCCTACAACCCATTGGTTCATTATTCCTGCGGGAGTATATGAATACAAAATGTTATTACCGGAAGATTCTGTCGCAGTATAGGTTACGACCATTGCATTGGTTTTTCTGTTAACCGCCATCGAGCCGTTAAATTCAGGGACGGATGTGCTTGCAGGATTAAATTGTGACCATGCAACATTAGTACCCCAGTCACTTAAAGCAATGCGCCTTATTCTGAGATTTTCGTTTGTGGTTGTAAGATTATTTGTCATTAATACATACATTGTATCCGCATCGAAATTGTAATCAATGTCGAGTTCATAATCATTATATGAGGAGCGTGCCGTATCAAATATCCATGTGTTACCCCAATTGGGAGAATATGCTACAGGAACGTGGTTCGTTACACCTGTCGATGCATCGCAGTTGGAATATGCTAAATACCAGTATGTTGAGCCGGCGGAATACCTATATCCGTCTGTGCAAATTACCGGTCCTATTAATCCTCTGCCGGAAAGAGGGGTTGCTACTAAGTTTGGGTTCCATCCTGTTCCATCCGACATCATATCACCATAATAAATCGTTCCCTCATAAGGCGTTGCATTAGGTGCAAGTGAAACGACTACTCCAATCTTAAATCCGCCCGTAGTATCCGTTACGGCAAAATCAAAACTGTAGTATTTTGCTGCTGAGCCGGAATACAGTGCTCTTATCATAGCCCAGCTGACGCCCTGATTTGTAGATTTATAAAAGAAGAGACTATCTTTATTGCCGTTCAGAAAACCGGCGTATAAATTTCCGAGTGTGTCTGCTTCAAGTCTTACCATACGGTTATATGTATTCGGATTACCCACAGAAGATGTTCCTACTGTTCTGCCGAAAATTCTGTTCTCTCCGTTTGCCCAGTCAGGTAAAGAGTTAATTTCCTGTTGTTTTCCGTTCATTGGTACGGGAATTAAAACATCTCTGTTTTCTGGAAGCGGAGTAGTTACATTCACGTTTGGATGATTCGGGAACTTTGTATTTAATTCATTAAGCAGTGAATTAAAAAGTTCCGTGTTGCCTGATTTTTTTGCAGCGGTTAAATTTCTTAATAACTGAGCAAATTCCGAATTATCCTGAATATATGTATATTCAGGATTTGCTTCCCTTTGTATTTCCTCAAAAGTCTGTGCATTGAGTATAAAGGGGAGCAAAATTAGAACCGATAAAATAAAGATTTTTTTCATTTATTGCCCTTTCTGATTAATTTAATTTAATTTTTAAATATGTGAAATTTATTAGTTTAAAACAACAGAAAAAATAATTTAAGTATTGATTTTTGTACTTATTATATTTTAATCTTATTTAAGTTAAAAAAGTTTCATTTCTCTGACTTTTGAAAAATATAAGTAAATTATTCTTTCTTTGCACAAATTTCACTTAAATATGTTAAATAATGTTTTTCTTTGCGGTCTCTGCTTCGTTGTCCCGTGGACACGGGATGAAATATTTCCTTTCCAAACTCCTACTCGAAAATACTCCTTCCCAAGCTCCGGCTCGAAAATACTCCTTTCCAAGCTCCT
>CAYWMV010000360.1:0-2470 GCA_964459055.1 uncultured Ignavibacteriaceae bacterium | reverse complement strand
AACACGACCTTGTCATTCCCGCGTAAGCGGGAATCCATTGGAAGATGAAACCTTACACTTGTAACTGCATTGAACGGATTCGGATAATTCTGCTCCAGTGAAAATCTTTCGGGAATAATAGTGCTAACAGATTTAATATTTACCGTCTGATAAAAATTCGCAATATCATCAGAGAGTTGTTTTAATTTTGTAACTGAATTCAGATTGGAATTTCCGCGTGTAATTAGTTGAGCGATTACAGTAGTATTAGATTCACCCGGTGCCATTCTGAAATTTCCTTTTCCGGAATGAAAATGAAAATAACGGTCGCCCGGATTATTTGAATCTATTATTGTTCCCGTAGTTCCTCCGCAATTCTGCACACATCCTTTTGATTCAATCCATCCTTCGTCGGTGTACGGGTCACCGCCGTATATGAATTTAACAGGACGCGGCGGAGTAAAGACAGGGCTCATCCAGGGAGAATAATCAAGTTTAAATCCTTTTACATATCTGTATGCACCGGGAGGATTATTACTTGAAGGATATTCGCAGGGCGGAGGTGCAACTCCCGCACTCAGATATCGGTTGAATGCCGATGACTTAATTGTATCATAGGGAGTAACTGACCTGTTTACCGGAAATTTCAGAATTCTGAATCCTGCGGCAGGAGGACTTGTTCCGTAAGTACCGTCTTCATTATCGCCGTTATAAACGTAAAATAAATTTCTTGCGGAATCGCATCCAATATAGTCATCCATCGGATCACCGAGGTCAGGATCGCAGGCAAGTGAAAAGTGGATACTGTCCCAGTGATAATTGCTTTTGTTGATTACGTCAAATTTAATGAACTGAGCATCTTTTACTATTGAGTCCGTATAACACCAGGCAGTAATTCTTAAATCAGAATAAAGAGGCGCAGTACCTCCGCCGAATCCTAAACTGCCTGAATGTTTATTCGCATATCCGTCAGTCAGTGCCATAAATATTGTCTGGCTCGCATTCCTGACTCCCGGAGTATCTATACAGGGGTCATAGACAGAATTATTGTTGACATCATAATAAGGTGCTCCGTAAGGAACGACATATCCCCAGTTTGCCCAGTCAACGCTTGTATAGCAGTTATCGCTTCGTTTAACCTTATATACTCTTCTAAGATAAGCCGGTGACTGCGGTACTTCGTTCGTTGTGAATCCCGGGAAATATTCTCCGCCGTAATATGCAATTGATTGTCTTAAGTTACCGTTAAAATATGCAGATATACAGAAACCTGCCGTAAATATTGCATATTTTCCTGTATTTATTGGCCATTCGAAACCGGGTGTATTCTGTATATTGGGATTCTGGTCGAATACTCCGTTCGAAAGGAAATATGCCTTGATATTATTTCCGTCGAGGACCGCTTGTTTTAAAGTTGAATCGGTATTCGGAGGCGGAAACTCGGTAGTAAGTATTGTTCCTGATGAACAAAGTGCTATACCTCTTGTAATACCCGCGTAAGTCAGTGAATTTAAATTCGCACTTGAATTAACGGTTTGCGATATCCAGTTTGCTCCGCCGTTTGTTGTACGGAGCATTGTGCCGTTATCACCGCAGACCCAGATGTCGCTTGAACTGACCTTGTAAATATATTTTAAATTATTAGTCGTGCCGCTTTGCTGCTGAATCCAGTTCGAGCCGCCGTTAGTTGATTTGATAATTATTCCTCCGGAACCGACTGCTAAAATCACCGTCGAATCGGATAAAATAGATATTGAATTAAAATTATTTGTAAAACCTGTATTAAGAGGCGTTGATGTAACAGTAGGCGGAACAGGCGGAAAGGTTACAAACATTTTTAATATTGTACCGTTGTCGCCGCAGGCAAAAGCACGGGCAGCGGTTAATGAAGTAGAATAGAATATGCTTCTCAGATTATTTGAAGTATTGGAATTAATCTGTGCCCAGTTAGTTCCGAGATTATTCGTGTAGTAAATGAACCCGTCCTGTCCGCAGGTGAGAAAATAATTCGGAGCGATAAAAGAAGATATTCCGTAAATATTTTTAGTGAGGGGGAATGACACGGAATTCCAGTTCACTCCGTTGTTGCTTGAGCGGATTAATGTTCCGTTGTTTCCCGCAGCAAAAATAACAATGCCGGTTACATAAGCGGTATTCAAATTCTGAGTTGTACCGGTTTGTATAATGCTCCAGTTATATCCCGCATTCGTTGTGGTGATGCAGACTCCGCCGCTGCCGAATCCCAGAACGGCAGGACTGCTGATTATATGATTTAAATTCTGAGTAGTGGGTGATGTAGCGGGATTCCAGTGATAAAAAACAGGCTGGGAGATTGCCGAAGCATATACTAACACAAGTAAAAATGAACAAAATATTAATTTCGTTTTCATTTTTTTTATTTAATGTATGATTTTCATTTTTTACAATCAATAGCAAATTGAATGATTGAATGATTGAATGATTGAATGATTGAATGATTGAATGATTGAAT
>CAYWMV010000359.1:0-2492 GCA_964459055.1 uncultured Ignavibacteriaceae bacterium | reverse complement strand
TCTATTACTAACTTCTATGACCAACTTCTATGACTAACTTCTATGACCAACTTCTATGACCAACTTCTATGACCAACTTCTATGACTAACTTCTATGACCAACTTCTATGACTATCTTCTGCATTTCCCCCCTTGCCGTCTTTGCGGTTTATTTTTTATTTCACGCCAGAAAATTCCTTTTCCTTATTAGCCACTCCAGCCCCAATAGGATAATAATTAATATGAAATACAGCCAGTTGTAATTGAGATATATATTCGTAAACGACTGCGTTTCCGCTATCCGCGTCTCTGCCTGCTTCTCGAGTTCGCTGATTATTCCGGAAGCATCCTGCCCGGTGAAATTTTTTCCGCCGGTATTTTCCGCAAGACGTTTGAGGAAATTTTCGTCTGCTGCGGTTTTGAGAAATTCCGTGCGGTTGATGTCAACGGTAAACCGCTCCTGAGTACTGATGAAAGGGGAGTTGTAAAGGTATGCATCAATGTAGTAATCGCCTTTTTCCGTTATAACATCGCTTGCCCTGTATTCCCGCTCACCCGTTTTTTCCGCTTTTATTGTCCTGTCGGTCCTGTCATTGTGTATTCTCAGATTGACAGAATCTTCCTCTCCCGTGTATGAGGCGTTTAAGCGTATGATTATATCAATTTTTTCGTAAGGCGAAAATTCATTTTGTGCAATTTCAATCGAAATATTTTTATTTTTCTCGTAATCGCTAATCGTGGAAACAGTCCCCGCAAGTATGTCCCTGAACGCTTTTTCGTAATCGTAATAGCCGGGATTCAGCCGCCATCTGAATAATCCGTAGGCACAGAATGCAGCCGATGTCTGCACACCCGTGTTCTGTATGAAAAATACCGGGTCGGAGTTTATATTCACGAGAAAGATATTGGACTGCGGTTTCATCGCATAAACTCCGCGGGGAAAAAATACTGCCGGGAAGTTGTCAATGCTTTTTAATCCCGAAAATATTTTCTGATTCTCTTCGTTTAACTGAATGCTCTTCAGCGGCGTCTCGGTTTCGGAAGGTGTGGCGCTTTCGATTGTGAACGGTAGAACACCTTCAAACTGCTTTAATTTTGTGTAATCTGTATTTGATGCCGCAAAGAAAAATACCGGTATGTTGTATCTGCTTATTTCATCCCTGATTGAATATACGACGTCGGGATTTGACTGCACGGTCGGATAGCCCGCAAGTATTACGCAGGAAAGGTCTTTCATATCGGGCTTAGCACCTTCGTAAAATTCGCTTCCTGTTTTTTGCGTGAAAAACTGCGGCTTTAAGTTGCTTATTTTCTTTATCTGCTGTTTTAAAAATGCAAATTCGGGCGATGGACCCGCCGATATTACAGCAATGTTGAAATTGTTGGGTATGAAACGGATGTAAAATATCCGGCTGTTGTTTATGTCTGTTATTTCTCCGGGTTCCGGCTCGATGTTGACGGAATATTTTTTGATTCCTTCAGTGTAAGACGTAATTTCAAATTCAACTTCGTAATCGGTTTTACCCGTGCTTAATTCTATTTCAGTATTGTCTTTTGATATTCCTTCTTCGGTCAAATTCAGTTTTACTCTTTTTGATACGCCGTGAGATTTTATTCTTACAAGAACGGGAGTTTTGGATTCAACGTATGCGTTCCTGTTGTATAGTACATCGGAAATTATAATGTCTTTCTTCTGAACCGTGTCGCCGCTTCGTATATAGTTAATGTAGTATCCGAATGCATTCGGATTAAGGGAAATGTCATTACCCCTGTTCGGTATTCCGTCTGTTATCAACGTGATTCCCGATATGTTCTCGTTCGTTGTTCTGTCTCTAAGGTCGGAAATCGTTCTGCTGAAATCCGTGTAATTGTTGTCAGCAGCAGTATATTCAATCGGTTTGTCCGGTTCGAATTCCTTTATCAGTCCGCCGGAAAAAAGGTAATAGCGGAATCTGATGTCATTCCCCGTTCTGGAATATAGTTCGCTTACGGTTCCGCTTAATACGGAATCCCTTTTTTCAAGCGTCAGCGATTTTGAATTGTCAATTAATATTATGTTTACGGGAGTTGATTTTTCTTTGCTGAAATATGATATGACGGGAAATAAAAGCAGAAAAAGTATCAGAAATATTGAAAGACTTCTCAATGTAATCAGCAGATTCCTTCTGCCCTTAGGAATATCCGCCCGCCTGTAAAGAAAATATGCGGTCAGTATTGCCGCAGGTATGATTAATAATAAATATAATATGCTGTAATCCGTCTTAAACAATCACGCTTAGTTAATTTTGAACTATGAATTCTGAATTATAAATTCCTAATTCTTTATTACTGACCCTGATAAGCCAAAACAAAAATATTAAATCCGTGTAAATCTGTCTAATCTGTGTTATCTGTGTGCAAAATTCGTAATACTTGCCTAGTCACTTGCCACTTACCACTTGTTACTTGCACTTGTCACGTGTTACTTGTCACTTGTTTTTTTCCGGTTTGCGCAGAAATTGAAGCCTTACGAA
>CAYWMV010000358.1:0-2520 GCA_964459055.1 uncultured Ignavibacteriaceae bacterium | reverse complement strand
CGAATGTTATCGATACAGGAGTTTAGTTTCAATTCCTCATAGGTAGTCTGGAAGCCTGGAATCTTTTCTTTACTCATTTCCCTCTTACGATGTTTCAATTCCTCATAGGTAGTCTGGAAGCTCGAAATCAAGAAGAAGGGGGAGGAGGATGAGACAGTTTCAATTCCTCATAGGTAGTCTGGAAGCTCCATACTGAAAAGCTGCTATCGCGCCTGGGACTTGTTTCAATTCCTCATAGGTAGTCTGGAAGCGCAGCAGTACCCCATAATAAACCACCTATTGTCGTGTTTCAATTCCTCATAGGTAGTCTGGAAGCGGTCACGGAAGACATCAAGAGAATACTGGAAAACGGTTTCAATTCCTCATAGGTAGTCTGGAAGCGGAAAGAATACACGGCCAGCACCCAGAAGCGGTCCCCGTGTTTCAATTCCTCATAGGTAGTCTGGAAGCCAAGAACACTTTCTGGCAGAACGCGGACAAACTCCGTTTCAATTCCTCATAGGTAGTCTGGAAGCCACTTCGGAAGAAATCGACGCTGCTCTTGAACTCTGGTTTCAATTCCTCATAGGTAGTCTGGAAGCGGCGTCTTCATCGAAAGCAACATACATTTCTCTGAGTTTCAATTCCTCATAGGTAGTCTGGAAGCCGCAGTTAGAAGAGAATTCGAGAAGATCATAGAGAGTTTCAATTCCTCATAGGTAGTCTGGAAGCTTACCGGGGTATAGCCGAAGAGCTGGCTGAGGAGAGTTTCAATTCCTCATAGGTAGTCTGGAAGCACCGTAACCTCGGGCTACCCCACCTCCTCCTCAACAAGTTTCAATTCCTCATAGGTAGTCTGGAAGCTCACAGAAGGCGACTCTGAAGACTGTTATTTCAGAAGTTTCAATTCCTCATAGGTAGTCTGGAAGCCCGGTTACACAGGGAACGCTTTCAGAGATCTGGCGTTTCAATTCCTCATAGGTAGTCTGGAAGCCTGATCAATTGTTAGGCCGTACTTCTGTAGAGCTTCACGTTTCAATTCCTCATAGGTAGTCTGGAAGCGAAGTAGACGAGATCTCCTCTTTCGTCCAGGACGGGTTTCAATTCCTCATAGGTAGTCTGGAAGCTAGATCTCTCTGAAGACCTTCCTCGAGAGGTCGGTTTCAATTCCTCATAGGTAGTCTGGAAGCTGAACTGGGCTGGTCCGCCGGCGAGAGCGCAGTGTTTCAATTCCTCATAGGTAGTCTGGAAGCTCGGTGAGATTTGGTGCGAAAGATGGTTGGAAAAGTTTCAATTCCTCATAGGTAGTCTGGAAGCGGGTTCTTGTTTTTGTATTATGTATTCAATAGTGGTTTCAATTCCTCATAGGTAGTCTGGAAGCGATATTTTCTTGAGGGAGACAAGCGGGCTTGTCTGTTTCAATTCCTCATAGGTAGTCTGGAAGCATAATCCTCACTTTCATATGGTGGTGATTCTTGAGTTTCAATTCCTCATAGGTAGTCTGGAAGCATCAGTTACACGAATACACAATATCAAACCAGGAGAGTTTCAATTCCTCATAGGTAGTCTGGAAGCCTTACCTCCTTCTCTCAAAATGGTATCAGCTGAGTTTCAATTCCTCATAGGTAGTCTGGAAGCCTGATAGAATTTGTGTCTGTTGCATGGCATGAGAGTTTCAATTCCTCATAGGTAGTCTGGAAGCTGTAATGTAGGGCGGTTCTGGGGTTTTTGGAAGTTTCAATTCCTCATAGGTAGTCTGGAAGCTATAATCCTTGCCCATGTAGGTTTTATCCATTCTCGTTTCAATTCCTCATAGGTAGTCTGGAAGCGCCATGATCACGGTTCTCATGTGGCGGGAATAGTGTTTCAATTCCTCATAGGTAGTCTGGAAGCCCTAACCGATAAGCCAGACCATAAACGCTTGAACCTTAGTTTCAATTCCTCATAGGTAGTCTGGAAGCGCCAGAGACGACGGACTGTGGGTCTACTCCGAACCGGAGTTTCAATTCCTCATAGGTAGTCTGGAAGCCATACTGAACGACGACCTTACCTCCAATGTCATGTTTCAATTCCTCATAGGTAGTCTGGAAGCGGGAAGTATTGACTTCCTTTCCCCTGGTCCTTGTTTCAATTCCTCATAGGTAGTCTGGAAGCATGAAACAGTTCACATACTTATGCCATTTATAGAGTTTCAATTCCTCATAGGTAGTCTGGAAGCGAGAAAGAAGAAGCCTCTCTCTGCATGAGTGAGAGAGTTTCAATTCCTCATAGGTAGTCTGGAAGCGGGATTCAGCAAATGGGTTGTATTACTATACAAAGTTTCAATTCCTCATAGGTAGTCTGGAAGCGTTTACTCTATCGTTATTGTGTACAGCATGACGGCAGTTTCAATTCCTCATAGGTAGTCTGGAAGCGGAGAGTGGTTAGGTCCTATACCGGATCATCCAGGTTTCAATTCCTCATAGGTAGTCTGGAAGCCGAAGGGACAGACGGTGACTCTGGAACTTTGGCAGTTTCAATTCCTCATAGGTAGTCTGGAAG
>CAYWMV010000357.1:0-2531 GCA_964459055.1 uncultured Ignavibacteriaceae bacterium | reverse complement strand
AGCCGTAGATTCCGAGCGTAAATACATCATTAGGTCCAACAATATAGGAATTCAAATCAACTGCCCCTTCAATCGGAAATGTCTGGTTTGAAAAATTTTGCGACTGAAACTGATTTGATTTAAGTATGTCAGATAAATCAGAATTTATCTCGAATCCCTGATAATTTTGCTGCGAGAAGACATTCTGATTTTGGGTTGTTTGCTCTTTTAAAATTTGATCGAATGAATTTGAAACAAATACAAAAATTAATATTGTTAATAATTTATATCTCATTTTACTTTGTTAAATTAAATTGTTTAATAGATTCCGCTAAAATACTTGTAGTATTGTTTTTGCCTTCCGTTTCGCAGTAAAATCTAAGTAGTGGTTCAGTTCCGGAAGCCCTGATTATAATCCATCCCCCGTCAAAAGTAAACCTGTAACCATCAAGACTGCCTATGTTTATAATCGCTATCCCGCCGATTTTATCGCCTGCTTTTAATTTGGAACAAGCATTCAATGCATCGAGTTTTAATTCCTGAGTTGTGTGAACATCTGTCCTTTGATAGTAATATACACCAAATTCATTTTCGAGTTCTTTTTTCAGTTGGGAAATTGATTTGCCGGTTGTGGCAAGCATTTCCAGATATAACAGACCGTTAAATACACCATCCCGCTCAGGAAGATGTCCTTTTATCCCAATACCTCCGCTTTCCTCAGCACCTATAAGAACATCTTCATTAATCATAATTTTTGAAATATGCTTGAAACCAATAGGTACGGTTTCCAGCGGTATATTATATTTTTCGCAGTATTTTTGAATTAAATCACTCGTGGAATAACCGCGTACAACTTTTCCGGTCATTTTCTTGTATTTAAACAAATAATGCAGCAACAAGGCGAATGTTTTCTGTGCATCAAGAAAATCTCCCATTTCATCAATAATTGCAATCCTGTCTGCATCACCGTCAGTTACAATCCCAATGTCATATTTTTCCTTTTTAATCTTATTGCACACTTCAGATAAATTTTTTGGAACCGGCTCAGGGGCACCGTTACCGAAAGAAGGATTAATCTCAGAATGCAATTCATCGGCATTGATGAGTTCTTTTAAACTGCCCTGACCCGCTCCGTACATTGCATCATATACAACTTTTAATCTACCCGTAACGATTTTATCAATTTCAATTTTACTCCTCAGATTATTCAGATAATATTTTCTACCGTCAATTAATTTAATCTTCCCGCTTTTTATTAATTCGTCAAATTTCTGTTTGATTTCAACATCTTTAATTTCCTTTAATTTTGCTTCAATTTTCAGAATTTCATCGGGATACATAGAACCGCCAAATTCATCTTTAAGTTTAAATCCGTTATATTTATAGGGGTTGTGTGACGCTGTTATGACCACACCAAATGCAAGTTTTTCGTTTTTTACAAGCAAAGAAACTGCAGGTGTCGTGACAAATGAATCAGTTAAAATAACATTAATACCGTTATTTGCGAATACTTCAGCTGACGCTGATGCAAATTCCCGTGATAAAAATCTCGTATCATATCCGATCACAATACCATTTTTTATTTTAGGGTGATTTTGAAAATGCAGTGCAACTGCGAGAGAAATTCTTCGCACATTTAAAAATGTATAATCTTCCCCTATTACAGCCCGCCAGCCGTCTGTCCCGAATTTTACAGGTTCAATTTTGTTCATCAAATAATATTTTCTTTTAAAAATCTATTTTCATTAACCCAATTTTTTACGTATTCTACAATTTCGATTGTAGATGCGCCGGGTGAGAAAAGTCTTCCGACTCCGATCTTTAATAATTCATCCTTGTCTGATTCAGAGATAATACCTCCTCCGAATAACAAAACATCATCAAGACCTTTCGAAGTCATAAGTTTCTTTATTTTAGGAAAAATTGTCATATGCGCACCACTTAGAACACTGATGCCGATTATGTCAACATCTTCCTGTAACGCAGATTCTACAATGGTTTCAGGTGTTTGTCTCAACCCTGCATATATTACTTCAATGCCGGCATCTCTGAATGCGGCAGCAATTACCTTAGCACCTCTGTCGTGTCCGTCAAGCCCTACTTTTCCGATTAAGGCTCTGATTTTTCTGTTTTTCATTAAAAATGAATATAAATATTAAGATATAATTAATATTGTTTTTCTTCAAGTGAAATATGATTTTACAAAATTCCAACTTCTTACGATATGAAAAAGTTTCACAAAATATTATAAATTTATATATTTAGTAACGTTATCAGCCACTGATTCCCAGTTGTTCTGAGACATTGCCTTTTTAATTCCGTTTACTGATAATCTCTTATAAAGCTCGCAATCATTTTTCAACCTGTTTATTAATGATCCTAATTCCAACGAATCATTGACACTGAATAACAAACCATCGTTTAAATCAGTTATTATCTCCTCCGTTGTAGGAATTCTGCTTGCAATTACAGGTAAACCGAAGGACATCGCTTCTGTTATCACCATACCGAATCCTTCCCACTCTGATGGAAATATCAATATGTCTGAGCTC
>CAYWMV010000356.1:0-2536 GCA_964459055.1 uncultured Ignavibacteriaceae bacterium | reverse complement strand
CTCAAATTTAGGAGCCTCTATTTTAAATTTCAACTGAAATTTAATCAATCTCTTTTATGGGATATATAAACGGATTTTATTTCTGTTTTTATTTAAAATCACCGGATTATTTTACGGTATTCTTTTTATGAATTGCGGTTTTGAGATTTTTTAAACATTTTCCTGTATGACTTATATTCAGTTTCTGCTCATTTTTACCGTTATCCCAATTGTTGCTCTGGCTCTTATATTAAGAAATTATCTCGATGCAGTTTATCTTAAATGGCTTTTTGTAGTCTCACTGATTGCTTTTTTCGCTACTGCAGGCTGGGATAATTATGCAGTATATAGCGGAATCTGGCATTTCCCTGAGAATAAGACTCTCGGAATTAAATTGTTCTATGTACCGCTGGAGGAATATATGTTCTTCTTTCTTCAGACATTTACTACGGGACTTGTGCAGTTAATATTCATAGGAAAAAACATCAGAATGAATTTGAAAAATGTTTCTTTGATTTTTATTCCGCTGCTCATTTTCAGAACAGATGAAATTTTAAAACTTCCGTTCGGTAATTTTAATTACATTTTTCACCTCTTTTCCTGGGGGGGATTTTTTATTTTGGTTCAGATTATTGCAGGGCGTAAAAAAATTCTCGGGAATTTATCATTGATTCTGATTCCTTCTCTTATCATGACATTGTATTTTTCTTTTGCAGATTCCGTTTCGATAGGGCAAGGCATCTGGGATTTTGACCCGTCACAGACTACAGGAATCAGAGTATTCAACATTCCTCTCGAGGAAATTCTTTTCTTTCTGGTTACTAACATACTTATTACTGAAGCGATGATACTGTTTCTCCCGTATAAATATCTGAAAAAGGAACAATAATAAGATATTTCGGTTAAAAATATAAATATATTGTTATAAATTATCATAATTTTTATATTATAAAGTTTAATTAAATTGTTATGAAAAATACAAATCACAGATTTAAAATTTTTCTGATATTAATAGTTCTGACTGCATTTTCTTCTGCAACTATGTACAGTTGCGGAGCCAATTTATTTTCGGTTTCGGAAGATGTTCAGTTGGGTGAGGATCTGGACAAAGAAATTAATGCCAGTCCGCGTGAATATCCTCTCTTAAAGAATAATCCCGATGTTACTAATTATGTGAGTAATATGGGAAAATATATCATTAATAACTCTCCTGTAATTAAATACAAGAGTATTTTTCCTTATAAATTTCAGGTTATTAATGATTCAATTATTAATGCATTCTGTACACCGGGAGGATACATTTATGTTTATACAGGCCTGATGAATTATGTTGATAATGAAGCTACTCTGGCAGGGATAATCGCACATGAGATTGCACATGCTGAGAACCGTCATATGACACAAAGACTTACTTCCTATTACGGAGTCAGTATGCTACTTAGTCTGGTTCTGGGAAATAATCCGAGTGCAATAACGGAAATTGCAGCAAATTTATTTGTTGGTTTGGGTTTTCTTGCTAACAGCAGGGCTGATGAGAAAGAAGCAGACGAATATTCAGTACGCTATCTTATGACCACAAAATACTATCCGGGAGCTATAAAGTATTTCTTCGCGAAGGCACTTGCTGAACAGAAAGCAAAGGGACAGGTCCCGGGTGCTCTCGACAGATTGTTTTCCACCCATCCGCTGGCACAGGACAGAGTGGAGAATGTTCAGACTACTTTAAAAAATCTCAAAGTCAGTTCTGATACGACGAAAGGTTTGTTTACACAGGAGTATCAGCAGTTTAAAAAATTATTACCGGGAAAATAATTTATTATGAAGATTACTAAAATATTGTTACTGATATTTATTTTTTTCAACACTATTTCTTTTGCCCAGAATAACGGCAGCACTATAAAAAATCCGGATTATAAATTTTCGTTTATTCTGCCTTCTGATATTTCACAGCCGCAAGTAGTTGAAACTTCAGGTAAAATTTCCATATCTTATACTTTTGAAAAATACCTGGATTATGATACAGTCGGAGTATTGCTAGTTGCTTTTAAATGGAAGGATATAAAAACTTTATCGGATTTCATATACTTTATGGAAAAAGAAGTATCATTTAATTTTCCGGAGAGAATAAATGATTATGAATTTTCCGATTCCGTTTACTATGATTATAAAATAGGTGAATATAAAAATTCCGAAATGCACCATACTGCTTTTTTCTACAGAACAAAAGATGATACTCAGGATTTCAATTATACATATATGCTGAAGATAAAAGTTCGTCAGGAAAACTATTCCGGCTGGATGAAAGATGTTATTTTTGAAATTGCGAAAGGATTCAGACCGGACAGGGAATGATTGTTACTTTGTTAAAAATTGATTGAAATTTTTTTCTTCGTATATCGTGGTTGATTCCATGTGTCCGGGACATACAATATAATCATCCTGACATTCCCTGAAAAGTTTGTTCACTATCGAATCAAGAAGTATTTCGGTGCTTCCGCCGGGTAAGTCGGTTCTTCCTATGGAATTTCGGAATAATAAATCACCGCAAAAAACAGTT
>CAYWMV010000355.1:0-2537 GCA_964459055.1 uncultured Ignavibacteriaceae bacterium | reverse complement strand
TAGATTGATTAAACGGGTTGGGATAATTTTGCTCCAGAGAAAATTCAGCAGGGATTTCCGTATTTCCTTTAAGTCCCACAGGCGGATTAGGCCAGGTATATTCATATACACCTCTTGTTGAACTCGCTGCAGTACCGGACACACCTGCAAAGAGAGTAGTAGTATCACCGCTGACTTTCCACACCATAGCTCGCACGGACATAATATTGGTTAACGCACCGCCTGAAAAGTCCGTCCAGATTTCTCCACCGTTTGTGCTTCTCCAGATACCAACATTTGACGCGGTTGAACGGTCAAGCCCGACAAAAATTTCATAAGGAGTTCCGGGTCTGAAACTGATTACTCTCGGTAAAGTTCCCGCAACATTGGGGATACCCCATTTTTTCGCCCACAACTGACCACCGTTCGTCGTAAGATATATTCCTCCGGTTGTATCATTAACAAATAACCCTGCCACTACTCTTGAGGTATCAACATCGCAAATACTCAAAGACCTTACGGGATTGTTTGAGGTTGATAATGACGGTAAGCCATTCACAACAGCAAACCAGTTTGCTCCTCCGTCATATGTTTTATAAATTTTTGAAGGTCCTGTACTGCCCGGCAGTATCAGTGAAGTACCTGCATAAAGAACATTCGGGTTAAGCGGATTTATGCATATTGCCAGCATATTTTTATTGTCCGCTCCTATACCTGTATTTGAAGCGAACCAGTTCAACCCGCCGTTTGTTGTTTTCCACAAGCCGACTGCCGACGGGGCTATTGCATTAAATACGCATATCCAGGCGATATCAGGATTTGAAGGATGAACTTCAATATCCTGCACTCCGCGGCAATCAGTTACTCCGTTATAAAACAGAGCCCAGTTATTTCCGCCGTTAGTTGTTTTATAAACGCCCGAATTCGCAAATCCCATCGAATCAGTACCTGCGTACAGTACATTAGGATTTGATTTACTTATTGCAATGCACTGCACCTTATTATAGGCAATACCGTTATTCACGGCAAACCAGTTTAATCCGCCGTTTGTAGTTTTAAATACTCCTGAGTCCGGACTCGCGAGATAAATAATGTTTTTATTTACCAGATTAATTGTTCCGTCCCAGATACGCATTCCGTTTGTGTAATTGAAAGTCCACGTCATTATTCCATCCTGGGAATACAGACAGGTAAAGGTGAGAAGCAACATTACCAAAATGAATATTGCTTTTTTCATAAATCCTCCAAGGTTTAGTTTTTTAAAATATTTTATTTTAAGAACATTGTTAAACCATTTCAGTAAATGTAAAATTTGAATATTTAACAATCAATACTTAATTTTTTGTCCAAAATCCCTTGTAAGGAATATCACAGCACAGTAATTGCGATATCCGGCGAGTGCAATTCAACAAATATATTTGAATTGAAAATTCATATAATGATACATAGTTTATAAAAAACATAATTATGAGAAAGAAGATTTTCGTCATCACGCTAATCACAATAATATTCACTTCGGGAATTATATATTCACAATCCAACCGTGAGAGAGCCAAATGGAAAGGAGACGAAGGAATAAAACTTGTGGAATCCGGATATTTCATTGAAGGTATGAGATATCTGAAAGAAGCGGTGGAACTTGACCCTGAAAATTACGAATGGAAATTATGGTACGCGGCAAGTTTCTACTACAATCTTGAATATCTGAAGACAATAGATTTATTAGAAGAATTACTGAATCACAAAGACCTTGACGACAGATTATATCAGTATCTCGGGAATTCATATGCAATGCTGGGAGATAAAGAAAAGGCGCTCGGCATATATGATGAGGGGCTGAAGAAATTTCCGAATTCAGGGCGGATGCTGCTCGAGAAAGGAGTATATTACCGGAACAGAAAAGAATACGGCAAGGCACTCGATTTTTTTGAGAAAGGAATAAAAGCGGAGCCTTCATATCCCTCAAATTATTTCTGGGCAGCAAAAATATATCTCGGTTCGGAACTGAAATTATTCGGACTGATATATGCTGAAATTTTTATGAATCTTGAAAGGAACACGCAGCGGACATTAAATATCAGTCAGAATATTTACGATGTATATGACGACAATATAGAAAGGGACGAAGAAATCGAAAAATTCGGAAATCTCGGAAGCAAGTTTTTTTACATGACTGATGATACGGCAAAGAATCTCAAATTGTATTTCAAAGTTGATTATGATACCGTTATGACCAGGGCGATAAGGGGGATTAAGGATATTGACATTAACTCAATAGACAAAATCAGAACAAGGTTTCTCGAATATTACTTCTCAGGCAATCTGAACAATAAATACAGGATTTCTATTTTCGATTATATGAAGTCAATAAAAGACGCAGGTCATTATGAGGCTTACAATCACTGGATATTAATGAAAGGCGACGAGCGGGATTTTGTTGACTGGTATAAAAAGAACAAGAGCAAGTTCGATAATTTCGATGTCTGGTTCAAAACAAACAGATTCAGCGTGGATTCAACGAATGTGTTTATTGCTTCGGAATACTGGAGATGATTTTT
>CAYWMV010000354.1:0-2538 GCA_964459055.1 uncultured Ignavibacteriaceae bacterium | reverse complement strand
GTCGCTTATGAAGCAAAGAAACTGACGGAGAAATTATGGAATGATTTTGATTGATTGCCATCAATTAAGAATTAAGAATTAAGAATTAAGAATAGATAAAGATTTGAATCAGATAAATAATTTCTCTGCGTCTTTGCGTCTCTGCGTGAAATACGTAATGATTGGTGACGAAATGAAAATTGATTTCTCTGCGTCTTTGCGTCTTTGCGTGAAAATTAAAAATGAAAATGTATAATAAAATATTACAAAGAGCAAAAGAACTCGAAAATGAAACGGCTCAATTTCTGTGCGACTTAATCCGTACGCCGTCCTTTTCCTGCAAGGAAAAAGATGTAATCGAATTAATAAAAGGCAAGATGTTCAAGGAAGGATTTGATGAAGTCAGAATTGACGGACTCGGAAACTTAATCGGAAGAATCGGAAACGGAAAAAGGCTTATTGCATTCGACGCACACGTTGACACGGTATATCCGGGTGATATGTCACTCTGGAATTTCGACCCGTTTCAGCCGAAAATCGAAGACGGAAAAATATGGGGCAGAGGTTCCGTTGACCAGAAAAGCGGAATGGCTTCAATGGTGTACGCTGCGAAAATCATCAAAGAATTAAACCTAAATAAAGAATTTACAATACTGTTCACCGGAACGGTAATGGAAGAAGACTGCGACGGGCTCTGCTGGCAGTATTTAATTAAGGAAGAAAATATCCGACCTGAACTTGTAGTAATCACCGAGCCGACAAATCTGAATATATATCGCGGTCACAGGGGCAGAATGGAAATTATGGTTAACATCAAAGGACTCAGTTGCCACGGCTCCGCACCCGAAAGAGGCGATAATGCCATTTACAAAATCTCCCGCATAGCACTTGAAATAGAGAAACTGAATGACAGACTGAAAGATGACGATTTTCTCGGAAAAGCTACCGTTTGTGTTACACAGGTGTTTTTCTCATCACCGTCTCAATGTGCCGTTCCCGATTCGGCAAGCATTCAACTCGACAGAAGACTCACGTATGGCGAGACAAAAGAATCGGCAGTGGCGGAAGTAAAAGAAGCGGCAAAACTCGCGGGATATCCCGAAGCAGAAGTTGAAGTTTTAAAATATAATGAGACTTCATATACGGGAATTAAATATCCTGCCGAAAAATATTATCCGACCTGGGTTCTGGAAGAAAAATCCGAATATCTGAATCAGGCAGAAACAACATTTAATAATATTTTCGGAAAAAAACCGGAAATCGGGAAATGGACATTCAGCACAAACGGCATTGCAATTTCTGGTATGCATAAAATTCCCTGTCTCGGATTCGGTCCGGGAAATGAAGTGCTTGCGCATATGCCGGATGAAAACTGTCCTGTTGAACATTTAAGCAGTGCAACCGCATTCTATGCGGGATTAATTTATAACTTAAACAATAAATAATATGTTCTATTACGAATGTTTAAACTGCGGGAAAACATATAAGCCGGGAGAAATTTTATATCTGTGCCCGCAATGTCCCGCGGACGAAAAGCCCGGTAATTTGGCTAAACGGGTTTTAACGGTTAAGTTCGATTACGATTACATAAAATCGCAATTTGACAAATTCATTTTCGACTGGAATTTATTTTCCGCAATTGACAAAAAATATTTCCCGGATTTTGTACACGGCAAAACACCGTTTTTTAAATCCGAAAGAATTAGCAAAAAAACGGGCTTCAAAAATATTTGGCTGAAGAACGATTCCCTTAATCCGAGCGGCTCGCTGAAAGACAGAGCATCTTTTCTGGTCGTCGCTCAGGCAGTTCAACATAAAATAAATACAATTGTTACCGCCTCAACGGGCAATGCCGGAAGTTCGCTTGCCGCAGTTTGTGCCGCCGCAGGAAAGAAAGCCGTAATATTTGTTCCTTCATCGGCTCCGAAAGCCAAATTAATCCAGATGAATGTTTACGGCGCTGAAGTAAAAAAAGTTGAAGGCTCTTACGACGATGCATTTAAATTATCAATTGAATATTCGTCAGGTAAAAATGTATTGAACAGAAATACGGCTTATAATCCTTTCACAATTGAGGGTAAGAAATCTGCGGGACTTGAAATCTACCGGCAGAATAATCTTAAAGCACCGGATGTAATTCTTATTCCTGCGGGCGACGGTGTTGTTATCTCGGGAATTTATAAAGCATTCTACGATTTAAAAATGAGCCGTTTGATTCAAAAGTTACCAAGACTGATTTGTGTTCAATCCGTTAAATCCAATGCGATTCATAATTTTATTAAAACAGGAAAATTCAAACCTGTTAAGAATCCTGCAACAGTTGCCGATTCGATTTCCGTATCTTCTCCGGCTAATGCTTATATGGCACGAAATGCGGTTCTTGATTCAGCAGGATTTTCTGTTACTGTAACCGACATGGAAATTATGCGGGCGCAATTCGAACTGGCGTCGTTAACGGGAATTTATGCAGAACCGTCCAGTGCTTCGGTCTATGCGGCATTAAACGAACTAAAAAGAGATTCGAAAATTAATAAAAATGAACAGATTGTTTTGTTAATA
>CAYWMV010000353.1:0-2545 GCA_964459055.1 uncultured Ignavibacteriaceae bacterium | reverse complement strand
TCAATAGCCCTCTTTTTTTATCTACATTTCGTTTTCCGTTTTTGGACAGAGATGATTAATTCTTAATTTTTAATTCTTAATTGTATTGCTTCTTTGCGAGAAATATCTTTTTATTCTTAATTCTTAATTTTTAATTCTTAATTGTATCGCGTCTCTGCGAGAAATATTTTCCCTTTCCCTTTACCTCTTTGTCCGCCGCGGCGGACTGAATGACAAATAGGATTTCTTACGACTTTTAGGACAAGCCCGCTATAAATGCATTTAAAAGCGGAACTTTATTTTTCAATCATTTGTAATAGTTTTTTAAATGACGAAGTTATATTTCGTCACAAAGTACACTGTTTTTTATCATTTAATCAAAGAAAGAAAATGAGAATTCTAATAATATTATTCCTCACAAGTTGCATATCATTTGCTCAAACTCAAATAACCGTTCTGCACACCGGTGATTCACACTCACACCTCGATGCATTCGGTCCGAAAGATGCTTCCAATAAAGGTACTATCGGAGGTATCGGCAAAGCGGCTTACATTATAAATACCGCAAAAATGGAAGACCCGAATGCATTATTACTTCACGCAGGTGACTTTTTTACTGGTGACCTCTTTTTCAATAAATATCTGGGAATTCCCGAACTTCAGATTCTCAAGCAACTCGGATGCGATGCACTGACAATAGGCAACCACGAATTTGACTTTGGTCCCGATATATTGCTTAATACGGTTCAGCAGGCATTTTCAACGGGCTCTTTTCCGCTTTTATCCGCAAATCTCAATTTCAGAAATTATCCGGCACTTGACCCGTATATAAATCCTTACATAATAAAAACAGTTAACGGAGTTGACATTGGTATATTCGGTATGACTATACCGACTCCGCTGAATTTCCCCTCCCCTGTAATAGTTGAAACCAATATTGCGGAAATAACGGCATCAACCGTTGCGGCTATGAAAACCGCTGGTGCAGACGTAATTATTTTCCTGTCACATCTGGGTTATGGCGGTGACAGTTCGCTCGCCGCAAGTATTCCGGGTATGAATTTCATTATCGGCGGGCACAACCACCAGACATTCTCTCAGCCAAAGACTGTCATAAATCCGCTCGGAAAACCTACGTATATTATGCAGTCCGGCAGTTATTATGAATATGTCGGAAAATTGAAATTCAACGTAACCGATTCTGATGTTAATTTTGAGAGTTATCAACTTATACGTGCTGATTCAACCGTCCCCCAACTTCCCTCTGTTCAGTCTTTTGTCGAAACGTTAAAAGACGGCATCATTGCACAGTTCGGCGATGTTTACAACACAATGCATTATCACGCAAAAACAGATATAAACAAATATCCGAGCAACCCCGATTACAAAGACACTCCTATGGGAAATCTTGTAACAGATGCATTCAGGCAGAAAACATCTTCCGATGTTGCCTTGAATGTCAACGGCTTAATTACGGATAAAATTTACAGGGGCGTTCTGAACAAGGCGGATATTTTCAGAACTGCCGCTTACGGATATAATCCCGAAACTCTGCTTGGCTTTAATCTCGTGAATGTCAATTTAAACGGATTTTTCCTTATTCTCGGTCTCGAAGTTGCTCTCGCCGGGTCGGATGTTGCGGATTATGCACCCGAAGTATCAGGAATGGTATTTGAATACAATCCGGAAAATCCCGCAGGCTCGCGTATTATCAGGTCATCTGTCAGAATAAACGGGCAACCGATAAGTCTCTCCCAAGTTTATACAGTGACCGTGAATGAAGGTCTTTTTAAAATACTCACAGGTCTTGGCATACAGCATCAGGGCTATACGATTACCGGTTATTCGGAATACAAAACAATTCTTGAATATATCGGCATTCTTAACAGGCTGGAATATAAATCCGACGGAAGAATAAAAACCAATACATCATTAAGAGAATTTGCGTATGACAAAGAACTTCCCGATCTGAACAAAAAGTATGTTCTCTATGACAATTACCCCAATCCTTTCAATCCCGCAACGAACATTAAATTTACAATTCCAAATGAAGAATTCGTCACTTTGAAAATTTATAACTCTCTCGGACAGGAAGTTAAGAATATAGTGAGCAACTCTCTGAAAGCGGGAACGCATACTTTTAATTTCAATGCGGCAAATCTTTCCAGCGGAATCTATTACTATGTTTTAAAAACAGGAGCATTTACCGAAACCAAAAGAATGACACTGATTAAATAATTGTGATGATATCTTATCACCATTAAGTATTTCTTCCTCCTCGGTGGAAACTTTAAGAACTTTATAAACTTTATGAACTTTATAAACTTTATAAACTTTATAAACTTAATGAACTTTATAAACTTGTCACTTGTCATTCTTCCTCCGCGTCTCTGCTTCTTTGCGTCTTCGCGTGAAATTCGTCCTATGTTTTTATTCTTAATTCTTAATTTTTAATTCTTAATTGTATCGCGCCTTTGCTTCTTTGCGTCTTCGCGTGAAATTCGTCCTATGCTTTTTATTCTTAATTCTTAATTTTTAATTCTTAATTGTATCGCGTCTCTGCGAG
>CAYWMV010000352.1:0-2548 GCA_964459055.1 uncultured Ignavibacteriaceae bacterium | reverse complement strand
TACTCGCAATTACATTTGCAGTCGGCGTTGCTTGCGGACTTGTTATGGTGCTTCAGTTCGGAACCTACTGGGCGAGATACTCCGCATTTGTCGGGGATATCTTTGGTGCACCGCTCGCCGCGGAGGCAATCTTTGCTTTCTTCCTCGAATCCACTTTTCTCGGATTATATATTTTCGGAAGGAACAAAGTATCAAAGGGTGTGCACTGGTTTTCAATTTTAATGGTAACGATAGGAGCAACGATTTCCGCATTCTGGATACTAGTAGCAAATTCCTGGCAGCAGACACCGGCAGGATTTGCTATACAAAATCTTGTGTCCGGTGAAATAATTACTGACCCGGAATTCGGAGTCGGATATAATCCAATGGAACATCGGGCAATACTTACTGATTTCTGGGCTGCAGTATTTAATCCTTCGACTTTAATGCGATTCTTTCATACAATGGTCGCGGCATTTATTACAGGTGCATTTCTTATGGCAGGCTCGCTTGCTTATCTTATCAGAAAAAACCGTGATACTCAGATTGCATTAAAAGGTTTAAAAGTTTCTTTGATAGTTGCTTTTATTTTTTCTATTTCCCAGTTATTTCCTTTCGGACATCATCACGCTCAGGACGTAGCAAAATATCAGCCTGAGAAGTTCGCTGCAATTCAGGGACTTTATGACAGTGAGGAAGGAGCTCCACTTGTTCTGTTCGGTGTACTCACAGGTGATATACCGCCTGAGATGAAAGCAAAAATTTCAATACCGGGTGTCTTGAGCTGGCTTGCAACAGGTGATGCTAATGCGAAAATTTCCGGTCTGTCTGAAATTCCGCCTGAAAACAGACCACCTATGTGGATGCCTTTTGTATCATATCACAATATGGTTGCACTCGGCAGTATGTTTATCGCGGTTTCCTTCTGGGGTGTAATTCAGATTAAAAGAAAAAAACTTATTGAAAGCAAAAAGTTTCTGCGTTTACTCTTCTGGTTTATCCCGCTTCCGGTTCTTGCCTGTCAATTCGGATGGTTTGCTACCGAAGTAGGAAGACAGCCATGGACGGTATATAATTTGTTAAGAACTTCTGAATCATTTTCCGCAACCGTTCCAGACGGACAGGTTTGGTTTACGCTTATTCTATTTACGGTTATTTATCTGATTATGACTTTCATTTACATCTATTTAATGATGAAAGAACTGAAACACGGAATCTCACCGCACGATAATGAATTTAAACCCGCGGATTCAAAAGGAAAGGAGGTTACGGTATAATGGAATATCAATTCTTAAACGTACTCTGGTTTATACTCGTTACCGTGCTTCTTGCTGTTTATGCAATACTTGACGGCTTTGACCTCGGAGTCGGTACTCTCCATCTTTTTGTTAAAGAAGAAGAGAATAAAAGAATTCTTATGAATTCAATAGGACCTGTATGGGACGGTAATGAAGTCTGGCTGATTGCAGGAGGAGGTGCAATATTTGCAGCTTATCCGCTCGTGTATGCTACTGCATTCAGTTCATTTTATCTCGCTGTGTATTTTCTGCTGCTTTCATTTTTCTTCAGGGCAATTTCATTTGAGTTCAGAGGAAAAGTTGAATCACCGGCTTGGAGGAAATTCTGGGATTATTCATTCGGAATAGGCAGCCTGTTGCCGGCTGTTCTGCTCGGCGTTGCCTACGGGAATATACTGAGAGGATTACCCCTGAACGAAGAGAAAATATTCACCGGCGGATTCATTGACCTGCTTAACCCTTATGCAATTCTCATTGGTGTTCTCGCATTAATTATGTGCCTGATGCAGGGTGCAATTTATCTGACTCATAAGACGGATGGTGAGCTGAAAGAGAAATATGAAAAACTTGCAACTAAATTCTGGGTTGCTTTTGTTGCTTTGTGGTTCTTCGTAACGATTGCTTCTCTTTTTGTATCGAAATTTTTATTTGACGGAATAACAAAAAGCCCGTTCTTCTGGATATTGTTTATCTTATTCCTGATTTCTATTGTAATGATACCCGTAACACTTAAAGCAAAGAAAAATAGAAACGCATTTCTTTTTTCATCGCTTTCGATATTTTTTATGATAGGACTTTCAGCTGTCGGCTTGTTTCCAAAGTTGATTCCGTCAATGATTGACATAAATAACAGTCTGACGATAATGAATGCTTCCTCAACCGAAAGGACATTGACCACTATGTTGATTATTGCCTTAATCGGGATGCCCTTTGTACTGGCATACACAATATACATTTATAAAGTCTTTAAAGGAAAAACCGTCCTTCACGACGACAGTTACTAACAATGTAAACACAAATTATTACGGCAGAGACAAGGCATGCCTTGTCTCTTTTTATTTCCCTAATACAAAATCCATCCAATCACAACTACAAAGGCAGGGAATTCCCTGTCTCCGCCAAATACTCCATCGCACGGTATCTGCAGAGACAAGGCATGCTTTGTCTCTACTATTTTTTTATCCTTTCATAATAAAAATCTGCATTAATCTGCTCTCCGCGGAGTTTGTCTCAAAACTAATTTGAAAAAAGGATTTTATTTTTGTGAAAAG
>CAYWMV010000351.1:0-2586 GCA_964459055.1 uncultured Ignavibacteriaceae bacterium | reverse complement strand
AAGGATTACTGCATTTTTCAGTTATTTTGTGATTTTTATTATTTATTTTTATGAACAAATGAATCAGGATAACAGAAAAATACTGGTGTTGGACGATGATGACATAACGAGGAAAGTTATAAGTTATGCATTAAAGAAAAATAATTACGAAGTTATCGAAACGGACAGTCCGGACAAAGCATCTGATATACTGAAAACGGATGACATATCGCTTGTTTTCTGCGATGTCCGGATAGGCAGTATAAGCGGATTTGATTTCTGTAAATCGGTCAGGGAGGAAGAGAAAAACAGTTCGCTTCCTTTTGTATTTCTAACTCCGAACAAAAACGTTGAAGATTCGGCAAGGGCGCTTGAACTTGGCGCGGATGATTTTTTAATAAAACCGTTCAATGCCGATGACCTGCTTATCAAAGCCAACTCCGTACTGAAGCGCACGGAAATTCACAAGGTTTACGGTCTTAAGAAAAAATTCGAAGAGTCGGTTGATTTCAAATCAGCCAGAATTCTGCTTGTTGACGACGACCCTGTTTCCGCCGAACTGTTCAGATATGCTTTATCGGGAGCGGGATTCGACTGCAGGATTGAGCATAACGCACTGGACGGACTGGAATCGGCAAGGACATATCTGCCGGATATTATTTTATCGGATTTCATGATGCCGGAAATAGACGGATTCGAATTCAGAAAGTTACTGTTAAATGACCCGCTGCTGAAAGACATACCGTTTGTTTTTATAACGGCGAACGATTCGGAGAATGTTATTCTGGAGGGATATGACCTTGATATAAAAGATTTTATATTAAAGACATCGAGTCCGAGACTTGTAACCGTAAAAGTTCAGAACATAATCAAAAATCTCAAGAAGGAAAGGCAGGTAGCATTAAAAGAACTGCAGGAAGCGGCTGATACCATCAGCATGGAGATTGTTCCATCCGAAAATTTTGATTTTTTCGGATATTCGCTCAAGCACTGGTACAAGGCATTTGAGGGAATACCGGGAGGAGATTTCATTGATTACATCAACATTGACGGAAACAAACTCGTGGCAATTCTCGGAGATATTATGGGCAAGAAATGGGGCGCATGGTTTTTCACGTTTTCTTTTATAGGATATATAAGAAGCGCCATAAGAGTTGCGTTGAAAAATTCACCCGAAATCACTGCCGCGGATATACTTGCAAAAGTAAATGAAATAATATTCAGCGATGCGAAGATATCCGAGATATTCTCTACGGTTTCTGTAGTATTAATTGATAAAACGAAAAACCTGCTTCAGTATTCGGGTGCGGGAGATTTACCTCCGATTTATTACGATGCAGGAACAAAGTCTGTAAAAAAACTAAAATCACCTGGAATGCTTCTCGGATTAAGCAACGAGAATTCTTACGAAAATTACGACGTAAACATTAAGCCGTCCGATTATCTGATATTATACACGGACGGAATAATCGAGTCGCGAAACAAAAACGGTGAGCCGTACGGATTAAGCAGGCTGGAAAAAATTGCAGTTGAATCGGAAACGGACGCATTGAAATCCATTAAAAAGGATTTTACAAAATTCACGGGCAGCAGGTTTGAAGATGACGTGAGTTTACTGTTTGTAAAAAGAATATTTTAAAATTAAATTTATATATTTATGGATTATTCGGTAAAGGAAATAAGGGAAGTAACGGTGGTGACTCTCGGAGTAAAGAGAGCGACAGCGGAGATAGCAGGAGATTTTAAAAACCTGCTGGTAAGTTTAATCGAAGAGAAGAAAATCAAAAAGATTCTGATAGATATGTCAAACGTGGAATTTGCCGACAGTTCATTTTTAGGTTCGATTGTATCCGGTCTGAAGAAAATCTCCCAGAACAGCGGTGACATAAAAATATGCGGACTTCAGCCGCCGGTGGATGAGATGTTCAGGTTAACAAGACTTTTCAAAGTGTTCGATATTTTCGAAAGCAGGGACGAAGCCATAAACGAATTTCCGGTAATTTAAATGACTACATTGATAATCAAAATGCCAGACAAAAACAATAAAATATCAATTCACCGTTCAATCGGAAATATACATTCCGCATACGAAGAAATCTCCTCTTACGTCACCGGGAATGCTGAATTTTATTCCGCTGAACAAAAAGACAGATTCATAGAAGAATTGAAAATTATTGTTTACGAATTATACTCAAACGCGGTCAATTTTTCTACGGGAGAGACTGTTGATATTGAACTGAATATAAACGAAAATTTGCTGGAAATAACAGTTAAAACATCGGGAGAGGGATTCAGACTGAAACCGCTTCAGGAATCTTTCGAGGTGCCGAATGAGTGTTACCCTCCTTTTTCCGAAGATTTAATAGGTAAGGAACTGACATTATACAGGGATTCGGATTACAGCGTTGTCGGTAATGTTGAGAATGACGACAGCATAAATTTTTACACGAGGCAGGATATGCACAGGGAACTGAATCTGAATGAGGTGAGCGAGCATTTCGGGCTGTTTCTGATAAGTGTGTTGAGCGATAATATGTATTACCGGAGGTATAATAATTCGGAGGATGTGTTTACGGTGAGGAAAAAGATTAGTTAATTATTAATTAT
>CAYWMV010000350.1:0-2612 GCA_964459055.1 uncultured Ignavibacteriaceae bacterium | reverse complement strand
TAAACCGATAGTCTTATTACTGCATTTTCGGGTATTTCAAATTCTATAACTGTGGATGAATTAAACGGATTCGGATAGTTCTGATAAAGAATGTATTTATCGGAAAATTCCGTTCCGGTTACACCTGCAAATGTTGTACCGCCGGTTGAAGTGAAGAGCAGTTTTGTATTTCCTCCGACTGCCCACCCGGTGCTGTCATTGTGAAACCAGAATGACCTTAACCATCCGATGTTTGTTGTGTTAACATATTGGTAATTCCAGGTGGCACCGCCATCGGTTGATTTAAATATCTGTCCGAATGTTCCGCACACCCAGCCGGTTTGCAAACTCGAAAATCTGCAGGAATAGGGTTGGTCTGCACCTGTTACATATCCGATGCTGTCAAAGGAATCTCCGTAATTTGTACTTTTGAATACTCGTTTTGCATCTTCGACTGTAAAACAATACTGATTATTTATGACTGATACTTTACGAAAATCACCATAAGCACCAGGAACAATATAACTTTGATACCATGTAACTCCCCCGTCCGTTGTTTTTAATACCGTTGCTCCATCACCTGCTATTATTCCTGTAAGAGAATTTTTAAAATGAATATCATTTAATACATTGTACGGAATTAATATTGAATCAAAACTTATACCACCGTTAGTTGTTTTATAAATCCTGTCTCCGGTGCCCGCTACCCATCCTGTAAGTGAATTATGAAAAAATGTTGCTCTGTAACTTTTTGACTGTCCCTGAATTCCGTTCTGAATCGCTATCCAGTTCTCGCCTCCGTTTGTCGTTTTCAATATTGTTGCAAACCATCCTACACAATATATAACATTCGAGTCAACGGGGTGAAGGCTGTATAAATATTTCCCTGGTGCAGGATTATCCTGTACTATCCAGTTCAATCCCTTATTCGTTGTTTTTAATATTATTCCGTCTCCGCATATCCATCCCGTATTTTCATTTATAAATTCTATATCTCTTAACCCGATTCCCGGATTATACGGATATTGCTCTATCCACTGCGAATTCACTCCCTCCGCGGTTATTAATCCCGTTATTACAATAACTAAAATTAAAATTGTCTTTTTCATTTCCGTGAATCTATTTAATTAATATTAATTTTTTTGAATTTGTATATCCTCCCGCTCTCATCTTATAAAAATATATCCTGCTCGATAGTTCAGTCGAAGGTACGCCGTCGCGGACATCAAACCTCATATCATACGTTCCTGACTGCGTATTTACATTAGCAAGAAACGCAGATTCTTTTTCTGTAATATTGTATGCATTTATTTTCATATTCCCCTCCATTGAATATTAATTAATGAAAATTAAAAATTGAGAATTGAATAATGCAGATTGATAAGTTGTTTTTATCCGGTCTTTTGCTGTCTTGCTTCTGAAATTTTCTTTTACTAACTGTTCTTTAGTTCTTTTCATCACTATTTTTATTTTTAATGTTTCAAATAATAATGAGTGTTGTACGAACCACCCCCGGGTTTTGACGATAATAAAACAGGAACCCGGAATTTTAATACGACGATGCTCTATATGTCTTGTACCGCATCACATAATATTTTTCTGTTCACTTGCTTTTTTAATTTACAAAAAATAAATAATTTTTAATACAAAATAATAAAGGGTGAGGATTCTCCGGGTCTCACCTGTAATACGGGAGCAATTTATTCACTGTCCCGCTGCTTAGAAGGTCTGGCCTCACCCTTCTGTTTTTTAATCCCTCCCTCTGAAATAATATATTTCTTAGTTCTCTCCGGTTTTTATATCACATCCGCCTTATCTAATTACTTGATAAGGACCATTCTCTTCACCTGAACAAAGTCTCCTGCCTCCAGCCTGTAAAAATATATCCCGCTCGAAAGTCTGCTGCCGTTGAATGAGACAATATAACTTCCTGCCTGCTTGAATTCGTTAACGATGTTCTTGACTTCTCTTCCTAATAAGTCATACACTTTCAGTGTAACTAAACCCTCTTTAGGTAAATCAAACTGAATATTTGTAACGGGATTAAACGGATTCGGATAGTTTTGAAACAGATTGTATTCTTTAGGCAATCCGTTTTCTGTAACTAATTTATCTCCGTTACCCGGGTCAATTGAAGAACCTTCCGGTTTCAATCCGATTGCATCGGCAAAATCAGACGGTACTGATGAATCTTCGTGTTTATCGACAGCAACAACTCTGTACCTGAGAGGATAGGGTTCGTATCCTTCCTGACTATTAAGAATACTATTTTCATCTATAATCTGATAATCTATATACTCAGCAGGTGAGTTTGCATCAATTTCAATTACTGCCCTTACATAATAAGGACCGGGAAGAGTCCACATATTGTCAGACAGCGCCCTGTAAACAATATATTTTTTCTTTCCGTTATCCCTTTCCATATCAGGTTCCATATTATGATTCCATGTTATTTTGGGATGATAAATCCCCTCCAGATAAAGGTCTTCAACGTGAGTTTTCTTTATTCCCATAGGACGGGAGGGAGGAGTTTCTTCTAATATTTGTGTAAGGGTATGTGTCGCATCTACTTTTAAAATATCAATATTGTAACTTTTATCATTTTCTTTACCTCTTAAAACAATAAATATTCC
>CAYWMV010000349.1:0-2627 GCA_964459055.1 uncultured Ignavibacteriaceae bacterium | reverse complement strand
TAAGAGTTAACTCAGGTTTACGAATGCGGGGGACCGGCATTACGTTTTAGATTCACGGATGGACACGGAATAAACACGGAACATATTAAATGTAAAATGTTAAATGTTAAATGAAAATATTTTAGTTCAGGGTTGACCGGGTTATGATTCCGGGATAAAGTCAGGGAAGGGTTAATTAAATAATGCCGAGATGTTCGAGAACGATTTTTATTCCGATTAAGATAAGAATGGCGCCCCCGATAATTTCCATTATTTTTCCGAATTTAACCCCGAGTTTATTACCTGCTTTCACGCCAATCAATGACAGCACACCTGTAACGACACCTATAATCACGGCAGGATACCAGATATCAACTTTAAGCAGAGCGAGGCTCAATCCCACGGCAAGTGCATCAATACTGGTTGCGATGCTGAGCATTACGAGTGATTTACCTTTAGAGAGGTCGTGTTTTGCAAACTTCCCGGAGTTATCCAATCCGGACTTAATCATTTTGATTCCCACATAGGAAAGCAGAGCAAAAGCAATCCAGTGATCGAAATTCTCAATATAGCCTGCCACCTGAATACCGGCATACCAACCGATAACAGGCATTAAAAACTGGAACAAGCCGAAATGGAAGGACAATCTGAAGGCTGGTCTGAATCCTTTTGTATCACCGTTTGCACCGGCGAGCAACGAAACCGCAAAGGCATCCATCGCAAGACCCAGTGCTATAATCACAATCTCAAAAAAGTGCATATAAAAAAATAATCCCCGTTAAGAATTAAATTAACGGGGATATGAGTAAAATAATTTATTTCAGAAAAAGTTTTTGAAATTCTCTTTTGCGTCTGTTTTTCCAGCCGCATTTATGGTAGGCATATCCTGCTACAAGCGGAACAGTAACGGTCGCTTCTCCATAGACCATCTGTTCGAATGCAGTATCTACCTTACCCCAGGAACTTGCTTCTTTAAGAGTCGAGCCGGACAATGCACCGTCGCGTTCATCCGCCACAGTTAACTGGATAGCATATTTATGCATCGGGACTTCTTTATCGAGAACATCGGCAGCGACCACTACATCCTGAGTAAAGTTTTTCGGAACGCCTCCGCCAATCATAAATATTCCCGTCTCGAATGCTTCAAGTTTTATTTTTGTAAGTTCAAGAAAATCCTTTGCGGAATCAATCGAAACATTTTTATCCGGATTATGCCACTGATGATGAACGAATCCGAATCCTGCTGAACAATCAGAAAATGCGGGAACAAAAATCGGGACATTGTGTTCATAGGCGGCATAGACAACCGAATCAGGATTCTTTCCGTTTTCGTGAAGATATTTCCCCATTTCCCAGATAAACTCTCTCGAGGAATAAGGTCTTTTTTCCAGAGTATCACAAATATTTGCAATGGTCATATCACAAATCCGAAGTTCATCTTCATCAATATAGGTATCATAAATTCTGTCAATATGTAGTTCTCTCAATTCATTATCATCAACGAAAGGCGTACCGATATAATGTTTAAATCCGAGTCCTTCAAAGAAATCCTGGTCAACGATGATAGCGCCGGTTGACACAATAGCATCAATCATATTATTTCTGACCATATCCACGACCACATTTTTCAATCCCGCCGAAAAAAGCGAGCCGGCGAGGCACAAAATAATCGAGCAGTTTTCGTCTTTAATCATTCTGTCGTATATATCGGCGGCTCTGTAGAGATTACGCGCCTGGAATGCCATATTTTTAAAGGATTCCACGAGAGGAATTACGTTAACATTTTTAATATCGAAGTGTTGAATTGTTTCCTGCAGATAGTCTTTTTTTGTTCTCATATTGTTAGTTAATTTTGATAAATATATTAAAATTTAATGTGTACTTAAAGGAAAATAGGAGGCGTATTAGAATTTAGTCATAGAATTTAGTAATGGAAGAAAGGATTAGTTGCCGGTTGTTAGTTATTAGTTAAGGAATTTTATTAGAACGCGGAGAACGGGTACAAGTATTACGCATTAGAAACACAGAATACACGGATTGACACGGAATAACACAGAAATTATTTAAAATAAAAATGATTGGTTAAGGATTGATATGAGGAGGATGTCGTATTATTATATATCGTGCTTTGAAATAAGGACATAATATATTATTTTTGAAATAGAAGGGAAATAAATATATATCTGTTATCAGCAGCGGAGAGAAAACAAGAAATGGAAGACGAAAAAACGGGAAACAGAAAATACGAAATGCCGATAAGCGTAATAATTGCGGATGACCATTACCTGGTGAGGAAAGACATAACATTATTGTTAAGAAGGCATCCGAATATAATTATAACCGGCGAATTTGAAAATACATCCGATGCGATTGAGAGCATAGAAATTACCGACCCGGATATAATACTTCTGGACACAACATTACCCGACATGCAAGGGGCTGATGCGATATATCATTTATTAGAAAAGAAGCGGGATTTAAAAATCATTTTATTAGCGATGCGTGACCCGGATTCAGAGTCTGCAATCAGAAAATTAATGAAAAACGGGGCGAGTGGATACATTTTTAAGGATGCTGAGATAAGAGAATTAACGGAGGCAATTGAGACCGTATATGAGGGTGGAATATACGACAGTAAAAAAGTTTCA
>CAYWMV010000348.1:0-2635 GCA_964459055.1 uncultured Ignavibacteriaceae bacterium | reverse complement strand
AGTGTTTGTGGGCGGATGGGCACTTGAACAGTTATGGCTGTTTATTGTTGCGCCGGTTATCGGAGCAATTCTGGCAGGACTTGTTTATAAGTATTTTTCCGAAAAGAAAGTTTAGTATTTACGGAATTTTAGAAATAAACGTTTAATCTGAATTTTAACTCTTGTTGTTATTTGTAAATTTTATATTTTGCATTGATTAAACCCAGTCGCTCCTGTCGAGGCTTCTGTACTGAATTGCTTCGCTTATATGTGCGGGAGAGATGTTTTCTTCCCCGGATAAGTCATATTTATAGATTACTTTCGCATTCGAAAAATTTCTTGCTATTATAAATTAGATTTTATTATTAAATTTAATAAATTAAAACTATTATGAGAAAAAAAGAGTGCCGTAATATATTACTAATTTCTTTATTCCTTCCGGTTTTTTTCGGTTTAAATATTCAACTTTTTTCTCAGCAGGGCTGGATAATTCAAAATCCGTTACCAACAAATCAATACTTAATGGATATTCAGATGATTAACTCACAGACGGGATACGTTGCAGGATATTACGGAACGCTTCTTAAAACAACAAATGCAGGAAAAAACTGGATTAATATGAATGTCCCTACAACAAAACATTTAGAATCACTTTTCTTTTATAATGAATATACAGGATGGATCGGAGGAGGAGAGGGGCTTCTTGCAAAAACAACAAACGGTGGAATTAACTGGGCATTTAAAAGTTTCGATACAACAAAAACATTGATATCAATATATTATAAGAATGAAAACGAGGGATATATGGGGGCTCGTTACGGGGGATTGTTCCGTACTACAAATGCCGGCCTTAACTGGGTAAATCTTGACACTCTTAATAAATATTTAATAAACAAATATTATTTTTCTTCGGACCTAATAGGTTATGCTTCGGGAAGTTATGATTATAATTCCACTTTTTATGGTCTTTTTCTTAAGACTAATAACGGCGGATATAACTGGAATATGATTCCACCGTCGGGAAGCCTGTCGGAGTTTCTATCAATGAAATTTTTTAATTCTAATACCGGATATATTGGCGGTGATATGCTTCTTCGCACTACGAACAGTGCTGCAAACTGGGATTATATTAATAAACCTTCAGGAGAAATTTATTCGTTTTATTTCAAAGATTTCTATACAGGTTATATTTTAAATTACTATCAATCAGAAAAACCTAAATTATATAAAACCACGAATGCCTGTGCCTCATGGGAAAATCTGAATATTTCGGATAAATATTTCTTTTATGAAGTTGCTGGTGTGGGTGATACTTTATATTTATCCGGATACCTTGGTGATTTGGCAAGGTCATATAATGGAGGAGCAAACTGGTCTTATAATGATATAATTAAGCCGTATTTGTATTCAATGTATTTTTTCAATACTCTTACGGGGTGGGCGTGCGGCTCTGATGGCAGTCTTGTTTATACCGATGACGGAGGAGATTTGTGGCAAAAAAAATCTTTTCCGGATACAACGACTCTGTTAAAGACTATGCATTTTGTTAACAATAATACGGGTTTTATCGGCGGCAATTACGGAAAACTGTTTCGGACAACAAATGCCGGAAATAACTGGGAACTGTATTCAACCAACATTACGTCTACTTTTTTCTATCTTTCTTTTATTAACTCTCTAACGGGATTTGCATCAACATATCAGGGTGAAATTTTTAAAACTACTAATTCTGGAGTAAACTGGTACCTTATAAAGAATTTTAATGGTACGTTTTTTTATGACATTCACTTTTTTAATGAAAATAAGGGGCTGATATCAAAGACTTTCGAGGGCACACAAATTTTAATTACTACTGACGGGGGAACAGAATGGAACAGTGTATTTTCTCCGGATGGTCCTTTGTATGATTTTTATTTCATAAATGATAATACCGGTTATGCAAGCGGCACATCAAGAATATATAAAACGACAAACGGAGGTTATAATTGGCTTCAGGTTAATTCATATACGGGTGGATTTATGTATTCTGTTTATGCTAAACAAGATTATGTATGGGCTTGCGGTGGAAGCGGAAAAATTATGTTTTCAAGTAATGGCGGCTCGAACTGGCAGAACCAGAATTCAAAAACCAATCAAACCCTGAATTGCATTTTCTTCCTCGATTTAAATACCGGTTATGTTTGCGGTGGACCGGGATATATAGCAAAAACAACTAATTCAGGTATTGTTTTTACGTCAAAAATCAGCAGTTTGATTCCGGAAACATATTTGCTTGAACAGAATTATCCTAATCCTTTTAATTCGTCAACAATTATTAAATTCCATATACCAAAAAAAGATAACATAACAATAAAGTTATATGACATTCTTGGGAGAGATGTGCTAACACTTCTTAAGGAAACCAAGTCTCCTGGTATATACCAAATAGAATTAAACGCTTCCGCTCTTCCCTCAGGAATCTATTTTTATACACTTATATCTGGCTCTTTTACTTCCTCGAAACGCCTGGTCTTATTAAAATAAAATTCTCCTCTATAATTTTCTTAGGAAACTCGCTGAATTAAATAATTTTATATTGGTTGAATTTATTCTTAATTGAACTAAACCCAGTCGCTCCTGTCGAGGCTTCTGTATTGAATTGCTTCGCTGATGTGTG
>CAYWMV010000347.1:0-2651 GCA_964459055.1 uncultured Ignavibacteriaceae bacterium | reverse complement strand
CGGCTTGGGAAGGTTTTTGCGATTTTTTAATGTTTGACAATCTATTTTCACACAGTCTCTTTAGTCGTGGGAATTCTTTAAATTGTCATTCCCGCGAATGCGGGAACCTATTATTAACCGTTTTAACGGTTTTCCTGTCTGAAATGGTCAGTTTAAATAATTTAAATATGCAGAAATAATATACCTGCAGTATCTCTCCGGTTCAGGTTATTCTTAATCATATCTAAATACAGATTTCAATTATCTTTCGCATACCCTTGTATCACAGCAAGAATCGTATTATTAACTCAATTTAGATAGAAAAAAATTAACGCAATGCTTATATTTAAACTTTACGGAAAAATTTTTTCAAAACAAACAAATTAAATTTAAAACTTAAAAAATAAATATTATGGACAATTCAAAAAAAGGAAAATGCCCCGTGATGCACGGAGCTAATACAGAGGTAAGAAATTCTGTAACGGACTGGTGGCCAAATGCGCTTAACCTGGACATTTTACATCAGCACGACACAAAAACCAATCCTTTTGGACAGGACTTCAACTACAAGGAAGAATTTTTAAAACTTGATCTTGAAGCATTGAAAAATGATTTAAAAAAATTAATGACTGAAAGCCGGGATTGGTGGCCTGCAGACTGGGGACATTACGGAGGTTTAATGATTCGTATGGCTTGGCATTCCGCCGGAACTTATCGTGTGGCTGATGGACGGGGCGGAAGTAATACGGGAAATCAGCGGTTCGCCCCCCTTAACAGCTGGCCTGATAATGTAAATCTGGATAAAGCACGCAGGTTATTATGGCAAATAAAGAAAAAATACGGAAATAAAATTTCCTGGGCAGACTTATTCATTTTAGCCGGAAATATGGCTTATGAATCTATGGGCTTTAAAACATTCGGATTTGCCGGTGGTCGTGAAGATATCTGGCATCCTGAAAAAGATATCAACTGGGGTACCGAAAAAGAATGGCTCGCAGCAACAAAAAATCGTTATTCAAACGATTCTGACCGTGAGTCACTGGAAAATCCGTTGGCGGCAGTTCAGATGGGATTGATTTATGTTAATCCGGAAGGTGTCGATGGCAATCCTGACCCGTTAAAAACTGCCCGGGATGTGCGTACTACTTTTAAACGAATGGCAATGAATGATGAGGAAACTGTGGCGTTAACTGCCGGTGGACATACAGTAGGTAAAGCACACGGAAATGGCGATCCTAAACTTTTAGGCGAAAGTCCTGAAAGTGCTGATGTTCACGAGCAGGGATTTGGATGGAAAAACCCTAAAGGAAAAGGAAATGCAGAAGATACACTTACAAGCGGATTGGAAGGTGCCTGGACATCTCACCCGGATAAATGGAACCACGATTATTTCTATTTATTGCTCACTTATGATTGGGAACTTAAAAAGAGTCCGGCAGGAGCATGGCAATGGGAACCCGTCAATATTAAAGAAGAAGACAAACCGTTTGATGCACATATACCCGGCGTACGAAGAAATCCGATTATGACAGACGCTGATATGGCAATGAAAATGGACCCCGAGTATCGCAAAATATCAGAACACTTTTACAAAAATCCTGAATACTTTGCTGAGGTTTTTGCAAGAGCCTGGTTTAAGTTAACCCATCGCGATTTAGGTCCGAAAAGCCGTTACCTCGGTCCTGACGTTCCGAAGGAAGACCTTATCTGGCAAGACCCTGTTCCGGCAGTTGATTATACCTTGTCAGATGTCGAAATTGAAGAGTTAAAGGAAAAACTTTTAAACAGCGGATTATCCCGCACGGAACTTATAAATACTGCCTGGGATAGCGCAAGAACCTTCAGATGTTCCGACTTCAGAGGCGGAGCAAATGGTGCAAGAATTCGCCTTGCTCCGCAGAAAGACTGGGAAGGCAACGAACCTGAAAGATTGAAAAAAGTATTACAGAAACTCACCGAAATCCAATCCGGACTGAAGAAAAAAGTCAGTATTGCCGACCTTATTGTATTAGGCGGCAGCGCGGCTGTGGAGAAAGCTGCTCTGGAAGCAGGTGTAAATGTAAAAGTTCCTTTTAGCCCGGGTCGTGGAGATGCCGCAGCCGATATGACCGATGCAGATTCCTTTGAAGTGCTTGAACCGATACACGACGGTTACAGAAACTGGCTGAAAAAAGACTATATAATAAAACCGGAAGAACTTCTTCTTGATAGAACTCAACTGATGGGCTTGACTGCTCCGGAAATGACCGTCCTGATTGGTGGTATGCGTGTACTGGGTACAAATCACGGCGGAACAAATCACGGCGTATTTACTGACAAAGTTGGAATATTAAGCAATGACTTCTTTGTAAACCTTACTGATATGAAATACAACTGGAAGCCCGTTTCCGATAATCTTTACGATATCGTTGACAGAAAAACCGGAGAAAAAAAATGGACTGCTACACGTGTGGACCTGGTTTTTGGTTCAAATTCTGTTTTGCGTGCTTATGCAGAGGTTTATGCACAGGATGACAACAAAGAAAAATTTGTCAGAGATTTTGTAAATGCCTGGGTAAAAGTTATGAATGCAGACCGTTTTGATTTGAAGTAATTAGTTACTTCTTCTGCTAACAGCGGCTTGGCGTAATGGCGGATTCAGTGGTAAATTGAACAGAAGTTCTTCTAATGAA
>CAYWMV010000346.1:0-2656 GCA_964459055.1 uncultured Ignavibacteriaceae bacterium | reverse complement strand
TTCCTCCGAATGTTTCCTCTCAAAATCACTCAATGCTTCCATGAAGTGGGGGTTTCCTTCCAAAATTTGTTGAACTGAACGTTGACCAGAATCCCAAATTTTTTCAAACTTTGGCAAATTGGCTTTCGCCTTTGCAGAAAGAGCAATCATTTTTTTTCGGTTATCTGCAACATCGGAATCAATTACCACATAGCCCAACTGCTGCATCTTTTTAATCATCTTTGTTACAGCAGGTTTCGACAAACTTAGAAATTCCGACAGTTCTACCATGCTAACTAACTCCTTCCTTTTCAGTATGAGCAAAACTAAGTGCCAACTAGGTTCTATATCTATTCCATTGGCATTGTAAAGTTCCTTGATATCGTAGAATAACGAATCGCTTAAACGCTTAATTCTTGCAGTTACACCTAAGAATTCCAACTCTTTTAAAAAATCCATTTCCATAAAAATTAGTTAACCGGTTTACAAAAGTAATAAATTTTAGTTAACCGGTTAACTTTTTAGTGATTTTTTATATACATCCTACCAATCAAATAAGTCAAAAATTGTTATATTTCAATTTTATTTAAATAAAATTAATAAGGAATTTATTTTAAATTTAATTTATTATAGATTTGAAAAAAAATAAAATGACTGCAAATAAAAACAGATGTTCCTGGACAACAGATGACCCGCTAATGATAAAGTATCACGATGAGGAGTGGGGAGTCCCTCTGCACAATGACAGAAAACTGTTTGAGTTTATTATCCTGGACGGATTTCAGGCGGGATTAAGCTGGAGGACAATTATAAATAAGAGAAAAAATTTCAAAAAAGCATTTGATAATTTTGACGCAAAGAAAATTACAAAATACGGCAGCCAAAAAATTAATGAACTTCTGAATGATGAAGGAATAATCAGAAATAGATTAAAAATTCTTGCTGCAGTTGAAAATGCCAAAGCATTTCTTAAAGTTCAGAAGGAATTCGGTACATTTGACAGATATATATGGCAGTTTACAGGCGGTAAGACAATTGTCAACAAGCACAAATCAACGGCAGATATACCCGCGACATCTGCAGAATCGGATTTAATGAGTGAGGATTTAAAAAAGAGGGGATTTAAATTTGTAGGTTCGACGATTTGCTATGCTTTTATGCAGGCTGCCGGAATGGTGAACGACCATATTACAAAATGTTTCAGATACAAATCAGTATCGAAGAATAATAATAAATAAAACAGACTTCAGAAACAACAAAATGTAAAAAACACTCTGAAATTTATTTATTGATTATTAAGCGGGTGAATTATACGTCTCGGTAATTTTTGCCGGAATATCTTTTTTTATCAGATGGTTTTTCACATCCATTATAAGTGTCACCGCACGGTTAAGCACGAGATATAAATTATCCACATACAACCTGACTGCTTCCACGTCTCTGACGTCGGGTTTCAAAGTGATTGCTTCAAATAAATCAGTCTGAATCCTGTCGAGAAGATTTAATTCAACTTCAAATAATTTACTGCCAGACGTAAAAGCAATTTTACTTTTCGGTAAGTTATTTATTTTCTTAACCGTTTTCTTTTTTGGTTTAGATGTGACTTTTTTTGTTTTTACTTTTTTTATGGTTTTTATCTTCGCCATTAATCTTAAATTTTAATATTTTGAGTATATGCAAATCTTATCAAAAATGTTTAAATATCAAAGGTAATATTGTATATATTAAACAGATTTAAAGTTTTTTCCAAACTTATCAAATTTCATTTTTTATAATATATTTATTGATTATAATATAAAATATAATTAAAATTTTTAACCGATGACATTCAATCTTTGTCCTGTATGCGGTTCGGATTCATATTTTAAGGCAGGGAAACCCTGCGGGCACGGGGAAGACAGTAAATTCGATTAAATGCAGTGTAAGGAGTGTAATCTTAAATGGGTATAACCTATGCCGACAGAGGAGGAAATTGACGAATACTACAGAAATTATTATGCAAGAAGGAGAAAAACAGGTAAATTAAACTGTCAGGAAACAACTTTGTCGAAAATTTACAGGTTTATCACATTTAAAAAACTCAGAGATAAAATGTACATTAAAAGGTTAGATAAATACACTGACAGGGGATTATTTTTAGATTTCGGATGTGGGGAGGGTGAACTTCTGAAAATCGCAAAAGACAAAGGATGGAATGTTATGGGAATAGAATACTCAGTTGAAATCAAAGATGAACTTGCAAAATCAGGTATAAATGTAGTGAACACAAATAATCTTTCTAATGCAGGTTTAAAAGAATATAGCGTTGACTGCATATCATCAACACACGTAATTGAACATATAATCAATCACGAGAAATTCTTTAACGAAGTTAAAAAATTTCTTAAACAAGGGGGCATTCTTGCCACAAAAGTACCGTCAGGAACCTCATTAAGGGCAAGACTGAATTTATCATATTGGCATTTAACATATCCTTACGAACATTTTTGGGGCTTTGATATAAAGAACTACAGAATTCTTCTTGAAAAAAACGGTTTCAATATATTGTATATTAAAGACAGTCTTTTTATTGACGAACTGACCTGTATTGCAAAAGTAAAAAACTAATCCGATTTTCCTCTTGGGACAATAATTGAGAAGGTGCTCCCATAATCGGTTGTACTTTCAAATACAAGAC
>CAYWMV010000345.1:0-2658 GCA_964459055.1 uncultured Ignavibacteriaceae bacterium | reverse complement strand
TTTCCGTTAAAACTCCGTTTACATTGGTTTTAAACTGATTTCTGTTTGAATTATAATAATCCTGCATTTCAGTTTCCGATATGTTAATTCCGGAAGTAATCAGATTCTTATCCACCAGTTCGGAGAGAAGATATTTCTTATATTCCTTCACAGATTCAATATATTTTTCTTTCTTATCCAAACCCTTGTTTAATGATTCATTTGACAGCAGAATTTCATCCGCCGATGATAGAATCAGACCTATCATATTATAATATGTCAGTTCTTTATTAGCCGCGGAGCTGTTTGTACTGACGTATAATATCAAGTCATTTACGGTAACATCCCCGCCGTTATATCTTGCCGTTACGACTTTCCTGTCCTCTTCAGAGAAAAGTTTATTCGGATTTATTACAACAAAAGCCAGAGTAGTGTCTTTAATTTTATCCGTAAGAAATCTAAGCCCCGATTCTTCTATATTCAAATTGTATTTGCTTCTAAGTTCGGGAAGTAATTTTGCATACTCCTTTCTGAAATACACGCTGCGAGGATACTGATATGTATATATATTTTTCAACTCTTCAAACGGTTTCACTTTAACTGCTTCTGTCATTTTAATAATATGCCAGCCGTATGCTGTTCTGATAATACCGGAAAACTGACCGGGTTTTAATGAGAAAACCGTACTGTCGAATGAGAAGGCATACTGACGGCGTTTGACGAAGCCGAGGTCACCGCCTTTTGATTTATTAATAGTATCATTCGAATATTCTTTTACAAGTACTTCAAAATCATCGCCGTCTTTTAATTTCCGGTATATTTCCTTTATTTTATTATAAGAAGCAATGCTGTCTTTTACGCCAGATTGATTGACAGGGTCAGTAATAAGTATATGTGAAACCCTTACGGAGTCATATCTTTCAGTTTTGTCAGTAAGTTTAATGATATGCAGACCGAGCGGAGTCCTGACGGGTTCTTTTGTGAATTCACCGACATCTAAGTTATAAGCCGCATATTCAAAGTCAAAGACAGTCATATCGGGCGAGAAATAAAAAAGGTCACCCCCTCTGCCGCGCGAATCATCATCAGTGGAATATATCTTAGCGAGTGAATCAAAACTTTCATTTGCTGATAATCTCTTAATTATTTCGGATGCAAGGAAATAAGTTTTAATTGAATCTTCCGTCCCAGCATCCTTTTCCATCGGTAATAATATATGTGAAACGCGGATATCATATTTGATTTTATTATAATAATTTTCCAGATTCGGTTCGATAATTTTATCGCGAATATACACGTCGGAAAGCAGTTTTCTCTCGCCTAATTTTAAATCATTAATAAAACTCTGAATAGTATCCAGTTTTTTCTCTTCGCCGATTTTTGATTTAAGTTCAGTATTTATAATGTTGTTCAGAAAGTTAATTTTTTCATTAACCGGTTTGTTTCTTGCGGCATCAATATTATAAGCATTTTTAAAAAGAAATTTTTCCTCGAATTCCTGAAGTGTAATCTTCCGGTCCCCGATTTCGGCAACAATTTTTTCCGATGAACAGCCATAGAATCTGATAAACAGGACAAGTGATAAAAATAACACAACAAAGAGGTAATATTTCTTCATAATAATTTGTTTTTTTTAATTAACATTAATTATATAAAATTACTCAATTTATTGATAAATTAAAACGAATATAGAACAATTTTTAGTCAAAAATCAGTTGAATTTAGTGCTTTTTTCATAACATATCCGCCGGGTTTAAGACGCTGAAAGTTTGTTTTCAGCAATAAAAATCATCTTGCAAACGCCCAGATTTATATGAAAAATTTGGAGTTAGTAAATACAATTCAATCAGTAACTTTTCGAGGTTTTTTAGGATTGATTTTATACACATTCTGAACAATATTGTTTATAAAAAAATAATAAATTACATATTATTTCCATAAACAAAATAAATAAAAATGAAGAAAAAACTTTCTCTATTAATTTTATTTTCATTCCTGATATCAATGGCGGCTACTGCTCAGATTTATCAGGACTGGAAATGGCTTCATCCCACCCCACAGGGCAACACACTTAGATGGGTTAAAATGTGGGATGCAAACAACTGGTATGCAATCGGATACGCAGGTACATTTATGAAGACCTCGAATGCCGGAGCAAACTGGACTGTCCATCACAAAGCAGGCGGACAGTATCTGGCTTATACGGGTCAGAGAGTAAATCTTTATACCGCTTATTTTATTAACCAGAATACCGGTATGATCGGCGGCTCAGGTTCTGTAAACGGCGGATTCGCAAGGACAACAGACGGAGGAACGACCTGGGACACTGCATATTCAAGTTTATTCACATCAGGTATTGTTTACAATTTCATGTTTATAAACAGTACAACGGGATATATGGTAGGTACAATGACTCCGAAAATGTTCAAGACAACTGACGGAGGAATAACATGGACAGGAAATACGGCAGTTGGTACTTCCACATTATATGACGTGTATGCGTGGGACGCAAACAATATAGCGGTCGTGACAACATCCGGAAACTTCAAGAAATCAACCGACGGCGGTGCTACCTGGTCATCAACAATTAGTACAGGTAATACTTCAGTCTGTTACAAAATGGAATTTGCAAATGCAAATACCGGTTATGTAACAGGTACCTCCGGTAAATTTGCTTTT
>CAYWMV010000344.1:0-2692 GCA_964459055.1 uncultured Ignavibacteriaceae bacterium | reverse complement strand
ACCGTCTAAATCTTGTAAACCGTCAGTGTATTCCGGAAAAATATCTATTGTTCCTTCAATGTCTTTTGCTGCGGTTGATTGAATTGGAGTTCCTTTGGGCTCTTTAAACGGAGAATGGATAATGCCGATTGGTTTGTAAAATATTTTTTTCAATGTCATTATATCCTTATTTTTTTAACGGTATTAAAAACGTATTAATTTGCAGGGAAATATTAAAGGGGAAATGATGTGGGGTTTTATGTGCGGACGGAATGCGATTAAATTAATAATTAAGAATAGATATTCAATTAAGAATTAAAAATTAAGAATTAAGAATACAGGTATTATGCATCCGAAACACTGAAGACACGGATTAAACACGGAAGAACACTATTCAATTAAGAATTAAAAATTAAGAAAATATAGTGGCAGTGGCAGTAGCAGTGGCAGTAAATCAGATATGAATTTTGAATTATTCCAACATTACGCATCAGATACACGGATGGACACTATTCAATTAAGAATTAAAAATTAAGAATTAAGAATACAGGTATTACGTATTAGAATACGGATAACGCGGAACAGCGGAATAACGCGGAACGAAGCAGTGACAAAGGGAAAGCAAATAACAAATAGTAAAGAGTATATAACAAATAGCAAAGAGTAAATAACAAAGGGGAAATAACAAAGAGTAAAGAACAAAGAGAAAAGAGCAAAGAGTAATAAATAAAATAAAGGGTGTGGTTATCCAAAGTTTTCAAATATAGAGATTAAAAAACAGAACCAATTTTCTTATAAATCAAATGTATCTATAAGTCGTTCTTTAATAATAGGAAAGGATAAATCAGTTTCTATACCTCCGGATTTTAAATCCTTTTTCAATGTTTTAAAGTCGGGTGGAATTGTTTTTATATCTTCCAGAAAATTATTGATTAAATCTTTTATTTTTTCGGGCAGGATTATTTTATCATCTGCTGTTAAAAGCGGGATTAATCTGAACACATCATTTCTGTGTTTTTTAATTTCCCTGTCACTTACGTCAAAACCTTTATTCTTACTTTCAAGCAAATTAAAATATGCTTTGATTTTCAAACAGATAAGCCCTTTAACATTCAGCAAATGGTAATCATTTTTTATCAGGCTGTTTTCTTTTACAAAATCATAAAATATATCATCTAAGAGAATAGCAGATAAACTTGAAAAATCATCAACCGGGGGAATCGGAGTGAGATGGGCTTCAGGGAACAAGTTAATATTATCCGGTTTGCGGGAAAATAATTCGAGTTGAAACGGAAAGTTTTCTTCCCCGGGCTCTCTGAAACGGTAATATTTTTTTTCTTTTTCTTCGAACTGCTGCTTACCATATTTTCCCGTTTTAATAAAATTCCAAAATGTTTCAAAGAAAGATGAATCCAGTGCCTCAACTACCAGAATGATGTCAAGATCTTTTGTAGCCCTGAATGTACCGCCTGCTTCACTATACCATAAATCACAGGCAGTACCGCCAATTAGTATGTACTTTTCTTTTTGGGTTTTAAAATGTTCTTTAAAGATTTCCAGTCCTTTTACCATTTTATATTATTTACTCAAGTTGACCGTTATAGAATATAAAACCGTTAAAACGGTTATAAACATTGGTGTTTCACTTTAATCCCCACGACTAAAGTCGTGGGCTTTAAATTATTGGATTTACTGCATATTATTTGTTCAGGCGGTCAACTTAAGTTATTTATCATTTTTTCAAGTGCGGATTTAATTCTTTCGTCCGCGTCATCTTTAAATATAAGATACAGAGATAACGGGTCAACGAATTCATTTTCAGTAAGTATTCCCGGGTCATAGTTCCAGACTTCGAAATAATAATTTCCTTCGTAATTGTTTATCTGATTTGAATAGTTTGTACGAATTTCTTTGTTGTAAATATATTTCGATAAGGCATACTGTTCCGTCATATTATCGGCAATATCCGAATAATAAGATAATGCCGAAATGTTAGTTTTATACTTTTTTATTTTACCGGGTACAGTATCCGTATAAAAAATTTTTTTAACCGGTGATACAAGGAATGGCAGTGCCGATTCCCAAAGGGCTCTTCCTGATTCAGTAAATTCTATTACAATATCTTTTCTGCCTATTATTCTGCATAGATTTTGTTCTGCCATATTTCTAACCGCCCTGCTGACGGTCATTCCCGTATATCCGGATAATTCAGCCATTTTTTTAAAAGTTAATCCTTCAAGAGACTGTCTCTGCAGATGATAAAGAAGCAGAACCTGTGATGCGGGATATAACATTTCTTTCGGGATGTGATTGCCGCCGGAAAAATTTTTCAGTTCTATTAACAGAGAAGGGAGAAAAATTTGTTTACCGGGAATGATGAAGTTAATTCTCTTTCGGATTAGTCTTTCGCGGTTATAGGATTGCAAATTTTTCAGCAGCAAGACAACCGGAAGATTAAATATATTTTTCAGAATATTTATTTGTTTGTCGTATTGGGATGCGGTTAAGGGTACGAGAATTTTTTTTTCTATGAATATTATTTCGTTTTTGTAGATAAAGGTTCTATAAAAATTATAATTATCTCTCAGGAAATACGGAACGGGTTTAAGTTCGGAATTTTCGAATCTTGTGAGAGTTAATTGTATTCCTAAATTGCTGTTTAAATATTTTATGGTCTTGTCTATTAACATTGATAATGCATTATAATATTTAT
>CAYWMV010000343.1:0-2694 GCA_964459055.1 uncultured Ignavibacteriaceae bacterium | reverse complement strand
GAGGTGGGCGTGCCTGCGAAGTTTGATTTAAGCCAGAATTATCCGAATCCGTTTAATCCTGTAACGAAGATAAATTTTGATATTCCGCAGAGCGGTCTTGTAACTTTAAAAGTTTATGATATGCTGGGTAAGGAAGTTGCAACTGTTCTTAATGAAATGAAAGATGCGGGATATTATACAGTTAATTTCGACGCTTCAGGATTATCGAGCGGGGTGTATTTTTATAGGTTATCGTCAAATGATTTTAGTAATGTAAAACGATTAGTTGTTCTTAAATAGTGATTTTTCCTTATCCGATGAATCCCGGTTCACTTCGCTAATCCGGGTTCTTCGACAAGTTCATGGGATGAGGTATTTCGGTAGAGACAAGGCATGCCTTGTCTTTGCGAATGGTTGTATGATTTTTGTATAGACAGTTAACAAGTAACAGGCGGCAGGATATTAGTTATTCCGATACGTCTGCCGGCTCGTCGGGATTAAATTCCGGATGAACGGAATTTAATCAGTGATTTTGAAAATAGTTTTAAATAAAAGATTTGCAGACGAAGAGGCTTCCTTTCTCTATTTTTCTGATTAGAGAAAAAGAAGTTGATAAACCTCATCCGGTGAAGAATATACCGGGTGAGGTTTTATTTTATAACATAAATCTCTAAATTACTAAATAATGAAATAATATCAGATTAAAAGTCCTTCCTTTAATCAAGTCCCTGACAAATACTTTATTTTTAATTTCGCATTTTATCAGTGATATGCCGGTACGGATATTGATTGGATATTGATTAAAAACTTTTTTATATTTAATTTATTATATGAAAAAATCCGTATATTTAGATACTACAATTCCAAATATAACGGCACTTAATACAAAGATGGAGTTGAATATTCCCGATATTATAACCCCATTAGAATTATTTTCAGAAAGGATATAAAAAATGAAACAAAATCCTGTTTTAAAAGAAAAATGGAAAACACAAAAGCGTTTATCAAAAGAAGCGAATTATGATATCGAAAAGCTGGTCAAAAATGCAAAAAACAGCATAACAAATATTTCCGATAAACTTAAAATTGATTTTAAATATTCAGACCGAACGGGCGGATTTATTAAAAGTCAGGGTTATTCACAATTTGTAAATGACAAAAAGGATTAAATAAATACCATTTTTTATATTGCCGGCGGGTGTTTCTTAATATTCTTATATTTACGGCTCACTCCGCTCATACGGGATCTTCGACAAGTTCATGGATGAGGTATTTCGGTAGAGACAAGGCATGCCTTGTCTTTGCGAATGGTTGTATGATTTTTGTATAGACAGTTAACAAGTAACAGGCGGCAGGATATTAGTTATTCCGATACGTCTGCCGGCTCGTCGGGATTAAATTCCGGATGAACGGAATTTAATCAGTGATTTTGAAAATAGTTTTAAATAAAAGATTTGCAGACGAAGAGGCTTCCTTTCTCTATTTTTCTGATTAGAGAAAAAGAAGTTGATAAACCTCATCCGGTGAAGAATATACCGGGTGAGGTTTTTTATTGCAAACTTTCTCTATGTCGTGCTGTTCGCGGCCGCGGATTATTTCAGCATCTCTTGCGAAGCGGGATAAATCCTCCCCATATCCCCTCTCCAAAGCGAGTCTTAGACCTCAAAAGGGGGATATATAATCCTTCCCTTACGAAAGCGAGTCTTCTGACAATGCCTTTAAAATGAGATATAAATAAGTTAACGGTTGTTTTAGTTTTTACATAACTTCTGTTGATTAATATATTTATTTTTAATAAAAACAAACTGAATGATTATATATATTGTTGCAGCACTTACGGTGATTTTCGGCATTTTGCCCGTTTTATTTATTTTAAAAATTCCAAAAAGTATTGCAGGCAGAATTGTCAACTTTCTTTTAGCGGTTTCTTTATCCGCATTCACTTACAATTACGGAGGATGGCTTTACACATCCGTATATCTGAAATATTTTTTTGCATTAATTGCCGTTTTATTTATGGTGAGATATCTGATTAAATGTTTCAGTGTAAAACCGGCACAGGGGAAAAAAGGCATTATTCATTCAGCAGTGGTTGTACCGTTTTTTATATTATTCACATTTCTGAATGTATTATATTTTTTCAGTAATCGTTATGACACGGAATCAATAAAACTGAACAATCCGTTTAAAGATGGGAAATATATAATAATGCAGGGCGGAAGCAATGAAATTAATATATTCCACAGAAGTTCTAAGTTTTCGGTATATTCACTGGATGTAGTCAGGTTAAATGAGTCCGGAAACCGTGCCAATGGAATTTTTCCTGAAAATTTAAATGATTATGCGATATTCGGTACGGATTTATACAGTCCCTGCGAAGGAACTGTTATAGGTGTAATAAACGATATTGATGACAACACACCGGGAACTGTCAATCAGTCCTGGAAAGCCGGAAATTTTGTTCTTATAAAATCAACTGACGGATATACGCTGATGCTGGCGCATCTGAAGAAAGGTTCAATAATAGTTGCTAAGGATGATAAAGTAACTTACGGAACTTATCTCGGGAAAATCGGAAATTCAGGGAATTCGTTCGAGCCGCATCTGCACATCGAGGCGCACAGAAAAAGTGAAGGTGAAACGGCTGAACCGGTAGCAATTAAAATAAACGGAGAGTTTTTAAGGTATAATGAATGCTTTTGAGTTTGTAATGTT
>CAYWMV010000342.1:0-2714 GCA_964459055.1 uncultured Ignavibacteriaceae bacterium | reverse complement strand
CGGAGTGGCACAGGATATTACGGATGATGCGATAAAAGCAATTAAGATATTTTCTGATGAATTTCCGGGATATTTAAAAGATATGCGGGATTTAGTTGACAGAAACAAGATATACATAGTGAGAACAGAGGGAGTTGGTTACATATCTCCTGAAAATGTTATTGAATACGGATTAACCGGACCTACTTTGCGAGCTGCGGGTTTTGACAGGGATTTAAGAAAAGATGAACCTTATCTTGTATATGATAAACTCGATTTTAAAATTCCTGTTTATAAGGAAAGTGACAGTCTTGCCAGATATTATATTAGAATGGAAGAGATGATAGAATCTAACAACATAGTTAAACAATGCATAGAAAAGATGCCTGCAGGACCGATACACGCAAATGACACCAAGCAGGTACTTCCGAGGAAGGATAAAGTATATACTAAAATGGAAGAACTGATACACGATTTTATGCTGATTAATTTCGGTATAACACCGCCGGTAGGTGAATCATATCAGGCAATCGAATCTTCCAAAGGAGAACTTGGATTTTACATAATAAGTGACGGAACAGGACATCCGTGGAGAATGAAGATACGCTCTCCCAGTTTTTCAAATCTGCAGGGACTTCCATTGCTGATTAAAGACTGCTTTATCTCCGATACGGTGGTTATACTCGGAAGTATAGACCCAGTAATGGGTGAAGCGGACAAGTAAGTGACAGGTTGAAAGTAACAAGTTGAAAGTAAAAAAACTCCGTAGGAGACCAATATGTATCAGAATTAAAAAATTTATAATTTAAAATTCATAATTTAAAATTTGGAAGAACCCCGAAGGGGTTGAACAGCGATACAGAATAAAAAAAAGAATTAATTTTACATAATGCTCACGAAACAGGAAATCAAAAAAATTGACGAAATCAAATCCCGTTATCCCGATGAAAAGGCGGCATTATTACCGCTTCTGTGGATTATACAGGAAAAATACGGCTGGATATCTGAAGACTCTATGCGGTATGTGGGAGATTTACTGAATATGCCCTACGAGCAGGTTCTCGGCGTTGCTTCATTCTATACAATGTTCAACAAAAAGCCGCGGGGAAAATTTCATCTGCAATTATGCACGAATATTTCCTGTATGCTTCGCGGCGGGTATGAATTGTTTCACTACCTGGAGGAAAAACTAAATCTCAAAAATAATGAAACTTCACCTGACTCAATGTTTACAATTGAGGAAGTTGAATGTCTCGGGAGTTGTGCCACGGCACCGATGATGCAGGTGAACAACAAAGAATTTTATGAAAATCTTACAAAGGAAAAAATTGACCTTTTAATTGAGGAATTTAAAAAAAATGAAAAATCCGAATAGTAAAAAAGAAAATTCGTCCGGAAAAGATATGATAAAAATTATATTAAAAGATATAAAGGATTTACACAAGATTAAAGTTTATGAGGAAAACGGCGGATATACGGCACTGAAAAAGGCAATTAAGAAAATGAAACCGGATGAGGTTATAGAAGAAGTTAAGAAATCGAATCTAAGAGGCAGGGGAGGTGCCTGTTTCCCGACAGGACTGAAATGGTCATTCATGCCTAAAGGGAAAGACAAACCAAAATATTTATGCTGTAACGGTGATGAAAGCGAACCGGGTAGTTTCAAGGACAGGGAAATTTTCGAAAAGAATCCTCATCAGTTTATTGAAGGTGCTTTAATTGCTGCTTATGCAATGGGTGCAAATACTGCCTATGTTTACATCAGAGGCGAGTATTATAAATGGATTAACCTGCTCCAGAAGGCGGTTGATGATGCATATAAAAAAGGTTACATCGGAAAAAATATAATGGGCTCAAAGTTTTCCGCAGATATATACATTCACAGAGGCGCAGGTGCATATATTTGCGGTGAGGAATCTGCATTAATGAACTCTTTAGAGGGAAAGAGGGGATATCCGCGTGTTAAACCGCCATTCCCCGCAAAAAACGGATTGTGGGGAAATCCTACAACTGTTAACAATATAGAAACACTCAGCAATGTACCGGAGATAATTAACAAGGGTGGTGATTGGTTTGCATCGATCGGGGCTCCGAAACATCCGGGTACATTATTATTCGGAGTAAGCGGTCACGTTAACAAACCCGGGGTTTATGAACTCGAAACCGGTACACCGCTGATGACAATAATTAATGATTATTGCGGCGGAATATTGGACGGCAAGGAAATAAAGATGGTGATTCCCGGCGGAACCTCAATGCCGCCTCTGACAAAGGAAGAATGCCTGACGATAAAGATGGATGATGCGAGTCTTAAGGAAATTGGCTCTTCGATTGGCACTGCCGGAGTGATAGTTATGAATGAAGACACGGATATTGTTAAAGCATTAATCAGGATTGCAAAGTTTTATTATCACGAATCCTGCGGTCAGTGCACTCCATGCAGGGAAGGTACGGGATGGATGCTAAGACTTCTGAAAAGAATAGACGAAGGAAACGGCAGACACGAAGATATTGACTTGCTCGTGAATGTTGCTAATAATATTGATGGGAACACAATCTGTGCTCTCGGAGAAGCCGCCGCGTGGCCCGTAAAATGGACTGTGAAAAAATTCAGAAAAGAATTCGAAGCAAAAATAAAAAACGAAAATCTTACCTTACCTCCCAAAAATATCGTTCACGCATTGAGGTAAATAAGAAGTATTTCTCGCAAAGTCGCAAAGCACGCAAAGAGTTGT
>CAYWMV010000341.1:0-2726 GCA_964459055.1 uncultured Ignavibacteriaceae bacterium | reverse complement strand
CAACGGTCGCAAAGATGTAAAGGCGCAAAGAACTTTGGTTATACCTTCCCAAGCCGGAGCTTGGGAAGGAGTATTTTTGAAATTACTTCCTCTCATTAAACATATCATTCAGGGTTTTGATAAGCAGTTGAGGTTTTGCGCCGCGCTGCGGACCAATCAAATCATAAGTTATTGTTCTTTCTTCACCGGGCATAAGGTCGAAATAGTTGTCAGAAAAAGTTGCATCCGAATCTTTAAAGCGGAGTTCAATATTTTTAATAAATGATTTTGCTTTGACAGTAACAGTATTATCAGTTAACGAGTGAGAATATTCAGCATCAGGTAAAACCAGTTTCTTCGGCGGAAGATAAAAGAAATCCCTGCTGTAAGTAATTCCGTCCGAATCCGTGAAAACTACTTTAACCACAATTTCAAACAAATCATCGAAATCATTTTTCAGTTCATAAACCATACTGCCCGAATTTGCCGCTACAGAAATTTCCTCCGAAATATTTTTCAGAATTTTTCCGCTGAAATTCATCACTTTAATATCGAATTTACCTTTAACGTCTTCAAGTCTGTCAGATACAATAAATATTTTTAATTTATCAATTTCACTTTCATTTTTAAAGCCAATCATCACATCACGGTACAATTCCTTAACCGCATACTGAAGCGCCTTCTTATTTCCGTAATAATCCAAACCCGACCACGACACAACAGGCCAGCAGTCATTCAACTGCCAGTAAAGCGTTCCCATGCATTTCGGTTTATTAATTCTGTGAGATTCAATTGCGGAAGAAACTCCGTACATCTGCACCAACTGACTGATGTAATTATAATCTTCAAACGTAAGCGGAACAAAGAAATACATTTTCATATACCTGTTAATCTTTTCATACCCGTCAGTTGCCTTCTGATGGTTTTTCACGCCGTCGGAATAAAGGAACAACTCGCGCGAATCCATAAATTTCGGAAATGAATTAATCTGCGGCATTGCCTGAAATCCGTATTCACTCATAAATCTTCCTGTCTTTTCGGCATACATTTCAAACGGTTCATCGCCCCACCAGACTCCCCAGTAATGCGAGTCCCCTTCTTTCATGCTTTCTTCGCGACCCCATCCGTGTTCAGGGGAAGTCGGGATATAACATTTATTCACATCTCCTTCATTGCCGATATAATTTTCCGCTACGAGTTCCGGAATTATGTTTTCAAATAAATTCAGATAGCCGTTCCAGATATCGGCGGAATCTTTTTCCGAATATCCGAACTGTTTCTGCCAGCCCCAGTTTTTCCATGCTTCATCAATTTCATTATTACCGCACCAGAGTGCGATACAGGAATGATTGCGGAGCCGAACAATCTGCTGATTCACCTCCTCGCTGACATTATTCAAAAACTCCTCATCATACGGATACATTCCGCAGGCAAACATAAAATCCTGCCAGACGAGAATTCCGTTTTCGTCGCACAAATCATAGAACACATCATTCTCATAAATTCCCCCGCCCCACACGCGCAGCATATTCATATTGCTTTCGACGCAGTGTTTAATCAGAGAGCCGTATTTATTAACATCAACCCGCGGGGTGAAATTATCAAGCGGAATCATATTGGCACCCTTCATAAAAACAGGCACGCCATTAAGTTTAAAATAGAAACTTTCACCGAATTCATCTTTTTCCTTAACAAGTTCAATTTTTCTGAATCCTATTCTGTCAATCTGCTCATCAATAACATTTCCGTCTTTCAGAATTTTAAATTCGAATTTATACAAATTCGGCTGACCGAGTCCGTTAGTCCACCACAATTCAGGCTTGAAATCATACTCCAGATAATTCCGATTAAGACCGTTTTTCAGATATATTTTTTCCGATTTAAAATCATTTGTGTTAGCATTCTTCATCCGGATTTCATATTCACCTTCGGCAAAGCAGTCAAGCGAATAAAATATTTTCATTGCGGCATAACCTTTTTCATCCAGCGTATATTTATAATGAACATTATTAATTGAGGCAAAATCCGATGCTTTCAGGTAAACATCCTTCCAGATACCGCAGGTAACGAATCTTCCGCCCCAGTCCCAGCCATAGTGGTATGCGGGTTTGCGAGTGAACACCTTCGAAAATCCCGGCAGTTCAAATTTATATTTTCCTGCTTTTTCCTTTTCGGCAGGACCGACCGGATAAAATTTTACAAACAGAATATTTTCTTTTTTAATAATATTTTTCACATCAAATTCATATTTTCTAAAGGCATTATCCGTTTTCAGGATTAATTCGCCGTTTAAAAATACTTCCGCATAAGTATCGAGTCCTTCGAAAACGAGTTTAATACTTTTCTTATTCAGCAGTTCGTCCGAAACGGGAAATTCGGATTTATATTCCCACGTTTCATTTTCAATCCACTGAACATCTTTTTCATTCGTTCCATAGAACACATCGGGAATAATGCCGTAATACATAAGGTCGGTATGGACGGTGCCGGGAACGGAGGCGTTTATCCACGTGTCCTTTGAGGCGGATTTGAATTTCCAGTTAGAGTTTATTTTTTGGTGCATTAGTTCCTGGGGATAGATTGAGGTTGTGAAAAGGATTATTATTAATGTTAGTAAATATTTAACCGGACGTATTTCACGCAAAGACGCAAAGGGGCAAAGACGCATAACAATTAAGAATTAAAAATTAAAAATTAAGAATTTAAAATTAAAAAAATATTAGTAAAAGAACAGTTCGCATTTTTAA
>CAYWMV010000340.1:0-2729 GCA_964459055.1 uncultured Ignavibacteriaceae bacterium | reverse complement strand
GAGACGCGCGGAGCAATACGTATTCAGAATGCATTCATTACATCAGAGGAATGTGAAAAGATCGTTGACCACATTTCAAACCAAAAGGGATATTCAAAGCCTTATTTACTTCCTTCCATAACCGAAATACGGATGAACAAAAGCGGTGATTTAGAGGACAGGGATGAGATGTTTGAAGAAGCGGTCAGGCTAATAGTAAAACTGAACAACTGTTCAGTATCAACCTTGCAGCGCCGATTGAAACTCGGTTACGCGAGGGCGGCAAGGATTGTTGACCAGATGGAAATGGCGGGAATTGTAGGTCCTCTTAACGGAGCAAAGGGCCGCGAAGTGTTAATCGGGGAAGATGAAATCGAGGACTACCTGTAGTAATCAAATATAACAATTCTTACTTAAAATCAGTTAATAATTTCGTGTAACCAACTTATCGGTTGTTTATGTGTGTTTTTTCTTTACAAGCGGTAAATTTTTTCTCCGCCGAGAGTTGAGTATGACTTCATACATTCTGCAGTTAAACAGGAATGGACAGGAATTATACAAATAATATTACCTGATTTTAGTTTTCTTATAAAGTCAGGATTTAATTTTAATATTCCGTGCTCCTGCGATAAAGATTCCACATAATTACCCTTACTAATATTTCCCCATTTATTATTCTTTATTTCCACAGGAATTCCAAAAATATTCTTCCCGGCAATGCAGACAAAATCCTTAGATAAATGTACAGAGCCACCGTAAACGACTGCATTATTTCTTTTACCGTGAACTGCTACGACGGGGACAGCAAGAGCAACCGCAATATCAGTTTCATTACATATTCCCAGAGTGAGCATTTTATAATCATAAAAAATAAAATTTCCCGGTCTGATTTCATCTACGTCAGTAAATTTTTCCATAACGCTGCAGGACGGAGTATCCCCTATTGAAATTTCAGTATTTATATTCCCGAAATGTTTTCTTAACAGATTCAGTTTTAATACAGTGTCATTATAAATCCGTATTATTTCTTTTACAGATTTCGCCTGATATGTATGTCCTGAATGAGTAAGGAAACCTTTAAAAAAAATATTTTTGCACCGTAAAATAATTTTTATTACATTTTCAATTTTCTCATAGTCATTGAAATCAATACCCGTTCGTTTATAACCGGTATCAATTTTAATAAATGCCGCAATCCTGTCATCGAGATATTTATCCACGTATCTGACAGTAACTTCAGATTCAAACAATAGACTCAAATTAATCCCGGAAGAAAGGTATTTAATTTTATTCATTTCCCTAATATTAACAGGAAATGCAACAGTAATATCATCCCATCCCGCATCCGCAAAATACATTGCCATATTGAGCGAGGAGACGGTTATAGATTTCACACCAAAATCTCTGAAATAATTTCCAATTTCCTTCGATTGATGAGTTTTAAAATGAGGACGGAACCTTACACCGCATTTATTTGCTTTTTCAGCCATCCGGGAAATATTTTTTAATACTCTCTTCTTATCCAGCAATAATGCCGGTTCAATTATTTTCATAAAATTTATAAGTATTAAGAAGATATTTTTGAAGAACCGAGAATCTCTAAAAGACTGTCTAGCAGTGAAGACGCTCCTATTCTGAAAAGTTTATTATTCAGCCACTCTTCACCAAGAACATTACTGACAAGTGAAAAATAACCGAAAGCATCATTTGCAGTTCTGATACCCCCTGCCGGTTTAATTCCGATTTTCTTACCCGTCAACCGATAAAACTGCCCGATTGATTCAAGCATAACGAGAGTAACAGGCAATGTAGCAGCAGGATTTATTTTACCTGTTGAAGTCTTGATAAAATCGGCACCTGCTTCCATCGCAATGAAACTTGCTTTGCGGATATTTTCAAAAGAACCAAGTTCACCTGTTTCGAGAATTACTTTAAGATGAACATTTCCGCATAAACTTTTAATCGTTTTGATTTCATCGAACACGAACCGGTAATTTCCCGACAGAAACTCACCTCTTGAAATCACCATATCAATTTCATCGGCACCGTCTTTAAGACACATTTCCACATCGAGCAATTTTACTTCACGGTGATACTGTCCAGAAGGAAATCCCGTTGCAACCGATGCAGTTTTTACTTCGCTCCCCTTCAGATTCTCTTTCACTGCTTTAATGAACACGGGATAAACGCAGACAGCAGCACAAGACGGTATTTCAATATTTCCTTGCAATGGATTTTTTGCTTTCCCGCACAATTTCAGTACCGAATCTTTTGTATCTTTTCCTTCAAGAGTTGTCAAATCCAGATATGAAATCAGTCTTTTCGCAACTTCAAAATCACTTAAACCGGGGATTTTGCGTTTTGAATATTCCCGGGATTTTTCGTTAACGTGCTTTTCTTCTGCCGAAAAATCATACTTACTTAAAATGCTTTCAATATTTTCCATATCACAAAAATAACGGTTTAAATTGACAAGTTCAAAGTTACAAGATAAGACTTCACGGCTAAAAATAAATTATCAAAATAAAAGCAGCACATCACTGAACATTTATACTATGTACAAGACAAATTTTTTACAAGTTTAAATGTAAAACGAAAATAGTTTGGTTACGGCTTATGCAGAGTATTATTTAAAGATTTAGAATTAAAGATATAAGAATTACGCATTAGCACACAGGTGACACTGATTAGACTGATTTACACAGATTTTTGGAATTCAGACACATCCGTTGAACGAGTTCATCGGATGA